>NZ_JBDPMI010000020.1:0-145746 GCF_039871555.1 Streptomyces sp. B5E4
CGACCCCGGCCCCGACCACCCCGGCGCCCACCCCGACACCGACCCCCACGCCGACCCCGACCCCGACGCCCACGGACGACGACACGGGCGGCGGCACCACGGCCGGCGCAGGCGGCTCCTTCCCCCAACTCCCCTCCGCCTGACCCCGGATCAGCCCCGCACGCCCTCAGGGCCCGGCGGGAGGCCCGGCGGGAACCGGGCGGGTCCCCGGCCTGCGGAGGGGCGGGCGGCTCAGCCGTAGCCCATCGCGTGCAGCCGGTCGTCGTCGATCCCGAAGTGGTGCGCGATCTCGTGCACCACCGTGATCTCCGTCTCCGCCACCACGTCCTCCCGCGACTCGCACATCCGCAGCGTCGGCCCGCGGTAGATCGTGATGCGGTCCGGCAGCACGCCCGCGTACCACTCGCCGCGTTCCGTCAACGGCGTGCCCTCGTAGAGGCCGAGCAGGCCGGGGTCGTCCGGCGGCGGCTCGGGTTCGACGAAGACCGCGACGTTGTCCATCAGGCGGGTCAGTTCCGCCGGGATCCGGTCGAGCGCCTGCGCGACCAGTTCCTCGAACTCCTCGTTCGACATGTCCAGCACATGGCCCATTCTGCGTCAGGCCGCGGAATACCGACGGGTCACACCGGGCATACGTTGCGAATGGCCCGCGAAGTGCCTTTTGCGGTCTCGCCCGTCCGCGCCCTGTTCGAGCGGCTCCGCCGCGCGCCCGCCCGTGTCCGCCGCCTCTCCGCCGCCGTCCGCCGACTGGCCGACCGGGCGTGGCGGGCGGGGCGTGCGCGGCAGGCACGCCCCCCGCGCGCGCCCCGGCGCCGCCGGGTCGAGCCGTCTCTCGTCCACCGCCCCCACCCCTCCGCGCGCGCCCTCGGCCTCGCCTCCGTCACGGTCGTCGGGGCCGGGCTCGGACTGCTCGTCGTCGGCGGGGTCGAGACGTCGGTCGGGCCCATGGACACCCGGATGGCGCTCACGCCGTCCGTCACCGGCGACACCCGCATCAGCGTCTCGCCGCTCGGCGCCATCGACATGGACAGCCACGACGCCCTCCTCCGCCTCGACGTCGAGGTCGAGCGGCTCGACCCGGACCGCTCCCGCGCGCTCGTCGCGCACCCCGAGGAGTTCTCCGGGCTGGAGGACGAGGTGGCCGCCGACATCCGCAACAGCACGTTCGATCTGGGCGTACGTTCCGGCGGTGCGGCCCTCGTCGGGGCGACCGCGCTCGGGCTCACCGTCTACCGCACGCCCCGCCGCGCGCTGGCCGCCGGCGGGCTGGCGCTCGCGCTGCTGGCCGCCTCCGGCGCCGCCGCGTTCGCGACGTGGAACCCCAAGTCCGTGCTGGAGCCGAAGTACTCCGGGCTGCTGACCAGCGCGCCCAGCGTCATCGGCGACGCGCGCAGCATCGTCACCGAGTTCGACGTGTACCAGCAGGAGCTGGCCCGCCTGGTCACCAACGTCAGCAAGCTGTACGACGCCGCCTCCACCCTCCCCGCGTACCGGCCCGACCCCTCCACGGTCCGCTTCCTGCACGTCTCCGACATGCACCTCAACCCCGCCGCCTGGGGCATCATCCGCTCCCTGGTGGACCAGTACGAGCTGGACGCCGTCATCGACACCGGCGACACGATGGACCACGGCTCGGCCGCCGAGAACGTCTACCTCGACCCGATCGCCACGCTCGGCGTCCCGTACGTGTGGGTGCGCGGCAACCACGACTCGCTCACCACCCAGGCCGCCGTCGAGCGCCAGAAGAACGCGCGGGTCGTGGACGACGGCGAGTCGGTGGTGGTGGCGGGGGTGCGGATCGCGGGCATCGGCGATCCGCAGTTCACCCCGGACCGCTCCGTCGCCGCGGCCGGCGACCCCGCGGAGACGGCGGTCGGCGAGCGGCTGGCCGCGGCGCTCGCCGACCTGCGGGACCGGGGGCGGCCCGCGGACCTGGCCGTCGCGCACAACCCGGTGGCGCTGGAGCAGGTCGACGGCCTCGTGCCGCTGGCGCTGGCCGGCCACCGCCACCACCGCAAGCAGCACGACCTGCCCGACGGCACGCGGCTGATGGTCGAGGGCTCGGCGGGCGGCGGCGGGCTGCGTGCGGTGGAGGACGACGTACCGGAGAAGGTGAGCGCGTCCGTGCTCTATCTCGACCGGAGTACGCGCAGGCTGCAGGCGTGGGACGAGATCACGCTGGGCGGGCTGGGGCTGACGTCGGCGGAGGTCAGCCGCCATCTCGTCGAGGAGAACCGGCCCGGTGGCGCCGAAGGGGCGGACCCGTCGGGCGCCCCCGGCGAGGACTCTTGACAGCCCTCCCTCACAAGAATTAACTCAACCAGACGCGAACCAACAGAGTGCAACACGTCAGTTCATCGGTTCCTCCTGCTCATCCGATGTGTAAGGAGCACCCGTGCCCATCCTCGGCCCGCTGGGACGGCGGCCGGCCGGCACCATGCTGACCGCGTTCACTGTCCTGGCCACTGCCTGGCTGTCGCCCGCCGCGGCGACACCCCTATCCGACTCCCCGACCCGTACGGCAACGACCTCCGATGTCTGGAGCGTGGCCGCACCACAGACCAACAAAGATCAACTCACCGCCGACGTCGTACGCGACGACTCCACCGGCGCCCTCTCCCTGACCGTGCGGCGCGGCGAGGACGACGTCCTCCCCGACTCCCCACTCGGCCTGCGCACCGAGGACGCCGACCTGACCCGCGGGCTCGAACTCCTCGGCCGCGACGACCGCAACGTCCGCGAGCGGTACGAGATGACCTCCGGCAAGCAGCGCCGCGTGGACTCCCCGATGACGGAGTCCCGCTTCGCGCTGCGCGGCGACGGCGGCGTCCGCATGGACCTCGTCGTCCGCGTCGCCCGCGACGGCGTCGCGTTCCGCTACGAACTGCCCGACTCGAAGGGCACCGTCGTCACCGGCGAGGCGAGCGGCTACCGGCTGCCCGCCGACGCGCCCGCCTGGCTGCTGCCGCACACCTCCTGGTACGAGGAGGTACGCGGCGAGACCACCGCGGGCGGCGCCCCCGCCGACGACTACGGCTACCCCGCGCTCTTCGAGGTCGCCGCCGACTCCGCCGACGAGTACGTGCTGCTCACCGAGTCCGGCATGGACTCCACGTACCCCGGCAGCAAGCTCGCGCACGCCGCCGGCGGCGGCGCGTACGACGTCGCGCTCGCCGAGGCGGAGGTCGTCTCGCCCGGCGATCTGGTGACCCCGTGGCGTACGGCGATCATCGGGGACCTGGCGACCGTCACCGAGTCGACGCTCGTCAGCGACCTCGCACCGGACGCCGAGTTCTCCGACACCTCCTGGATCCGCCCCGGCACCGTCTCCTGGTCCTGGCTCGTCGAGCACGACAGCCCGCGGGACTTCGAGCGGCAGAAGGACTACGTCGACTACGCGGCCGCGCACGGCTGGGAGTACACGCTCGTCGACGAGGGCTGGAGCCGCGAGTGGGTGCCGGAGCTGGTGCGGTACGCGCGCACCAAGGGCGTCGACGTCCTGCTCTGGTTCCGCTGGTGGGAGGTCGACACTCCCGAGGAGATGGACACCGTCTTCGGCGAGCTGAACGACTGGGGCGTCAAGGGCGTCAAGGTCGACTTCATGAACTCCGGCGGGGGCGAGCCCGAGGGCGTCGGCAGGCACGCCTGGTACGAGGACGTGCTCGCCGCCACCGCCGAGCACAAGCTGATGGTCAACTTCCACGGCGCGACGCTGCCGAAGGGCCTCCAGCGCACCTGGCCGCACCTGATGACGTACGAGGCGGTGCGCGGGCACGAGTACTACTCCTTCAACCAGCCGCTGACGCCCACGTACAACACGATGCTGCCGTTCACCCGGAACGTCGTCGGCTCCGCCGACGTCACGCCTGCCACCTTCTCCATGACCAACAGGACGCACAGCGACGCGCACGAGCTGGCGCTGCCCGTCGTGTACGAGTCCGGGCTCCAGCACCCCGCGGACAGCCCGGAGACGTACGCCACGCTGCCCGAGGCCGAGCGGGTGCTCGACCAACTGCCCACGGTGTGGGACGAGACCCGCTACCTCGGCGGGCGGCCGGGCGACGACGCGGTGCTGGCGCGGCGCGCCGGCGACCGGTGGTTCGTCGGCGGCATCCACGCGGGCGCGGCCGGCACCGCCGAGGTGGACCTCGGCCGGCTCGGCGCCGACGACGGCGAGCGGCTGCTCGTGGAGCTGGTGACGGACGGCGCGGACGGGCTGGCCCGCGAGACCCGCAGGGTCGACGCCGACGCGCGGCTGACGGTGCCGGTGGCGGAGAACGGCGGGTTCGTGGCGCAGGTCTGCGCCGCCGAACGCGGCCGGACGACGTGCGACGAGCCGGTACGGACGACGCCGGCGACCGGGCTCGCGATCACCCCGGACACCTCGACCGTCGCGCCCGGCGACGAGATCGAGGTCACCGGCCGCTTCGCCGCCGCCGACGGGGAGTCCGCGACGCTGTGGAACGTCACCCTCGGCGCCCGGCCGCGGGCCGGCTGGACGGCGGCGGGCGAGGACGTGACGCGCCCGGCGCTGCGGCCGGGGCAGGCGCTGTCGGGGACCTGGACGGTGCGGGTGCCGGAGTCGGCGGAGCCGGGGTACGTGGACGTGCCCGTCGTCGCGCAGTACCGCGCGCCGGGGGCGGGTCCCGCGGAGCCCCGGGTGCACGTCGAGCAGGCCGTACGGGTGCTGGTCGCCCCGCCGGTGCCGCAGGGCGACGCGCACGTCGGCGACCTGCACCTGCTCACGGCGACGAACGGCTGGGGCCCGGTCGAGATCGACACCAGCGTCGGCGACGACGGCGCCGGCGACGGCGCGCCGCTGACCGTCGGCGGCACGACGTACGCCAAGGGACTCGGCGCGCACGCACCGTCCCGCGTGACGGTCTACCTCGGCGGCGCGTGCACCTCCTTCGCCGCGCAGGCCGGCGTGGACGACGAGGTCGGCGACCGCGGCTCGGTGAGCTTCCGGGTCCTCGGCGACGACACGGAGCTGACGGCGACCGGCACCCTGCGCGGCACGGACGCCGCACAGCCGGTGACGGCGGACGTGACCGGCGTGGACCTCCTCACCCTGGAGGTGGCGGACGGCGGCGACGGCATCAGCTACGACCACGCGGACTGGGCGGACGCGAAGGTCGCCTGCGGCTGAGTGGCACGACCCCCTCGCGGCCCGGCGGACCTGTCCGCCGGGCCGCTTCACGTGCCGGGAGGCGCCGGGAGGTGGACGGGCCCGCAAAGCCCGTTCCTTACCGGGGAGTCGAGAGCAATGCACTTTTCTCCTGGCGATTCCCCTTCCACCGGGGCAAGCCGGGCACAGACGTCGGAGGGCTTCAGAACACCGCACTGGCGAGCACCACATGGACCGCCGTGCCGCCGAGTATCGACAGCAGCACATTCCGCCGCCACAGATGGACGGCCACGGTGGCGGCCAGCGCGAGCACCGTCGGCCACGCCGCACCGGGGTCGCGCGGCGTGAGAGGGCGCAGGGTGTAGGCGGCGAGGATCACCATGACGCCCACGGGCATCGCCGCGTCGAGGTACGCCACGAGCGGGCTGGACCGCAGCGGCGCGAGCGCGGCGAACGGCAGGGCGCGCAGCGCCCAGGTGACGGCGACGGCGACCGCGACGGCCGCGAGCAGGTACCCGGCGGCGGGAGTGTCAGGCACGTGCGTCCTCCCGGCGCCGTTCGACGGCGTAGCGGGCGAGGAGCGCGGCGGCGAACAGCACGAACGCGGCGAAGAGTTGCCCGCCCGGCACGGCGAACCGCGCCGCCAGCGCGCAGCTCAGCGCCAGCGCCGGTACGGCGAGCCCGGGCCGGTCGCGCAGCGCGTCGAGGGCCAGCACGGTGAAGAGCGCGGTGACGGCGAAGTCCAGTCCCTCGACGCTGGCGGGGACGGCGGCGCCGAGCAGCGCGCCGGTCGTGGCGCCGCCGGCCCAGTAGAGGTGGATGAAGACCTGGAGCCACAGCACGCGGCGCCCCGGATAGGACTGCGCGGCGGGGTGCGCGGTGACGGCGTACGCCTCGTCGGAGAGCGCGAAGGTGCCGTACGCCCTGGCCGCGCGGCCGCGGAGGCGGTGCAGGGGGAAGGACAGGGCGTAGAAGACGTGCCGGAAGTTGACCGTGAACGCCGTCAGCGCGATCTGCCCGAGCGGCGCCGCGGCCAGCACGAGGCCGAGGAAGAGGAACTCCAGCGAACCGGCGTAGATCAGGCCCGAGAAGACGCTCGCCCACCACCAGTCCAGGCCCGAGTGGACGACGAGGACGCCGAACGCGACGCCCATGGGAAAGGCGCCGAGCCCGACGGACCCGGAGTCGGCGAGCGCCCGGGAGAGGTCGGCGCGTAGCTGGTGCGGCATGCGTCGATCCTAGAAACATATGCGGCTCATATGGTTGCGGATTGTGGCGCTAAAGTGAGGTTATGGGCAATGAAAGAAAACTTGACGAGCTTGACCGCGAAATTTTGCGCCAGCTCCAGCAGGACGGCCGGCTGACGAACGTCGAGCTGGCCCGCCGCGTCGGCCTCACGCCGCCGCCCTGCCTGCGGCGGGTGAAGCGGCTGGAAGAGGCCGGGATCATCACCGGCTACCGGGCACGGGTGAACGAGGAGGCGGCCGGGCGGGGGCTCGAAGTGATCGTCTCCATCGAGGTGTCGGTGAGCGACCTCGACACCCTCGCCGGGCTGGAGGCGACGATCCGCGCGTACGACGAGGTGGTGGAGTTCCGGCGGGTCTTCGGTACGCCGGACTACTTCCTGCGGGTGCTGGTCGCGGACTACGCGGCGTACGAGCAGTTCCAGACCGGGAAGATCATCGGGATCCCGGGCGTCGCCCGGGTCATCTCGCAGCCCACGATGAAGAAGATCAAGGTCGTGGATTGATTTCCCGGCGCGCCCGCTTTCGTCAAATAAATGGCCTGACAGGGAAATGAGCCGGGAAATCGAATTCCATTCGTCGGATCTCTTGCTCCCCGACTGACGCCCGACTACGTTACGGCTCGCGTCCCTTGGCGCGGCACCTTTCGCCGCCGCCGGGAATTCCCCCACCGCAGACCCGAACGTGAGGTAAGCCCTCGTGACGATCTCCAGACGCAAGCTCGTTCTCTCCGGCACCGCCGCCTCCGCCGCGGCCGCCGGCGGCGTGTTCTCCACCCGGCTCGCCGGCGCCGCCGAGGAGCCCGCGGCGGCCGCGAAGACGGGCGCGCGGCCCGCGGCGAGCCCCGTCGGCGACGTGGTCGGCAAGGTGACCGTCGGCTACCAGGGCTGGTTCGCCTGCCCCGGCGACGGCGCGCCGATCAACGGCTGGTGGCACTGGAGCCGCGACATGAGCCGGCCGCCGTCCCCGGACAACACGACCATCGCGTCCTGGCCGGACATGCGGGAGTACACGCGCACGTACCCCACCGCCTACGCGAACCTCAACGGCGGCGGCCCGGCCACCCTGTTCTCCTCCTGGGACGACCAGACGGTCGACACCCACTTCCGCTGGATGGCCGAGAACGGCTGCGACACCGCCGCCCTGCAGCGCTTCAACCCCTTCGGCGGCGAGGGCGCCACGCGCGACGGCATGGCCGCGAAGGTGCGTGCGGCGGCGGAGAAGCACGGCCGGAAGTTCTACATCATGTACGACGTCACCTCCTGGACGCAGATGCAGTCCCAGATCAAGGAGGACTGGACGACGAAGATGCGCGCGTACACCTCGTCGGGCGCGTACGCGAGGCAGAACGGCAAGCCGGTCGTGTGCATCTGGGGCTTCGGCTTCAACGACGACGGCCGCCCCTTCACGCCGGGACCCTGCCTGGACGTCGTCAACTGGTTCAAGAACCAGGGCTGTTACGTCATCGGCGGCGTACCCACGCACTGGCGCACCGGCCAGTCCGACTCGCGCCCCGGCTTCCTCGACGTCTACCACGCCTTCCACATGATCTCGCCGTGGATGGTCGGCCGGATCTCCGACGTCGGCGGGGCCGACCACTTCTCCCACAACGTCAACGGCCCCGACAAGGCCGACTGCGACGCCCACGGCATCGACTACCAGCCGTGCATCATCCCCGGCGACCTGCAGAGCGGGCATCGCGCCCACGGCGACCTGATGTGGCGGCAGTTCTACCACCAGTGCCGACTGGAGGTCGCCGGCTTCTACATCTCGATGTTCGACGAGTACAACGAGGCCAACCAGATCGCCAAGACCGCGGAGAACGCGGCCCAGGTGCCGTCCGGCTCCGGTATCCGGGCGCTCGACGAGGACGGCACGTCGTGCTCCTCGGACTACTACCTGCGGCTGACCGCGGACGGCGGCCGGATGCTCAAGGGCGAACTCGCCCTCACCCCGGACCGGCCCACGCCGCCCCGGCTCTGAGCGCGCCCCGCCGGACCCGCCGGTACCGCCCCCGCGGGCGGGTCCGGCGGGCGCCCCTGTCCGCGCGCCCGCGCCCGTGCGTCCTGGTGCCGGGCTCCGGCGCCGTGCCCCGGTGCCGCGGCCCGGCGCCCGCACCACCCGAGTCCCTTCGTCGCACGAACGACCTTCGAGGTGAGTGGACATGTCCGGAGGCGTCACCCGCAGGACCACCGTGAAATCCGCGCTCGCCGCCGCGGGCGCGCTGACCCTGGGCACCCCCGCCCTGGCGTACGCCGCCCGCCGCGCGGCGGCCGACCCCGGCGCCGCCTGGCGCCTCTGGTACGACAAGCCCGCCGCCGACTGGGAGCGCGAGTCACTGCCGCTGGGCAACGGGGCCTTGGGCGTCGGGGTGTTCGGCACGCTCGCCGGCGAACGGCTGACGCTCAACGAGAAGACGCTGTGGACGGGCGGCCCCGGCTCCGGCGGCGGCTACGACTTCGGCAACTGGCGCGATCCGCGGCCCGGCGCGTTGAAGGCCGTGCAGGACCGGCTCGACGCCGAGGGGCAGCTCAGCCCCGAGACCGTCGCGCAGCAGCTCGGCCAGTCCAAGCACGGCTTCGGCGCGTACCAGATCCTCGGCGAGCTGCTGCTCGACCACCCGTCGGCGCCCGGCGGTCCCGACGGCTCGTACTGGCGCGACCTCGACATCGCCGAGGGCGTGGCCGCCGTCGCGTACGCGCACCAGGGGGCGGACCACCGCCGGGAGTACTTCGTCTCCCAGCCGGACTCGGTGGCGGTGGGCCGGCTGACGGCGAGCCAGCCGGGGCGGGTCACCGCGGGCTGCTCCATGTCGCAGCAGATCGTGTACGACCTGCTGACCAACACCCTGGAGGCGGCGCAGACCCTCGGCGACAGCCCCGACTTCCGTACCCGCTTGGAGCAGTCCCTCGCCGCCCTCGACCCGGGGCTGCGGATCGGGTCGTGGGGCCAGTTGCAGGAGTGGAAGGCGGACCTGGACGACCAGAACAACGACCACCGCCACGTCTCCCACCTCTTCGCCCTGCACCCGGGGCGGCATCGCGGAAATGCTGCTGCAAAGCCAGCACGGCCCCATCGAGGTCCTGCCCGCCCTCCCCGGCGCCTGGCCCTCGGGTTCGGTACGCGGCCTGCGCGCCCGCGGCGGCGCCACGCTCGACATCACCTGGGCCGAAGGGCGGGCCACCCGCATCGCCCTGCACGCAAGCCGCACGCGCCCACTCACCCTGCGCAGCGACCTGCTCCCCGGCGGAGAACAGGTCATCGACGCGGTGGCGGGCCAGACGTACACCTTCGGCTGAACCGGCCGCGTGCCGCCCGGGCCCGCGATGTGCGCCGCGGGTCCGGGCCCCGGGGGGGGGCGGTTGTCAGGCCGTTTCTTTCCAGCATTGCGCCCGGCGTCTTTTCATTCCCCTGACAATTCACCAGGGCCTTTTACAGGCACGCAACCAAGAGAAGGAAACGGGGCGTTGACTTAATAACACACCTGGTTTTACATGTGCGGCACCGAGCTGGACAGGAAGGCCACGCCATGCACCCCCACAAGCAGGCGACCGTCACCGCTGCCCCCTTGCCTTCCGCCGCGCTACCCGCCACCCGGCCCTCCGCCGAGGAGACCGGGCTGCTGCGGCAGTGGGCGGCCGAGGGCGGGGCGCTCGAACTGCGGGCCAGGATCGTGCTGCTGGCCGGGCAGGGCATGCGGGACACCGACATCGCCCGGCGGCTCGGCGTCTCCCGCCAGACCGTCGGCGCCTGGCGACACAAGTGGGCGGACGAGGGCATCGCCGGGCTGCGGCACCGCGCCCGCCCCGGGCGGCCGGCCACCGTCGACGAGGCGGAGGTCATCGCCCGTACGCTCCTCGCCAGCGACGGCGCCGCCGCCTCCCGGGCCGTGGGCCGCGAACTGGGCCTGTCCCACGCCACCGTCGCCGCCATCCGGCGCCGCTGGTCGGACCACCCGCCCGCAGAACCGCCGCTGCCCGGCTCCGATGTCTGGGTCGTCGGCCTGTACGCGGACGCCCACGGCGCCGTGCTCCTCGCCGGCGCCCGCCCCGGCTCCGCGGCGCAGCCGCGGCCCGCTGCCAGCGCCGTCGGCGCCGACGTGCTCGCCCGGCTCGACCGCGCCTGCGACGCGCTGCCCGGCACCGTCGCCTCCAGCCGCCCGCCGGCGCCGCACCGCGCGCTCGCCGCGTTCCTCACGAAGGCCCGCAGTCGGCATCCGCGTATCGAGCTGCACGCGCTGACGCTCTGGACCGCGGGCCCCGCGGACGACCACCCGCACCCCTTCCCGCCCGCCGCACCCGCGCACGCCGCCTCCCGTGCATCCGGCCCGGCGACCGCCCCACCGGCCGCCCCGCCCGCGGCCCTTCGCCCAGCCGGCCCGGCGACCGCCCGCGCGGCCTCCCCCGAACCCCCGCAGCCGCCCCCCGTCATCCGCCCCGAAGCCTCGCCCCCCGCCACCCTCCACCGCATCCCCGCCACCTGCACCTGGCGCAGCTACCTCCGCGCCCTCGTCGCCCTCGACAGCTCCCGCCACCCCGAGTCCTCCCGCCGCGTCTACCTCGATCTCGCCGGCGCCGTCGAGGCGTACGCCCGGCGCCCCGCCGGCGAGCCACTGCAGTGGCTGCGCGAGTCCATCGCCAGCCACGCCGCCCGGCCCCGCCCCCGAAGCCGCTCCGGGGGCGGGGCGGGGGCGGGGCGGCGGGAGGCCGCCGGGGGCGCGAACCACATCGACCTCGGCTCGTTCAACGAGTGCGTCGTCATCGAGGCCGTCCGCCTCGCCGGCACCGTGACCCGCGGCGAGATCGCCCACCGCACCGGGCTGACCCAGCAGTCCGTGTCCCGGATCGCCCGCTCGCTGCTGGCCCGCGGCATCCTCGTCGAGGAGAACCGCCGCCAGGCGACCTCCGGCAAGCCGCGCACGCCCGTGCGGCTGCGCGGCGAGGCGGCGCACGCCGTGGGCATCCACATCGACCCGGAGGTCTTCACCGCCGTCGTCATCGACCTGGACGGCGCCATCGTCGCCGAGCGCACCCGGCCCGTACAGCCGACCGCCGACCCGGACGTGCTGGTCAGGCAGGTGGCCCAACTCGGCCGCGGCGTACTGGCCGACGCCCGCGGCGCGGTACGGCCCGGGGGCTTCCTCGGCATCGGCGTGGCCGTCCCCGGCCCCGTGGACACCGACTCCGGCACCGTGCTCGACCCGCCGCTGATGTCGGTGTGGACGGACCTGCCGCTGCTCTACCTCCTCAAGGACCACTTCCAGTGCCCGCTGATCATGGAGAAGGACGCGGCCGCCGCGGCGGCGGGCGAGCGGTGGATCGGCCGCGACCGGCGCGCCCGCGACTTCGCGTACGTCTACCTCGGTACGGGCGTGGGCTCCGGCCTCTACCTCAACGGCGACCTGCACCGCGGCACCAGCGCCAACGCCGGCGAGTTCGGCCAGTTGTGCGCCGTCGCGCTCGGCCGCACCGAGCCCGGCGGCCGGCCCGAGGTGCTGCCCGAGTGCAACCCCCCGCTGGGGCTCTCCCGGCTCGCCGCCCGGCACGGCTTCCCCCTCGACGCCGCGCTGGCCGGCACCACCGCCGGCTACCGCGCCGTCACCGAGGCCGCCGCGGCCGGCGACCCGGCCGCCACCGCCGCCGTACGGGACCTGGCGCGGGCCGTCGGGCAGGGCACCACGAGCCTGGTGGACCTGCTCGACATCGACCTCGTCGTCCTCGGCGGGCCGTTCTTCACCGACCCGGCCGCCCCGCTGTACCTGTCCCACATCGGCGAGATGGTCAACGACTTCCCCACCGCCCGCCGGCTGCGCCACGTCGACGTCGAGCGGTCGGTGCTCGGTCCCGAGGCCGCCGCGGTGGGTGCCGCCTCCACGATCTTCCACGCCGCGTTCACGCCGAGGCTGCGCGGCGGGACGGCCCTCAGGGCCCTGTGAACCGTACGACCGGGGGCCCCTGTGCCCTCGTACGAACCGTCACCGCTCACGTACCGGGAAGGAACCCGATGAGACGCACCCCCCACCGCCGGTCCCGGCCGAGACGGGTGGACAGACCCGGCCGTGCCCCGCGGCTGCTGGCCGTCCTCGCGCTCGTGCTCGGCGGCGGCGCGGTCGCCGCCGGCAGCCCGGCCGCGGGCGACGCGGCCGCCATACCCCCCGGCGACTACCAGCACGTCCAACTCGCCTCAGGACCGGCCGAGATGGGCGAGCCGATGTCGCTGGCCGTGCTGCCGGACCGCTCGGTCGTGCACACCGCCCGCGACGGCACGGTCCGGGTCACCGACGCGGCCGGCAACACCAAGGTCGCCGGGAAACTCGACGTCTACAGCCACGACGAAGAGGGCCTTCAGGGCGTCGCCGCGGATCCCGGTTTCGCCACCAACCGGCAGATCTACCTGTACTACTCGCCCACGCTCGACACCCCGCCCGGCGACGCGCCCGTCACCGGCACCCCCGCCGACTTCGAGCGCTGGAAGGGTCACCTGAACCTCTCCCGGTTCACGCTCAGGGCGGACAACACCCTGGACCCGGGCAGCGAGAAGGTCATCCTCGAAGTGCCCAACGACCGCGGCCAGTGCTGCCACGTCGGCGGCGACATCGACTTCGACGCCCAGGGCAACCTGTACCTGACCACGGGCGACGACACCAACCCCTTCGCCTCCAGCGGCTACTCCCCCATCGACGAGCGGGCCGGCACCAACCCGCAGTTCGACGCCCAGCGCTCCTCCGGCAGCACCGACGACCTGCGCGGCAAGGTGTTGCGGATCAAGCCCACGGCCGACGGCTACACGGTCCCGTCCGGGAACCTCTTCGCACCCGGCACGCCCGGGACCCGTCCCGAGATCTACGCGATGGGCTTCCGCAACCCGTTCCGGATGTCCGTCGACCGCGAGACCGGCGTCGTCTACCTCGGCGACTACGGCCCGGACGCCGGCGGCAGCGACCCGAACCGCGGGCCGAGCGGCCAGGTCGAGTTCAACCGCATCACGGGCCCCGGCAACTTCGGCTGGCCGTACTGCACCGGCACGAACACCGCGGCGGAGACGTACAACGAGTTCACGTTCCCCAACGGCCCCTCGGGCGCGAAGTACGACTGCGCCGGCGGCCCGGTGAACAACTCCCCGCACAACACCGGGCAGGACAGGCTCCCCGCGGCCAAGCCCGCCTGGATCCGCTACGGCGGCGACGCCGGCAGCCCGCCGGAGTTCGGCGGCGGCTCGGAGTCCCCGATGGGCGGCGAGGTCTACCGCTACGACCCGGCCCTGGACTCGGACGTGAAGTTCCCCGAGTCCCTGGACGGCCGGTACTTCGCGGGCGAGCTGGGCCGGCAGTGGATCAAGGCCATCGAGGTCGGCCAGGACGGGTCCCCCGGGCTGATCGAGGACTTCCCCTGGGACGGCACGCAGGTCATGGACACCGATTTCGGCCCGGACGGTGCGCTCTACGTCCTCGACTACGGCTCCGGCAGCGGCAACCAGGCGCTGTACCGCATCGAGTACCTCGCGGGGTCCCACCGCAACCCGGTCGCCCGGGCGGCCGCCGACCGCACCTCGGGCGGCACGCCGCTGACCGTGCAGTTCAGCTCCGCGGGCAGCGCGGATCCGGAGGGCGGGGCGCTCACCTACCGCTGGGACTTCGGCGACGGCGCCACCTCGGACCAGGCGAACCCCTCGCACACGTACACCTCCGCCGGCACCTTCACCCCGACGCTCACCGTCACCGACCCCGAGGGCCTGACGGGCACGGCGAGCCTGGTGGTGACCGCGGGCAACACGGCGCCGACGGTGACGCTGCAGACGCCGGGTGACGGGCGGCTGTTCTCCTTCGGCGACGACGTGCCGTTCACCGTGGCGGCGAGCGACCCGGAGGACGGGGCGGTCGACTGCGCCAAGGTGCGGGTCGCGTACGCGCTCGGGCACGACAGCCACACCCACGAGATCACCGCGTCGAACGGCTGCAGCGGCACCATCGGCGTCCCGGAGGACGGCGAGCACGACACCGCGGCGAACCTGTACGGCGTCTTCAAGGCCGAGTACACCGACTCCGGCGGGCTGACGGGCACCAGCACCCGCACCCTCCAGCCGCGGCACCGGCAGGCCGAGCACTTCGGCGCGATGTCCGGCATCCAGATCGCCGGGCACGGCGGCGCGGAGGGCGGCGCGACGGTCGGGTTCACGGACAACGGCGACTGGGTGTCGTTCGAGCCGTACGCGCTGAACGACGTGACCGGCATCAGCGCGCGGGTCGCCTCCGGCGGTCCGGGCGGCACGATCGAGGTCCGCACGGGCTCGCCGACCGGCGGTCTGCTCGGGACCCTGACGGTCCCGCCGACCGGCGGCTGGGAGAACTACCAGGACGTCAGCGCCCCGCTGAGCGCGGCGCCGCCGGGGGCGACGACGCTCTACCTGCGGTTCGCGGGACCGACCGGGCAGGGGAACCTGCTCGACATCGACGCCTTCACCTTCAGGACGGGGTAGGCGGAGAGGACGGGCCGATGACCGGCCGGCACGGTGCGCCCGGCTGGGCGGAGCGCACCGTGCCGGTCTCCCCGGCCGGACGCCCCCCGGGCCGGCCCGCAAGGGCAGCCCGCTTGCCGAGCCGACGCGGTCCGTTGATCCCGTTCAGCTACGTCTCCCGCGCATACGTCCCCCGCGCACCCGCCCCAGGGTAGGCCGCCCCACCGACAACGGACTCTCCGTACGACAGGGGACGCACCCCGCCGCTCGCGCAGCCCCTACGCTTCCGCCGCCGCCAGCGCCGCCAATAGCTCGCGCTCCCGCTCCGGGCTCAACCCCGCCCGGCGCGGCCGGTGAAGACCCTGCTCCCGCTCCCACGCCAGCGTGTCCGCCAGCAGCTCCGCCCGCGGCCTGTGCGTCAGCCCCGCCGCCACCGCCGCCGCGCCGCTGCGGGCCGTGAAGCCCTCCCAGCCCGGCTCGTCCAGCCACATCGCCAGCGACTCGGCGCCCATGAACTGCTCCACGCCCTGCCCCCGCAGCCACGCCGAACCGGCCGCAGCCACCGGACCGGTGTGCCCGCCGACCTCCCGGGAGAGCCGGATCCAGTCGGCGAGCGGGACGACCGGGCCGACCGTGTCGTACGTGCCGGTGGCGCCGGACTCCGCGTTGTCGAGCAGCCAGGCGACCAGGTCGCGGACGTCCACGACCTGCGTCGACAGGTGGGGCCCCGTAGGGACGAGCAGGGGGGCCTCGGGGTCGCGGGCGGCGCGGGCGACCCAGTAGCCCGTACGGCCCGTGTGGTCGCCGGGGCCGCCGATGAGGCCGGCGCGGGCGATGACGAGCCGGTCGCCGACCGCCGCCCGGGTGGCCCGCTCGCAGGCCGACTTGGCCTCGCCGTACAGCTCGCGGTCGACCTCGTCGAGGTCGGTGGGCTCCATCAGCGGCTCGGACTCGTCGGCGCCCGTCCGGTGGTGGGTGGCGTAGACGTTGCCGGAGGAGACATAGGTCCAGTGCCGGGCGACGCCCGCGAGCGCGTCGAGGGCGCCGCGGACGAAGCCGGGCTGCCACGAGACCTCGACCACGGCGTCCCAGGGGCGGTCCGCGGTACGGGCCGGCAGGGCGTCGTACGCGTCGGGCTCCCGCCGGTCGGCGGCCACCAGCTCCGCACCGTCCGCCACCCCGCCGCTCTCGCCGCGCGCGAGGCACGTCACCCGGTGCCCCCGCGCGAGCGCCAGCCGCGCCACCTCCCGGCCCACCCAGGCCGTACCGCCCAGCACGAGAATGTCCATCCCCGCACCCAAGCACCGATCCCGCCCCGGCACAGCATCGCTACGCCGAGAGCAGAGCCCGGTCACCGCGGACGCGCTTCCCCCGGCGCTACCCTCCGCGCCGCACCGACGTCCGCGCGAGCCGCGCCTCCAGGCCGTCGAGGATGAAGCCCGGCCCGGCCGCGAAGGTGCCGTTCATGAGCTACTACACGCAGACGGTCCTCGGCTACTCGCCCGTGGAGTCGGGGCTCACGCTCATCGTCAACGCCGCCGCCGCACACCTCACGTCGGCGGCCGGCACCACGGCGACGGCGGCCACGGTGCACGGGTACACGACGGCACTGACGGTGGGGGCGGCGGTGCTGCTGGGCGCGGCGTGCCTGACGTCGCTGCTCGCCACGCCGCGCCCGGAGCGCGAGCCGGAGCCCGAGCAGGAGCCCGAACACGCCGCGGCGGAGCCGAAGTCGGTCGTCGCTCAGCAGGTCTCGCGGACGTAGTCCGCGGCGCCCTCCGGGGAGACCGCGCGGTCGCGGCGGACGATGCTCAGGCGGTCGGCCCACTGCCCGCAGGCCGTCGCGAGGCCGCCGGGCGTGTACTCCACGACCAGCACCCGGTCGTCGAACGCCGCGGCATAGACGGCGCACTCGTCGTACTCGCCGCACTCCTCCGCGACCGCGAAGTCCAGCCCGGTACGCGCCCGGTCGGGGGCCAGCTCCGCGGTGTTCTTCTGTGCGACGGCCAGCCCGCGGCCGTGCGCGCGGTCGGCGAGGAGCGCGGCGTACGAGCGCGCGTGATCGGCGGTCAGCAGGCGCGGGAAGCGGGTGTACGTGTCCAGGTTGTCGGGCTCGACGGCCTGGTAGCCCCGCGCGGCGCAGCCGTCGATCCAGCGGCCGACCTTCGCGGCGATGCGCTCGCGCTTGCCGGCGGTGCGCAGGTCGAGCACGGCCTCGCCCCAGTCCTCGTCGTAGACGACCTCGCCGGCCGCGTCGCGCAGCAGCAGGTCGGGGTCCCACTCGTCCTCGGCGCCCGACTGGGCCTGGAAGGCGTTGACGTAGCAGACGTTGTACGCACCGGGGGCGGGGGCGTCGCCGCGGTCGCGGACGACGACCTCCACACCGGGAGGGGGGTCGTACGCGCCGCCGATCTGGTAGTCGAGCCCGGCGCCCGGCGGGGGCAGCGCGGGCTCCCGCGCCGCGCCGCCGTCCCCGCCCCCGTCCCCGTCCCGCCACGGGGCGAGAAACAGGACCGCGGCCACGGCGGCTGCGCCGGCGAGGAACGCGAGGGCCCGGCGTGCTCGTGCGCGATTCACCCCCTCACTATCGCCTCCGCAGGAAGGCGCTCGTCGAGGCGACCCCCATCAGCTCGAACGCGGTGCCGCCGGCGAGGTACTCGTCCGCCGCCTCCTTCACCCCCGGCCACGTGCGGTCCCCGTAGTCGTCCACGACCACCAGACCGCCCGGCGCGACGATCTCCTCGACCCACTCCAGGTCCGCGCGCACCCCCTCCGCAAAATGGTCGCCGTCCACGATCACCGTCCCGTAGGGGCGGTCGGACACGGCGCGGCGGATGTCCGGGTCGCCGGAGAACCCGCGGTACAGCCGGATCCGTTCGGACGGCACACCGGCCAGCTCCAGGTTCGTCCGCACCACGGCCTCGCTGACCGGCGCCCCCGAGGGGTCCGCGGTGTTGGCCGTGCCCGGCTGGAGCTGCACGTCGGCCGGCGGGTCCACGATCGGCCGACGGCGTGTCCCGGCAGACCGCGTGGTGTCCGTGCACACCCGGGACGAACCTAGAATTGGCGCGTCTGCGGCCCCGAACGCCCGCGGACACCGGGGTGGAGCGGGCGGAGGGAACGGGCATGTCCCAGCAGCGACCGGGCGACGCCGGGGCGCCGACGATGCGTGACGTCGCCCACCGCGCCGGGGTCAGCACCATGACGGTCTCGCGCGTGCTGAAGCGCGACGCGCGGGTCAGCGAGGACACCCGCAGCCGCGTCCTGGCCGCCGTCGACGCCCTCGGCTACCGGCTCAACGCGACCGCGCGCAGCCTGCGCCTGGGCGGCAGCGGCATGATCGGGCTGATCGTCACCAACCTCGCCAACCCCTTCTACTCGCGGCTCGCGCTCGGCGTCCAGGAAGTCGCCTCGCAGCACGGGCTGAGCATGCTGCTCAGCAACACCGGCGAGGAACTGGACCGCGAGCGCGGGCTGGTGGAGGATCTGGCGTCGCGGCAGGTCGCAGGCATGATCGTGGTCCCGGCGGGCGGCAGCCACAGCCATCTGACGCCCGCGGCGCTGCGGGACATGCCGGTGGTGCTGGCCTCCCGGCCGCCGTCCGGCATGGAGGCGGACTGCGTCCTCGTCGACGACTTCGGCGGCGCCCGGGACGCCACCGCCCGGCTCCTCGCCGCGGGCCACCGCCGGATCGGCTTCCTCGGCAACCCGCCGGCCATCCACACCGGCGCCGAGCGCTACCGCGGCTACCGCGCCGCCCACGAGGCGGCCGGCCTCGATCCGGACGACGGGCTCGTACGGCGCGGGCTGACGGACGTGGCGACGGCGGAGAGGGCGGCACGCGGGCTGCTGGCCCCGGGCGGCGCACCGGGATCCGGCGCCGCGCCCACGGCGCTCTTCTGCACCAACAACCGCCTCACCCAGGGCGCCATCCGCGCGGTCCGCGCCCTCGAACTGCCGGTCGCGCTCGCCGGGTTCGACGACTTCGACCTCGCCGACGTCCTCGGGATGCCGCTGACCATCGTGTCGTACGACGCGGACGAGATGGGCCGGCAGGCCGCGCGGCTCCTCGTCGACCGCATCAACGGCGGGCCCGCCGCCTCCTGGCCGCCGCGGCGCACCGTCCTGCCCACACATGTCATCCGCTACGGGCCCGAGTGAGCCGGCCGCGTCACCGCGCCGGGACGGTTCCCGGCGCGGGGCGTGCGGGCGCGTACGGGCGTCGTCAGCAGGACATGCCGTTGGGCTCGTCGATCTCGACCGAGCTGAAGAAGTCCTGGAACGAGGAGAAGAAGTTGCCCTTGCCGCCGGGGCTGGTGACCGCCATGCAACCGGTGTAGTCGGCGTCGGACCACAGGTTGATCCAGTGACCCGTCCGGTTCCAGTCCGACTTGGCGCGGTCGTCCATGCCGACCGCGGCCAGGTTCGGGGTGTCGTCCTGGAGGGCGACCATGTCGCCGGTGCCGTCCAGGCCGGAGAAGAGACAGTAGTGGTCGGCCGGGCAGCGGTCGTAGCCGTCGGCCACCGCCTGGGCGGACGCGCCCGGGGCGGCCAGCAGGGCGGCGGCGGCCGCGGCGGCGGTGACGAGGGCGGCGTGGAGCTTCTTGGTCATCTCTCTCCTCGGTGGGGGGCAGAACCCGAACACCCCGCCGTCCACGGGCGACCCGGGGCGGCGGGGGAGCAAGCGGGAGCGGCGGCATGCGCCGCCGCTCGGTTCTCTCAGTGTGTCAGTCCAGGGCCTCGAAGGCCTTGACCAACTTCCGCTGGTAGTCCGTGATCTGGTAGTACGACCCGAGCTTGTAGTACTCCTCCTTGGACGTCAGCGTGAGCCCGTAGACGAGGGTGCGGTTCTCACCGGCGTACGCGTACGGGGCGTTGTTCGCGTACGCCGAGAACTGCGTGACCTCCGGCTCCGACTTCGTCGGGGCCAGGGTCGGGTCGGAGCTGATGACGGCATAGCAGAGGCGGTCGCTGACGTCGGAGTCGTACCCCAGCGTCGGGTACACCGCAAACGATCCCTTGGCGAACTCCAGCCCCATCTCGGACGGCTCGACCAGGCCCATCTCGGCGGCCAGCGCCTTCACCTCGGCCGGCTGCAGGTATTCGGCGTTCAACTCGCTGAAGTACAGGTTCACCTGCTTCTTCGGGTAGTCCACCGAAATCATCTGAACCTTGTCGAGACCGTATTGGGCGAAGAGCTTGGCGTTCGCCTTCGCACTCGCCGGCATCGACGGCACGTCGAGCAGATCGGCCAGCGGCTGCGGCTCGTTGGTCGGGAAGGAGGCGTACGTCTTCTTGAATCCGGTGGTGACCATGCCGTCGATGGCGTACATACCGAGCGGGAACCCCTCGCGCAGTTCTGCGAGGAGATTGTCGACGGGGTGGCCGGTCTTCTCAGCGAGGCCGCGCTCCAGCGCCGTGGTGAACGGGTCACCGTGGTCCGTGGGTACGGAGATGCTGAAGTCGAGTTCCGTCGCCCGGCGGCCGCCCGCCATCGAGAAGACGACGACGGCGTCCGCGAGTGCGTCCTGATACGCGGTCAGGACCGGCCGGATCTTTTCCCGTGCGACGGGCACACCAAGGAGCCCGGCCGCTTCCTCCATGGCGGAATAGACACGTTCGACGTCGTTAGCCCCGGACATGGGAATCCTCCGCTTGTCGATCACGAGTGACAATGTGGGGGGCCAGGTCGGACTGGGTGGAGCCGGGTCGGCACGTCAGCAGTCACCGGGGGGTGTCCCCAGACCGTGGCCGCCGCCCTGCTGCTCCACTCCCCCGAGTTTCGCCGAGCCTACGGGCATCGAACGTGAATCCGCTTGGCGTCCGCTTGGCGTCCGCCCCACCGGCCGGTTGCTGACGCTCCGTACCGGTGGCACCACGTTCGGAGAAGCCCAAGTCGGCGCCAATTCAATCCCCAGTGCCGCACAAGGCGTCTGCTCGATGCTGACCGCACCATGGCCGGAACGGGGGAATTTCCCGGCGACGGACGGGACCGATCCGCGTCGACCTCGAAGATGTACGAAGAATACTGAGAGGCGAACATGCCAACTCTCCGAGGCAGGGTCCTCCTGGCCGAGCCCCGAGGCTTCTGCGCCGGTGTCGACAGGGCGATCGAGATTGTGGAGCGTGCGCTGGAGATTCACGGCGCACCTGTGTACGTGCGCAAACAGATCGTGCACAACGAGCATGTGGTACGTGAACTTGAGGAGCGCGGCGCGGTCTTCGTCGACTCCGAGACGGAGGTGCCGGAGGGCGCGGTGTGCATCTTCTCCGCGCACGGTGTCTCCCCGCAGGTACGCAGCAACGCGGCGGACCGGCAGTTGAACGTGATCGACGCGACCTGCCCGCTGGTGTCGAAGGTGCACCAGGAGGCGCGGCGGTTCGCGCGGGACGAGCGGACGCTGCTGCTGATCGGGCACGCGGACCACGAGGAGATCGAGGGTACGTACGGCGAGGCGCCGGACCGTACGCTGATCGTGGAGGACGCGGATCAGGCGCGGCGGATCGAGCTGCCGGAGGGCACCCGGTCGGCGTTCCTCACCCAGACGACGCTGTCGGTGGACGACACGTCGGAGATCGTCGCCATCCTGCGGGAGCGCTTCCCGGGGATCGTGGGCGCGGGCAGCGAGGACATCTGCTACGCGAGTCAGAACCGGCAGAACGCCGTCAAGGCCATCGCGGCGGAGAGCGACTTCGTGCTGGTCATCGGCTCGGAGAACTCCAGCAACAGCGTACGGATGGTCGAGGTCGCCGAGACCGCGGGCACCCCCGCGAGGCTGCTTCCGTCCGTCGACTCGCTCGATCCGGCCTGGCTGGAGGGCGCGGAGACGGTCGGCGTCAGCTCGGGCGCCAGCGCGCCGGAGGTGCTGGTGGAGCAGGTGGTGGCACGGCTGGCGGAACTGGGGTACGGGCAGGTCGATGCGGTCGTGACCGCGCAGGAGAACGTGGTGTTCCGCCCGCCCGCGGGCCTGGGGCGCCCGAAGGGCGAGAAGGACCCGGCGGCGGTCGCCGCGGACCTGGGCGTGGCCACGGAGGGACTCCTCACCCGGGTCACGGCCCGGATCGGGGACCTGCTGGCCTCGGAGCGCAAGACCTGGGGCGACGTCGACGCCCGGATGACGCGGCCGATCGACGCGATCGCGCACCTGGTCGCGGCGGGTGGCAAGCGGCTGCGCCCGACGTTCTGCATCAGCGGCTACCTCGCCGCCGGCGGCGCACTCGACGGCTCGCAGACGGAGGACGCGGTCGTCTCGGCGGGCGCCGCGCTGGAACTGCTGCACGCCTTCGCCCTGATCCACGACGACGTGATGGACAACGCCCCGACCCGCCGCGGCCGGCCGACCGTCCATATGAAGCACGCCGCCATCCACGCCGACCACGGCTGGGCGGGCGAACCCCGCCGCTACGGCGACGGCGCGGCGATCATCGCCGGCGATCTGGCCTACGGCTACGCCCACGAGGTCGCGGAGGCCCTGGCGGGGCCGGCGCGGCGGGTGTGGAACCACCTCGGCACCGAGATGATCTTCGGCCAGCAGCTCGACATGTCACTGGCCGCCGAACTCGCCCCGGACCCGGCCCTGGCGCGCTACGTCGCCGTCTGCAAGTCGGGCCAGTACACGATCCACCGCCCCCTGGCCCTGGGCGCGATCATCGCGGGGCGCGACGACCTGGACGACGCCTTCGAGGCGTACGGCGTGGCGGCGGGCGAGGCGTTCCAGCTCCGCGACGACCTCCTCGACGCCTTCGGCGACCCGGAGGTCACGGGCAAGCCCGCGGGCCTCGACATCCGCCAGCACAAGATGAACCTGCTGCTCGCCCTGGCGGCGACGAAGGACGCCGAGGTGGCGCGCCTGGTCGCCGACGGCCAGAACTGGGACGCGGACCGCCTGCACGAGGCGCTGCTGGCGTCGGGGATGCGGGAGGAAGTGGAACAGCGCATCGACGACCTGGTGGCAACGGCCCACAAGGCCCTGGAGAACGCCCCGCTGGCACCCGGGTGGCAGGAGCGGCTGAAGGAGATGGCCGTGCAGGTCGCCTACCGCGACCGCTGACCGCCGTCCGCCACGGACGCCGCGCCCTCGCCCCCGGGTCGTACGGGGACGAGGGCGCGGAGGCGTGCGGGGCGGGGCCCCGCTTACGGGAGGTGGCCCGTGAAGGCGGTCTGGAAGAACGCGTTCTTCTTGAAGTGCTCCAGATAGCGGGGATCGCTCACTTCGAGGGTGAAGAAGGCGGACGTCCCCTCGGGTTCGTCGGCATCGGCAGGATCGTCCTCGTCCTCCTCGATCGTCCAGGAGACGATGATCTCTTCGGTACGGCGGGCGAACGCGCCCGGCTCCGGAGTGAGATCGATGTAGTGGACGCCGTCCGAGAAGCCCCGCCCGCCGTAGGGGTCGATACGCCCCTTGTAGAACTCCTCCGCCTTCACGCGCGGTATCCGCACCTGGGTGGAGCCGTCCGCGAGCAGATAGCCGTCCTTGTCCACCCGCGCCTTCGGGCCGAAGTACAGCTCGTAGAGCTCTTCGAACTCGGCTTCCGTCTCGGCCGACACGGACCCGGCACCGAAGTCGCCGCGCTCGCTCCAGGCGTCCATGATGAGCTGCAGTCCGAACGCGGGCCCCTGGTCGAAGCCGTAGTTGTCGGGGTCGCGGTACTGCACGGTGCCGGAGAGGGTCGTCCCCCTGGTCGCCTCGGTGAAGACGTCGAAGATCATGGTCATGCGGCAGGAGCCTAGCGACGGGGACTGACATCGGCTCAGATACGCCGGAAGACGTAGGTCGACGGACCGGTGACGTCCTCCTGCACCGGTCGCGAACGACGGCGGACAACCGCAGCCCGACGGCCGTCATCGTGCCCATTGCGGGCAGAACTCCACGTGAAGTTGCTCCCACTGCCGCATGTTCTGCGGGTCCAGGCCCCAGTCGTAGACGGGCCGGCAGACGTGGTAGTTGCAGGCACCGGAAATGTAGAGCCCGGTGGCGGCCGCGGGCGGCCCGTACTTCGTGACGGCGAATATCTCCTTGGCCCCCTCCCGGAAGGCCGCGGCCCCGCCGGTCAGCAACAGCGTCTCGGCGTGGATCTCCTTGCGGAGGAGGAACGTGCCCGCCGCCTTCGGGTCGTCCGGAATGCCGTAGTCGGCATCGAGGTCGGGAAGGTCCCGCGCCGGCACGCCGGCGGTGTGCAACTCCCGGGCGGCACGGCCCGTGCGGAGTTGCGCCCGTATGCGCTTCCAGCGCGACGGGCGAAGCTGCGCCGTGCGGGGTACCAGCACCAGGTCGAGGGGCCGCTCACCGTCCTCGCCGATACCGGGTACGACCCGGGTGGTACGCATCGGCAGATAGACCAGCGATCGCGGCGACCGCGCCGCAAGCAGCCACAGGGTGCCGATGCGTCTGCCGTACGTGCGGTCCACGTACATCTCGTCATGGCTGTGGGTCTTGTACAGCGCCCCGTTCTTCAGCGCTCCGGCCGGCCGGATCACGCGGTACTCCGTACCCGCCACCCGTACCTTCTGCACGACGATCCGCACCCGCAGACCGTCCCGGGTCAGAGGAGCCCGTGACGCCGCCACGCCGCCCCCTCCCGGCTGCCGCCCCGGTCAGCAGACATGCCCGGTCATGGTCGTCTCCCAGCGCATGCCGGCCGCCATGTGCTCCAGATAGCCCGCGTCGCCGACAGTCACCACGATCTCCGCGTACGGAAGTTCGGCGAGGGTGTGGTCCCCGAACAGATCCCACACGTCGTAGTCGTCCAGATCGGCGGGGCCGTCCGGCTTCCCGGGGTCCCAGGGCTCGTCCGGGTCCTGCGCCGCAGCCACCTCGCTCAGCAGCGGGACGTTCCGGTACGGGCTGATGTCGTAGGAGGTCACGATGGCGGCGGCGCGCCGCGAGAACTCCTCGGCGTCGCCGGAGGTGAACACCGAATATCCGGGGCGGCTGCCCCCGCTCAGCTTGTACACCTCTTCCGCTTTGCGCCTGGGTTCGAGGACGGTCTTGCCGTCGTCCGCGAGCAGGTAACCGTCCTTGGTCACCCGTATCTCCTTGCCGAGGATGAGGTCGAAGAGAGTCGGGAACTCGTCCTTCAGCCGCATGCCCGCGGTGATGTCCTTGCCCTGCTCCCCGGTGAAGGGGTACCGCTCCCCGTCCTCGTCGTCCTCGTTGCGCAGATACCCCTGGTCCAGCCTCCACCAGGCGTCGGCCAGGAGGGACAGCGGAAAGACACTCTCGTCCGGGACATGGGGGACGTCGGGATTGACGATGTGCACCCTCCCGCGGAGGGTGCGGTCTTCGACGGAGTCGACGGACACGGTGAAGATCGTGGTCACGTGGGGGCGCCCTTCAGACGGAAGCGGTGGGCACATTTTGATCACCGGTCGGCGGGACACGGTTCCACGAGTGCGGCTTGCCCGGGTTCGTCATCCCGGTGACGTGCCCGCGCACCGCTCAGTAGTAGCCCTTGGTTCCGTCGATGAGTTCCCGGACGATGTCCGCGTGCCCCGCATGCCGCCCGGTCTCCTCGATGAGGTGGATGAGGATCCAGCGGAGGTTGGCATGGTTCCGGGGGAAGTCGGGGTGGCGGGCGACGTCCTCCAGGGAGGCCGCGGCGATGATCTCGTCGCTGCGGACGCACTGGGCCTCGTAGTCCGCGATGACCTGGGCGAGGGTGACGCCGTCGGTGAACCAGTCGGCGTCCTCCTCCAGGGATTCGTCGAAAGCCGGGTTCTGCGAGCTGTCCCCGCCCAGGAACAGGACGTCGAGCCAGGTGTGCTCGGTCCAGCGCATATGGGCGATGAGCCCGGCCATCGTCATGAGCGGCGAGGTCGGGATGACGGAGCGGTGCGCGTCCGCCTCGCTCAGACCGTCGCACTTCCACCGCAGGATCTTGCGCTGGAGTTCGAGCCAGCCGGTGAGAGAGGTGCGCTCGTCGGCGAGAAGAGGAGGGCGTGGGAAGATATGCGACATGGTCGCGTACGCTATCGCGCGCGGTCGCGGGGGGTCGCCGGTTTTCGACGGGCGCGGGCGGGCCCGGACCGGCCGGACCGGCGCCCGCGCCCTCCCGCCCTACGCCTCCGGCTTCTTCGCCATGACCACCACCCCGGGCCCGGTCTGCTCGTCACCCGGCAGCCGCAGTTCGGCGACCGGCCGCAGCCCCGCCCGTTCGATCACGGCCACGAACTCCTCCGGCCGCCACTTGTGCGTCGTCCAGCGGACGCCCTGTCTGCCGTACGCCTCCGTCCGGACGAAGTCCCCCTCCCCCACGTGCGTCGCGGTGAGGAAGTGCCCGCCCGGCTTCAGCGCACGCGCGAACAGCCCCAGCACCTGCGGCAGGACCTCCCGCGGCAGGTTGAACAGCGACCACCACCCGAGCACGCCGCCCAGCGACCCGTCGGCGAGTTCGAGATCGGTCGCGGAGGAGACGCTGAAACGGCACTGCGGGTGCAGCCGGCGGGCGTTCTCGATCATGCCGGGCGAGAGGTCCACACCGGAGACGTCCAGGCCGCGTTCGGCGAGATACGCGGTCACCTGGCCCGGTCCGCAGCCGACGTCGAGCACGGGGCCGAAGTCGCCCACGGTGTCGGCGAAGGCGTCGACCGGCGCCTTGAGCCAGGGGTACCGGCGGATGTCGCCCATTCCGGTCGTCTGCAGCAAGTGGACGTAGCCGTCGGCCACCTGGTCATAGGACGTGCGGACGACGTCGAGGTCCGCCGGGCGGTCGATGCGGTGTGTGTCTGCGTGCATCCCGCCAAGGTAGGGCAGCGGTCTGACAGCGGCGCGGGACGCCCGTCAGTCCTTGCGGCCCACGCCCGCGTAGATGCCGACCTCCCGGTACCGCGCGGGCGGCGGCGTGTCCGGGCGCCAGAACGGGACCTGCACCAGGCCGGGTTCGACCAGGCCGAAGCCGTCGAAGAACGGCTCGATCTCCGCGTACGGGCGCAGGTTCAGCCCCGCGGTGGCCTTGTTGTAGACGGCTTGGGCGTCGGTGCGGTCGGCGAAGTCGCCGGTGGCGTGCGAGAGCACCAGGAAGCTGCCGGACGGCAGCGCGTCGCGCAGGGTGGCGACGACCTCCCGGGGCCGGTCCGCCTCGGTGAGGAAGTGGAGCACGGCCACCAGGAACACCGCGACCGGCTCGTCGAAGTCGAGGATCCGGCGGACGTCGGGGTGGTCCAGGAGGGACCGGGGGTCGCGGACGTCGCCCTGCACGATGCTCGTCGCGCCGGCCTCGCTGAGCAGCGCGTCGGCGTGGGCGCGGACGATGGGGTCGTTGTCGACGTAGACCACGCGCGTCTCCGGCGCGGTCTCCTGGGCCGTCTCGTGCACGTTCGGGGCGGTGGGCAGGCCCGTACCGATGTCGAGGATCTGGCGGACGCCGTCGGCGACGACGTGGCGGACGGCACGCTGGAGGAAGGCGCGGTTGGCACGCAGGCCGATCCGCGCCTCGGGGGCGGCGGCGACGAGTTGTTCGCCGGCCTGGCGGTCCACCTCGTAGTTGTCCTTGCCGCCCAGCAGGTAGTCATAGATCCGCGCGGGATGCGGCCTGCTGACGTCGATCTCCTCGAAACGGAAGCCCTCCGTTGCCACACTGCGCTCCTCTCGACGACCGCCACATTAGTACGGCCCCGAGAGAACCTCCTGCCCCGTGCCCGGGTACGCGGAACCATGTGCGGACCGACGAGGGGGAGTGCCATGCCGCACCACGGCATCGACCGGATTCCCGGCCTCACGCCCGTCGAACGCTTCGTGCCGTGGGCCGCCGAGGACATCCGCAGGGACCTCACGCCGCGCTGATCGTCGCACGGGCGCAGGAAAAAGGGCTCTGGCCGCGCGTTGACGCAGGTCAGAGCCCTTGGAAAGAAGGGTGCCCCCAACGGGATTCGAACCCGTGCTACCGCCTTGAAAGGGCGGCGTCCTGGGCCACTAGACGATGAGGGCCGACGGCCCGCCGGGGCACTGGCTGAGCTGCGCTCGGGGGCTCCAGCAGGATATGGGATGGCGGGGGAGATCGCCAAAACGATTCCTGCCGATGCCCTCGCGCGCACCCGGCGGGCCGGGGGGACGGGGGCCACGGGGATCCCCGGGCCCCCGGGGGTCAGGCGATGACGAAGAGGAGTGAGGAGAGGCCGAAGGCCGAGAGGCCGATCGTCGTCTCCATCACCGTCCAGGTCTTCAGCGTCGTCTTCACGTCCATGTTGAAGAACCGGCCCACCAGCCAGAACCCCGAGTCGTTCACATGGCTGGCCGTGACCGACCCCGCCGCCGTGGCCAGCACGATCGCCGCGAGCTGCACCGCGTTGTAGTCCGCGGCCAGGACGACCGGCTGGATCAGCCCCGCGGCCGTCGTCAGGGCGACGGTGGCGGAGCCCTGGGCGATACGCAGTGCGGTGGCGACGACGTACGCGACGACGATGACCGGCAGGCCCAGGTCGCTCATCGCGTCGGCGAGGGCGTCGCCGATGCCGCTGGCGCGCAGGACGCCGCCGAACATGCCGCCGGCGCCGGTGATGAGGATGATCGCGCAGACCGGGCCGAGCGCGGAGTCGACGAGCTTCTCGATCATCTCCAGGCCCTTGCCGCGCCGGGTGCCCAGGACGTACGACGCGACGAAGACCGTCAGCAGCAGCGCCACCGGCGTCGAGCCGAGGGCGCGGGCGACGTTGTACCAGGACTCGGTGTCCTCCACCCAGCCCGCCGCACGGGCGGTGTCCAGGCCGGTGTTGGCGAAGATCATCACCAGCGGGAGCACGAGCAGCGCGATGACGGTGGCCGCGCTCGGCGGGTCGGTGTCCTTCTCCTCCTGCGGGCCGCCGGTGAGGATGTCCGGGACCTGGAGGACGATCTTCTCGCCGATCCACAGGCCGTAGAGGTAGCTGGTGACGTACCAGATCGGAATGGCCATGACCACGCCGATCGCCACGACGAGACCCACGTCCGCGCCCAGCAGTTCGGTGGCGGCGACGGGGCCGGGATGCGGCGGCACGAAGACGTGCATGACGGAGAACGCGCCGGCGGCGGGGAGCCCGTAGCGCAGGACGCCGCCGCCGAGGCGGCGGGCGACGGTGAAGACGATGGGCAGCATCACGACGAGGCCGGCGTCGAAGAAGATGGGGAAGCCGAAGATCAGCGACGCGACGCCGAGCGCGAACGGAGCGCGGTCCTCACCGAACTTCCGGATCATGGAGTCCGCGAGGCTCTGCGCGCCGCCGCTGACCTCCACCAGCCGCCCCAGCATCGCGCCGAGGCCGACGAGCAGCGCGACGCTGCCGAGCGTCGTGCCGAAGCCGTCGGTCGCCACCGGGATCACCTGGGCGGCGGGGATACCGGCGGCGAAGGCGGTGAGGATGCTGATGGTGACCAGCGCGAGGAAGGCGTGCACGCGCAGGTAGATCACCATGAACAGGAGCACGGCCACGGCCGCGCCGGCTATCGCGAGCAGCGGGCCCGCGGACATCGTCTGGGTCCAGTCTTCGACCTCTTGGGCCAGAGGCACCGTCGTCATCGGAAAAGCTCCATCGCTTCTCGGGTACGGGGACGGGGTTGCGGTGGGGGACGAGGGGGGCAGGTGGGTCGGCGGAGTCGGGTGGGTCGGTGCGTTGCGGGGCGGGGAGTGAGGGGTTACCGGTCGGGTGGGATCAGGCCCGGGCCCAGGCGGCGCAGCGCCTCCTCGGCCACCTCCTCCGGCGTCCCCCCGATGTCCACCGCCAGCCCGTCCTCGTCCGCCTCCAGCGGCTCCAGGTCCGCCAGTTGCGAGTCGAGGAGCGCCGGCGGCATGAAGTGGCCGGACCTGGCCTCCAGTCGGCGGGCGACGGTGTCGTGGTCGCCGTTCAGGTGGACGAAGCGGACGCGGGGGCCGGCGTCGCGCAGGACGTCGCGGTAGGCGCGCTTGAGGGCGGAGCAGGTGACGATCGCGTTCTCGCCGGCGTCGGCCCACGCGGCCAGCCACGCGGCGATGGCCCGCAGCCAGGGCCGGCGGTCGGCGTCGGTGAGGGGGGTGCCGGCGCGCATCTTCTCGATGTTCGCCGGGGGGTGGAAGTCGTCGGCCTCGGCGAGCGCCCAGCCGAGCCGGTCGGCGAGAAGCCGGGCGACGGTGCTCTTGCCGGCGCCCGAGACGCCCATGACCACGAGCCCGGTGTGGGTGCCCGGGGTGATCAACCGGTGCGTAGAAGGAGGGGACATGAAGACCTCCCTAGAATGGTGTTACCAATCGGTCGGAAAGGTAGCACCAATGCGCGAGACCGGGGAAGGCCCCCGCCCGGGATACTCTTCAGCGGTGGAGCTACGCCGCGTCGGCCAGGAGAAGCGGGAGAACACGGCGTCCCCGCCGCCCCCCGCCACCGACGCCGCCGTCCTGCACAGCTCCGTCCTCGACACCATCGGCGAGGAGATCACCGGCGGCACCCTCCCCGAGGGCCACGTGCTCACGCTGGAGCGGATCCGCGAGCGCTTCGGCGTCTCCCGCACCGTCGCCCGCGAGACCATGCGGATCCTGGAGTCGATGGGCCTGGTCCGCTCCCGCCGCCGCGTCGGCATCACCGTCCAGCCCCGCGCCTCGTGGAACGTCTACGACCCCCGCGTCATCTGGTGGCGCCTCTCCGGGCCCGGCCGCAACGCCCAGCTCCGCTCGCTGACCGAACTCCGCATCGCCGTCGAGCCGCTCGCCGCCGGTGCCGCCGCCCGCAGCGCCTCCGCCGCCGAGCGCGAACGGGCCACCGAGATCGCCGCCACCCTCCGCGCGCTCGGCGAGGCCGGCGACCTCGACCGCTTCCTGGAGGCGGACATCGCCTTCCACACCCTGCTGCTCCAGGCCAGCGGCAACGAGATGTTCGGCGCGCTCGCCGACGTCGTGGCCGTCGTGCTCCAGGGCCGCACCCAACTCGGCCTCATGCCCCACCACCCCGAGCCTGCGGCCCTCGACCTGCACGAGGCCGTCGCCGACGCGGTCGCGGGCGGCCGGCCGCGGGACGCGGAGACCGGGATGCGGGAGCTGCTGGCGGAGGTGCGGCACGCGATGCTGCCGCTGTGGGAGCAGCCGCGTACCCGCAAGGGGTGAGGGGACGCGGGCCGCGTACGCGTGACGCACACCGCTGACGCCCGCGTACGTTCCGTACGCCCCCGTCCCCGTCCCCGTCCCCCACAGCAAAGAGCCCCGCCGGCCGTCCTTCGACGACCGGCGGGGCCCCTCGGCTGTCCGGCTCCTCCGAGCCGGAAGCCGTCAGTGCTTCTCCAGCTCCACCTTCGGCAGGATCTTCGCCAGCGGCGCCGGCAGCCACCAGGCGCGCTTGCCCATCAGCTCCATCGCCGCGGGCACGATCATGCATCGGATGATGACCGCGTCGACGAAGATCGCCACCGCGAAGGCCAGGCCCGACTGTTGCAGCATCCGTGTCGGGCTGAGGACGAAGGCCGCGAAGATCACGATCATGATCGAGCCCGCCGCCGTGATCACCGAGCCGGTGTGGGCCAGGCCCTCCCGTACGGCGCGCGAGGGATCACCGTCCTTGGAGTTGACCCATTCCTCGTGCATCCGGGAGATCAGGAAGATCTCGTAGTCCATCGAGAGGCCGAAGACGATCGCGAAGATCATCACCGGCACGTACGCCTCGATCGGTCCGCCCTCGAAGCCGAACCGCCCGTCCTGGAAGACCAGCTTCATCACGCCCATCGCGGCGCCGATGCTGAGGAGGTTCAGGAACGCGGCCTTCAGCGGGATGAGAATCGACCGGAAGACCGCCATCAGCAGGACGATCGCGAGTCCCACGACGATGATCATGAACAGGGGCATCCGGTCGGCGAGCTTGCCGGCGTAGTCCTCGGACGCGGCCGTGGCCCCGCCGACGAGATACTCCGCGCCGTTGTCCGCCGTCAGCCCCGGCAGCACGTCGTCGCGCAGGGTGCCGACGAGCTCCGTGGTCTTCTCGTCCTGCGGCGAGGTGACGGGGTAGACGAGGACCGTCGCGGCCTCGCCGTCCGGCGTGGGCATCGGGGGCGCGGTGGCCGCGACGCCCTCGGTCTCGCCCAGCGTCTGCGCCGCCGCGGTGGCGGCCTCCTCGGCGTTGCCGTCGCCGCCGTCGGTCACGACCAGCAGCGGGCCGTTGAACCCGGGGCCGAAGCCGTCGGAGAGCAGGTCGTACGCCTGGCGGCTGGTGGAGTCGCTCGGGTCGTTGCCCGCGTCGTTGAAGCCGAGGCGGATGTTCAGCGCCGGGAAGGCGAGGGCGCCGAGGATCACCGCCGCCGTCAGCAGGGCGGCGAGCGGGCGCTTCTGCACCGCCGTCGCGAGCTTCCGCCATTTCTCGCCGTCCTCGGCCTTGCCCTTGGCCTTGCGCTTCTCCGCCCGCGCGAGGAACTGGCGGGCGAAGCGCTTGCCGAAGATGCTGAGCAGCGCGGGCAGCAGCGTCAGCGAGGCGATCATCGTCATCAGCACGGTCAGCGCCACGGACAGCGCCATGCCCTGGATCGAGCCGAGCCCGAGGGCGGTGAGGCCGAGCAGCGCCAGGAGGACGGTGCAGCCGGCGAAGAACACCGACCGGCCGGCGGAGTCCATGGCCGTGATGGTGGCCCGTTCCGGCTCCACGCCCTTCACGAGCTCGGTTCGGTAGCGCGCGAAGATCAGCAGCGCGTAGTCGATGCCGACGCCGAGGCCGACGAGGAACATGACCGGTGGCGTCCAGGACGCGATGGTGAAGAGGTGCGACGCCAGGATGATGACGCCGACCGTCGAGCCGACCGCGAAGAGGGCGATCAGGATGGGCAGGCCGGCCGCGATGAAGGTGCCGAACATCACCACCAGGATGATCAGCGCGGCAACGATGCCCACCATCTCACCGACGCCGGTCTCGCCCCCCGCCAGCAGCCGGACGGCTTCACCGCCCAGCTCGACTTGCAGTCCCTCGCCCTCGATCTCCTGCGCGGCGTCGAGGATGCGCTCGGTGTCCTCCACCGGCATGTCCACCGACGGCACCTCGAGCTGCACGGTGGCGTAGCCGATCGTGCCGTCCTCGGAGATGGCGTTCGGGGTCTCGTAGACGCTCTGGACGCCGCCGACGTTGGGCAGCTCCGCGACCTCCGCGAGCATCGGGTCGACGCGCTGCTGCACCTGGGCGAGCCCGCCCTTGTCGTGCAGGACGATCTCGATGGTGTCCCCGGCGCGCTCCGCACCGTGATCTTTCAGCAGGTCGGAGGCGGCCTGCGCCTCGGTGCCGGGGAGCGAGGTGTCGTCCTTGTAGGTGTCGCCCACGGCGGTGGCAATGCCGTACACGCCGAACAGGACCGCCACCCACAGGATCACGGCCAGCCATTTACGTCGGTAGGCGAAACCCCCGACCCGGACGAACACCCCCTTTTGCAGGGGCGGTTCCGCGGTTTCTTCTCGATTATCGGTAATCGTCATGGTCTCTTCCCCGGAGGGTCGTCAAACGTCCCCGGGGCAGCCCCGGGCTTCCGTAGCCTGTTGACGACGTAGCCCTTCGAGGTGTGACATGGACACTCGTTGGAACCGGGCCGTGTCATTGTGTGACCGACCCTTCGGCTGAACGGGACAGGGGAATGACGAATCGGGACGCGCGGGACGCCGCACCGGACACCGGACGAGCCGCCCAGCGCAGCGCGGAGGACCAGCTCGCACGCTCCTTCGAGGCCAGCAGACCGCGGCTGCTGCGCGTGGCGTACACGATGACCGGCTCCCTGGTGGAGGCCGAGGACTGCGTGCAGGAGGCGTGGCTGCGCCTGCGGCGCCTCGACGACCCCGGCTCGGTACGCGACCTCGGCGCCTGGCTGACGACGACGGTCAGCCGGCTGGCGCTGGACGCCCTGAGCAGCGCGCGGGCGCGGCGCGAGCAGTACGTGGGCACGTGGCTGCCGGAGCCGCTGGTCGCGGACCGCTCGGACGACCCGGCCGACCGGGTGACGCTGGACGAGTCGGTGAGCATGGCGCTGCTGGTGGTGCTGGAGCGGCTGTCGCCCGCCGAGCGCACCGCCTTCGTGCTGCACGACGTCTTCGGCGTGCCGTTCCCCGAGATCGCCGAGGTCGTCGGCCGCTCCCCGGCGGCCGTACGGCAGCTTGCATCGCGGGCGCGGCGGCAGGTGGAGGACGGCAGGCCGCGGACGCCGGCGACGGTCGCGGAGCAGCGGGAGCTGGTGGAGGCGTTCACCGCGGCGTGCCAGGACGGCGACCTGCCGGGACTGATCGCGCTGCTCGACCCGGACGTGGTGATGCGCGGCGACGGCGGCGGCAAGGCCGTCACGCTGCAGCACACGGAGCGCGAGTCGAGCCGGGTCGCCCAGCTGATCGTCGCGTACGGGGGCACCGTGGGGCCGCTGGACATCCGCCCCGTCGAGGTCAACGGCACGGCGGGGCTGGCGATCCGGGACGGGGACGGGCACCTGTCGGTGCTGTCGTTCACGGTCGACGCGGGGCGGATCACGGCGATCGACATCGTGCGCAACCCCGACAAGCTGGCGAAGGTCCCGGACCTGACCTGAGCGGGGGCCACCGCCGCGGCGGCCCCCGGGCACCCGGCGGCACTCAGCTCCGGGGGGCCGGGAAGGCCACCGGGCTGCGCTGCCCCGCGCGGTTCACGGCCCGTACGCCGAAGAAGAGGTTGTCCTTCGACGCCCGCACGGTGTGCCGCGTCACGTCGCCGACCGGCTCCACCTGCGTCCACTCCGGTGCCGTCGTCTCCCGCCGCACCACCTCGTACCCGGCGAGGTCCGGCTCCGTGCCGCGGTCCCACACCAGCTCGGTGTCGTTGGTCAGCGCGGAGGTGACGATGCCCACGCCCGTGGGGGTGCCCGGGGCCTGGGCGAGGGTCCAGACGGCGGCGAGGTTGACCCGCGCGACGCGCGCGATGTAGTCGAAGTCGCAGAACTCGGGCAGGTCGCCGTACTGCTTGCCGTCCTCCACGCGGACGTCCTGGTGCTGGTGCGCGTAGTCCTCGGCGGGCTCGGTGAAACGGGCGGCGGGGAAGCGGCGTTCGAGGAACGGGATGTGGTCGCCACCGCGCAGATAGCGGTCGCGGCGGTAGATCACGCGGACGTCCATGCCGGTGGCGTCGTTGTCCGCGACGTCGCGGACGAAGCGGGCGAGCTGGCGTGCCGGGGAGTCGTTCTCGCCGCCGACGGAGCGGCGGGTGTTGGCCTCGGCGGGGGTCTCGGCGGTGGGGACGCCCTCGGCGAAGAGCCGTACGGTACGCGGGTCGCGGGTGCCGTCGTCGGCGGTGGAGCTGCCCACGATGTCGTTGGTGAACATGCCCTGGACCCGGGTGCCCCTGACCTGGAACTGCTCCGCCATGTGCGCGGCCCCGTACAGCCCCTGCTCCTCCCCCGCCACGGCGGCCAGCACGATCGTCGCGGCGGTGCGGCGGGTGGCCAGCACGCGGGCCAGCTCCATGGCGACGGCGACGCCGGAGGCGTCGTCGTCGGCGCCGGGGGCGTCGGAGGTGGCGTCCATGACGTCGCCGGCGCGCGAGTCGTAGTGGCCGGAGACGACGTAGACGCGGTCGGGGTCGGTGTCGCCGCGCAGGGTGGCCAGGACGTTGGTGATGCGGGTGGGGACGGGGATGCGGTTGGCGGGCTGCTGGACGTACGACTGCAGCTCGACGGTCATCCGGCCGCCGGAGGCGGCGGCGTGCTGACGCATCCGGCGGTGGATCCAGTCCCGAGCGGCGCCGATGCCGCGGTCGGGGTCGTCCTGGGTGGAGAGGGTGTGCCGGGTGCCGAAGGCGGCGAGCCGGCGCACGTCTGCCTCGATCCGGTCGGCGTCCACCTCGGCGAGCAGGGCCCGCAGCTCCCGCGCGGGTCGCTGGGCGGTGGCGGGCGGCCGGTCGGAGCCCTGGTCCGCCGGCGCGGCCGGGCCGCGCGCGGCGGCCGGCCCGGCCGCGACCCCGGCGGCGGCGGTGGCGGCGGCACCGGCCGCCAGGACGGTCCTCCGGTTCGTACCTCGCGGTTGCGGTGACACGGGGTCTCCCCTCCACACGAACTGGCAGTGGCCATGACAATTACACCGGCCGCCATGCTCGTCGACCCCCACGCCCCTGACAACCCCGCCTCCCGGCGCACCCGCAGGACGCCCCCACGCCGGGCGGACCGGGTGGGGGCGTCGGGCCCGGACGGATGGTCCGGGGTGGCCGGGCGGGGGAGGGGCCGCCCGGCCGTCAGGGGGCGGTGCCCCAGGTGAGCGTGCCGGAGGTGTAGACGCCGACGCGCGGGTTGTCCGCGTAGGCGGTGTTCGCGGCGCGGCTGTAGTCGTCCGACTCGTTGAAGTTCGACCAGTCGCTCTTCGCCAGCCGCACCTGGATCTCGCCCGTCGACGCGCCCGGCGCGAGCGTGCCGGAGCCGAAGCCCACCTCCAGGTACCGGTCCGCGCCGGGTGCGGAGGAGCCGGACGCGCTCACGCCGTGCGTGACGCTCCCGCAGCCGACGACGGCCCAGTCGCACCACGTGGAAAACGACGTGGCGCCGGAGTCGCCGCTGAACCAGTAGCGGACCTTGACCGTCGCCAGGTTCACCGGCGTGCTGCCGGTGTTGACGACCTGCAGGCCCATCCGGATCTGGTTGTCGGTCGCGGCCGCGTCGGTGTTCTTGTACTGCACCTTCACCGCGCCGCTCCCGCCGCCGTCGGTGCCGGTGGTGGCGGTCACCGGGGACGTACGCGCCGAGGCGTTGCCCGCCGCGTCGCGGGCGCGGACCGCGTAGGCGTACGACGTGCCCGCCCGCAGCCCGCCGTCCGTGAAGGTGGTGCCGGCCGTCGAGCCGACCTGCGTGCCGTCGCGGAAGACGTCGTACGCGGTGACGCCGACGTTGTCGCTCGACGCCGTCCAGGACAGGGAGGCGCTGGCGCCCGTCGTCCCGGTCACCCGCAGCCCGGTGGGCACGGTCGGCGCCTGGGTGTCGTCGCCGGGGCCGCCGCCGCCGTCGACCGGCGGGTAGGCGTTGGCGACGAGCTGGCGGAACTGCGCGGAGAACCAGTGGCCGGCCAGCGGCGAGTCGGCCAGGGCGCCGGAGGGGTTGTTGCCGTTGCGCTCGTTGCCCTCGTACGTGGGGTCGCACATCCGGTCGAAGCCCTTGCCCTCGTCGTTGTCGATCTCCTCGCTGGCGCCGTCCGACTCGCCCGGCGGCTTGGCCCATACGTAGGCGTCGATGCCCGACTCGGGCGCGGCGACGGGCCGTTCGCCCAGTCCTGCGCCGGACTGGTTGCACCAGTTGCCGGGGTGGATGCGCCGGTCGACGCGGCCGCCGTTGACGAAGTCGTCGACGGAGGTGGTGGGCCCGGGGCCGGTGGGCCGGTCGGCGCCGCCCCAGCCGTTGCGGGAGGTGTCGATCAGCATGCCGAGGCCGGAGTCGAAGCCGCCGCGGGAGACGAGCAGACTGCGCAGCGCCTGGGCGTAGGACAGTTCGTCGACGTACTGGTTCCAGTCGACCCACTTCGCCTGCCGCACGGGTGTGCCGCCCACGTTGCCGCCGACCTCGAAGTACGGCTCCTTCAGGGCGGAGTAGTTGGCGGTGTTGACGATGAAGCCGTGCACGTCCCCGACGGTGGCGCCCTCGGAGGTGGCGGCCTTCTTGAACTCGTCCACGGACGGGGCGAGGTTGGAGTCCCAGCCGAGCCAGCCGTGGTGGGCGGCGTCGACGTAGTTGTAGACGTTGGGGATGTCGGCCAGCGTGTTCAGCGCGTAGCCGACGCCCTTCTCGTAGTTGCCGAGCTGCTTCATCTGTACGCAGGCGTCGGTGGAGCCGGCGGTGCCGCCCGCGTTGGTGACCATGTTGGGCAGCGAGTCGGGCTCGATGAGTGTGACGATGCGCAGGCTCGCGTACTTGGGGTCGGCCAGGATGTCGGCGATCGGGTCGATGTACTGGGACTTGTAGACGTCGAGTTCCTCGGGCTCCAGCTCGCCGTTGGAGGCGAGCGCGGCGCAGTCGCGGCCCGGCAGGTTGTAGATGACGACCTGGAAGAGGTCGGCACCCTGGTCGAGCGCCTCGTCCAGGTGCCGCTCCAGACCCCAGGCCTCGCCGATTCCGCCGATCGCAGCGCGGCGGTCCATCCACACGAACGTGGGCTGGTCGGCGATCGCCTCGCCGCCGTCGGCGGTGGCCCTCGCGGACCACTGGGGGTTCACGTACGGGGTGGCGCCGGCGTAGGGGTTGTCCACGCGGGCGGCCGCGCCGGCGGTGGGCGCCGCGGTGCCGGTGAGCACCAGGGCGGCGCCGACGGCGAGTGCGGCGAGGATCGCCGCGGGACGCCAGGGTCTGCGTCGACTACCGGCACGGGTGCTGGTGCGTGGCCCACTGCCGCTTCGGCCGGGGCTGCTTCCACTGCTGCTTCTTCGCACTGTCATCGCGGCTCTCGTGCTCCTCTCGGATAGCGGGACCGGTGGCGGGACGCAGCGGGAGGGCTTCCCCGCCACCGGGGCTTTGCGTGCGTGCGCGGCACGTGGGGGAGTGCCCTCGGATCGACGTGCAGAGCACATGCGCGCGCATGGCCTGCGACGTACGTGCAACGTGCGTACTGCGTGCAAGGCTTGAAGCTATGGGAGCGCTCCCACCGTCGGGCAAGCCCGCGGGACTGTCAACCCCCCGCGCACGAGGCGTTCCCGCGCCCCCCGCCTCACCGGCACGTTCCTCCGTACGGAGATCTGAAGAATCCGCCGGAGCGCAACCCTTTGCCCGCCGCGTCGTTTTCCGGGTCCGGAAACACCTCTCGCACGGACGGGTGGACAATGCTGCGGCAACTGAACAGAGCACTCGGCCGATTGACCGGCCTCCATATCCGGCGCGCGCCCCGGCCGCACCCCAAGAAGGCCAAGGCCGCCACCCCAGCCGTGCGCCCCGGCCGTCGGCCCGACTACCGCCCGCCCGCGAACCCGCAGGTCGACCGGCTGATCCGGCAGCCCGTCTTCCTCATCACCCCGGTACGCTCCGGCGCCACCCTGCTGCGCATGCTGCTCGGCGGCCACTCCCGCCTGCACGCGCCGCACGAGCTGCACGTGCGCCGGCTGGAGGTCACCGCCGGCACCGAGCTGGCCGTCGAGGCGATGAACGAGCTGGACCTCCAGCGCACCGACCTGGAGCATCTGCTCTGGGACCGCGTGCTCCACCGCGAGCTGGTCCGCTCCGGCAAGGACATCCTGGTCGAGAAGACGCCGAACAACGCCTTCGCGTACCAGCGCATCGCCGCCTGCTGGCCCGACGCGCGCTTCGTCTTCCTGCTGCGCCACCCGGCCTCCATCGCGCAGTCCTGGTACGAGGCAGACCCGTCCGGGCGCACCCCCGACCAGGCCGCGCTCCAGGCCCTGCACTACACGCGCGCCACCGAGCGCGCCCGCCGGGAGCTGCCCGGACACGTCGTGCGCTACGAGGATCTGACCACCGACCCCGAGAGCGTGCTCCGCAGCATCTGCGACTTCCTCGGCATCGCCTACGAGCCGGAGATGCTCGACTACGGCGCCCGTGAGGAGGGCGAGCTGCCGAAGGGGCTCGGCGACTGGAAGGAGAAGATCCGCAGCGGCCGCGTACAGCAGGGGCGCGCGCTGCCCGAGTCCACCGAGGTGCCCGAGGCGCTGCGCGAGATCAGCACCGCGTGGGGCTACCTCACGGACACCGCCCCGCCGGATGCGGCGGCCGAGGACCCCTGCGCCGAGGTCACCGAGGTCTGGCCGCGCGACGGCCTCATCCGCGTCGTCGGCCGCCTCCACGGCGTCCCCGCGGCCGAGGACCCCGCCCCGCGCTGGCGGCTGGCCGTCACGCTGACCGGCTCGCCGGAGCGCCGCCTCGACTACCCCGCGACGCTGCACGGCGAGACGTTCGAGGCCAGCGTGCCCGTCGCCGACCTGGCGCCCTCCGGGATCGCGCTGCCCGCGAAGTGGGACCTCCACCTCACTGCCGGCGCGGGCACCCGGGAGGTCCGGCTGCGGGCCCCCCGGATCCTCGACGACATCGAGCAGAAGAAGAACATCATGGTGTTCCCCGCGCAGTCCGTGTCGTCCGACGCCGACACGATCCAGGTGAAGCCCTACTACACCGTCCGCGACAACCTCTCCATCGCGTGCCAGCTCCGCGACGACCTCTCCCGGACGCTCTCGTGAAGATCCGCTATCTGCTCCTCAACGCCTACGGCAAGGGCGGCACCATCCGCACGGTGTTCAACCAGGCCGGCTCCATGGCCGCCGCGGGCCACGACGTCGAGGTGATCAGCGTCCTGCGCCGCCGCGAGTCGCCGTGGTTCCCGCTGGACCGGCGGGTGCGGGTGACCGCGATCGTCGACTCCTACGGCGCCCCCGCCCTCCCCGAGACGCGCGCGTGGACCGCCCGGTTCAGCAACCGCGACCGGCCCTCCCGGTTCGTACCGCACGGCGAGGTCTCGCGCGAGCACTTCACCCGGGACGTGGAGACGCGGGTGATCCGCTGGATGGCGCGGCTGCGCGGCGGGGTGCTCGTCACCACCCGCCCGTCGCTGAACATCCTCGCCGCGCAGCACGCCAGCACCGACGTGATCCGGGTCGGCCAGGAGCACATGAACCTGGCCACCCACCACCCCGACGTGCGCGCCGCCATCACCCGCCTGTACGCGCGCTTCGACGCGGTCGCGGTGCTCACCGAGCGGGACCGCGACGAGTACGCGCGGCTGCTGCCCGGCACCCGCGTCGTGTGCATCCCCAACGCCGTCCACACGGGCGCGAAGCGGCAGTCGACGTACGCCAACCGCATCGTGATCGCCGCCGGACGGCTGAAGAACCAGAAGGGCTTCGACTACCTCATCCCGGCGTTCGCGCAGGCCGTCGCCACCCGCCCGGACTGGCAGTTGCGGATCTTCGGCACCGGCGACAAGGAACCGCAGCTTCGCCGGCTCATCGAGCGGCACCACGTGTACAACCACGCCTTCCTCATGGGCTTCACGCCGCGGCTCGACGACGAGCTGGCCAAGGCGTCGATGTTCGTGCTGAGCTCGCGCTTCGAGGGCCTGCCGATGGTGATGATCGAGTCGATGACGCACGGCCTGCCGGTGGTCAGCTACGACTGCCCGACGGGACCCGCGGACGTCCTCACCGACGGCCGCGAGGGTCTGCTCGTGCCGCCGAAGAACGTCAAGGCGCTCGCGGTGGCCATGGGGCAGATGATGGACGACGAGGGCATGCGCGCGGACATGGGCACGGCAGCGCTCGCCAAGTCGCGGAGGTACGCGCCGGAGGCGGTGCATCCGCGGTGGGAGGAACTGTTCGGATCGCTGGCCGCGGAGCGGGCGGCGCCGCGGCGGAAGCTCGTACGGACGGCGGCCTGAGGGCACGTACGACGAACGGCCCTTGATCCGTCGCCGGACCAGGGGCCGTTCTCCCGTACGGGCCGCTCGGCGAGCGGTCAGGTACGGTCGTTCACCTACGGTACGGACCGCTCGCGGTCACCGCGCCCGGTAGGCGTCGAAGATCCGCTGCTGGACGCTGTTGCCCTGCTCGTCCACGGCCTTCGCCTTGAACGACACGGTCTTGCCCGCGGCCGGGTTGACCACGGTCACCTTGCCGTCCCGCACCGGCAGTTCCTTCCAGGTCGAGCCGCCGTCGGTGGAGGACCACACGGTCAGCGACTTGAGGTTGCTGCCCGCCGCCGAGCCCAGCACCTTGACCGGGACCGTCTTCGTCGCCCCCGCGTTGGAGCTGCTCGCCGCCGACAGCGTCGGCGAGAAGCGCACCACGGAGATCGGCAGCTTCTTCGGGCTGTCGGTCCTGGCGGAGGAGAAGGTCCAGGTGGCGGTCACCTTCGTGGACGTCCGCGCGACCGTGGCCGGGCGGGTCGAGGAGGTGGTGAGCTTGTAGTCGGCGCTGCCCGCCGGCACCGTGAACTGCGCGCCGATCGGGAGGTCGGCCACCGACCCCAGCTTCGTGCCGTTGCGGTACAGGGTGGTGTCGGCGTTCTCGTACAGCGAGTAGCCGAAGTGGGCGGGGTCGTCGAGATAGATCGGGATCAGGGCGTCGATCGTGTTGCCGTCGCGGTGGACGCCGGTGTCCTTGGTGAGGATCGGGCCGACCACGGCGGCGTTGAAGGACGCCTTGTACGTGCTGCCGCCGGCGTAGGTGCGCGCCTCCTTGATGTAGGCGATGTCCTCCCACGCGTCACCGAGCTGCCAGTACTCCAGCTCCCAGTTGATGCGGTCGCCGCCGCGCACGTACAGCGTGCCCTCGTACGGCAGGGCCCGCTGGTTGGCCGTGGCGCCGGTGCTGCCGGCGATGTACGGCACCGCCCACACGAAGCCCTGCCGGCCTTCCGCCGAGGAGCCGAGCGTGAGGTCGAGCCTGGCCAGCTCGCTCTGCGGGGTGGCCCGCGTGATGCCGGTCCAGGCGGTGGTGCGGTTGGCGTCGCTGTAGACGGTCTGGTACTCGGTGCGCGCACCGCTCGCGAAGTTCGCCTGGACCTGCTGGTACAGCTCGCCGGCGGCGGTCGCCGGGCCGAGGTGCGCGCTGCGGGTGTCGGCGTCGCCCGGGACGGAGGTGCCCAGTCCCGCGCCCATGCCGTCCGCGGAGACGTCCACGCCCATGTCGAGGTTCGTCCGCACGGCGGCGGCGTCCGGCACGGTGAGGTCGACCGGCTTCGCGGTCCTGGCATCGAGGGTGACGGTCGCGTTCCCGGTGACGTCCAGGCGCGGCTGGTTGATCCAGTCGTACTCGGTCAGCTCGTCGCCGTCGAACGTCGCGACGTCACCGCTGACCAGGTAACGGCCCTTCGGCACCCGCACGGTGACGCTTTCCCGGCCCTCGACGTTCTCCCAGATCTCCCAGTTGCTCTCCTCCATGCCGGTCAGGAACCCGGCGCCGTCCGTGGTCGGCTGCCCGTCGCGGCCGAGGAACTTCAGGGTGACGTCGTACGACTCGCCCTCGCGCTCCACGCCGCCCGGGGTGACGACGCGCTGGCCGTCGCCGGTCGCCGTGACGTACACCGAGTACGCGCCGTCGACGTCCCCGCCGCGGCGGGTGTCGACGGTCACCGGCAACTCGGCGGTGCCACCGGCCGGAACCGTGATCACGTCGGTGCCCATGCTGAACATCCCCGAGGGCGCGGCCGCGCCGCCGGGCTGCACGGTGGACGCGGTCAGCGACAGCGTGACGTCCTCGGTGCCCAGGTTCCGGTACGTGATCGACTTCGTCACCGGCTCGTCGTCCTGGTGCGGCCACTCCTGCTTGCCGAAGCTCAGCGACGCCGGCTCGCTCACCACCGACTGCCCCACCGCCTGGTCCGAGGCGATGAGCCCGGCGCCCTGGCCGAACGCGCCGCGCTTGGCGGCGGGCTTGGCGGACGCGGAGAGCGCGGCCTTGAGCTGCTGGCCCGTCCAGTCCGGGTGCTGCTCCGCGAGCAGCGCGGCGGCACCCGCGACGTGCGGGGTCGCCATGGACGTACCGTCGATCGTCAGATACCCCTCGGGGTTCTGCCCGACCTCCTGGTCGATGACACTGCCGGGCGCGGCGGCCGCCGTGATCGCCACGCCGGGGGCGGTGACGTCGGGCTTGACCGCGCTGTCGCCGATCCGCGGACCGCGGGACGAGAAGCCCGCCAGCCCGCCGTTCGCACCGACCGCGCCCACGGTGAGTGCGGCGTCGGCGGAGCCGGGCGAGGAGATGGTGTGGCTGCCCGAGCCCTCGTTGCCCGCGGCCACCGCGAACAGCACGCCCTCGTCGGCGGAGATCCGGTTGACGGCCTCCTCCAGCGGGTCGATCTCGGGGGTGTCGCCGCCGCCGAGGCTGAGGTTGACGATGTCGGCGTCCTGGGCGACGGCCCACTCGAAGCCGGCGAGGATGCCGGAGTCGTCGCCGTAGCCGTCGTCGTCGAGCACCTTGCCCGCGAGCAGCTTCGCGTCCGGCGCGACGCCGCTGAACTTGCCGCCCGACTTCGCGCCCGTACCGGCCGCGATGGACGCGACGTGGGTGCCGTGGCCGTAGCGGTCCTCGGCGTCGGCGGCGGGCGTGAAGTTCTCGCTGGCGACGACCTGTCCGGCGAGGTCCGGGTGGGTCTCGTCGACGCCGGTGTCGAGCACGGCGATCTTCACGCCGTCGCCCTTGTAGCCGGCGTCCCAGGCGGCCGGGGCGCCGATCTGCGGCACGCTGACGTCCAGGCTGGCGCGGCGCACGCCGTCCAGCCAGACGCGCTTGACGCCGGACTCGGCGGCCAGCGGCTCGGCGGCGCTCTCGCCGCCCTCGGCGCGGGTCAGCGCCTTCCAGGCCGCGGCGGCCTGGCCCTTGGCGGTGGTGACGGCCTCGGCGTTGAGCCGCGGGAAGCGGTGCTCGACGTCGGTGCCGTCGGCGGCGTGCAGCCGGTTCTGCGCCGCGGGGCTCTCGCCGCGGTAGTCGACGATGAGCTTCAGACCCGCCCGCTGCTGGCGTACGTACTCGGGGCGGGCCTGGAGCGTGACGTCGAACAGCCGGCGGTCCAGCGTGCCGTCGGCGACGAGCGCGGTGGCGTCCCGCGGGACGACATAGGTGTGTCCGGCCCGCTCGAAGGTGCTTATGGGTATTCCCGCGCGGCCCGGCCCGCGGTCGATCGCGACGGCCTTGCCGTCGGCGACCCGTACCCGGTCACCGGTGATCAGCGTCACCCAGGTGCCGTCCTGCTTCGCGTACGGCGCCTGGCCGTTCCCCCCGGCCGACCCGGCCGATCCGGCGGCCGGCGAGGCGGACGCCGCGGGCGCGGCCATGAGGCCCGCCGTGAGCGCCGTCGCCGCGGCGGCCGCTAAAGCGGCGGACCCCGCCCTCGTGAAATGTCTGCGCACTTAACCCCTCCCGGTGTCTCAAGGGGTCAGGAGTCACTGGCGCCCCCACCCCTCCTCGAACAATGATCCGCCAAACGGCGCGGAGTGGTTCCCTCCGCTTTGGGGTTTCGCCGGGCGGGTCGGCAAGGGCGCAGGTCAGGGGGCGGCGAGGGGAGTTGTTCAGCAGGCGATTTTGTTCAGCGGTGACAAGTACTGCCGTTCGCACGGGTGTTGCCCGCCGTACGGCTCACTCCTGCTCGTGCTCGCGGATCTCCGCCCAGATCGCCTTGCCGTCCCCCTGCGGCTCCACGCCCCAGTTGTCGCACAGCGCCTGCAACAGCAGCACCCCGCGGCCGGACGAGGCCATCTCGCCCGGGTGCCGGCGGTGCGGAAGGTTGCCGTCCGCGTCGGCGATCGTCATCCGCAGCACGCGCCGTCCCGGCGGTCCCGTGAGGTCGGCGAGGACGTTGGCGGTGCTGTCCGTGTGCGTCATGACGTTCGCGATCATCTCGGAGAGCGCCAGCTCCGCCGCGTCGATCTGGTCCGCCGTCGCCCAGTCGTAGAGCAGGCCGCGCAGTTGGTGCCGGGCGTCGGAGATGCGCTGCTGCTCGGACTGCGGCACGGCCAGGTACATGTGCCGCTCCGACTCCGGGTGCGCCATCCGCGTCGCGCCCGCGGTGCGGAGCAGGACGAACGCGATGTCGTCCTGGGTGCGCCCGGAGTGCGGCCCGCGGGTGGCGTACGAACCGGGCCCCGTGACCGTGTCCACGATCGCGTCCGCCACCGTCTCCAGACCCGCGCCGAGCGTCGCCGCGAACGCGGCGCCGAGCCGGGCCTGCCCGCTGTACAGGTCGTGGCCGCCGGTCTCCACCAGGCCGTCGGTGCACAGGAGCATGGTCTCGTCCGGGTCGATCTTGTGCTCGGAGAGCGGGTACACCGGGTCGGCCTCGATGCCGAGCGGCACGCCGCCGTCGCTGGGGTGGATGATCATCGTGCCGTCGGGCAGCGCGACCGCCGGGTCGAGGTGCCCGGCGCGGGCCACGGTCAGCGTGCCGGTCGCCGGGTCGGCCTGGAGATAGAGGCAGGTGGCGAAGCGGGCGTCGGCGGGGTCGTCGACCTGCCGCTCGTTGAGCCGGGTGAGGAAGGCGGAGGCGCGGGTCAGCACGGCGTCCGGGCGGTGGCCCTCGGAGGCGTACGCGCGGATGGCGATACGGAGCTGGCTCATCAGCCCCGCGGCCCGTACGTCGTGCCCCTGGACGTCCCCGATGACCAGGGCCGTCTGCCCGGAGGGCAGCGCGAAGACGTCGTACCAGTCGCCGCCGATCTGCAGCCCGCCCCCGGAGGGGACGTACCGCGCCGCCACGTCGAAGCCGGGAACACGCGCGACCGCCGGCATCATGCTGCGCTGCAGCCCCTCCGCCAGTTCCCGCTCCGACTCGTGCACGTACGCGTCCGACAGCGCCTGCCCCAGCATCCGCGCCACCGTCGTCAGCACCGACCGCTCGTCCGGCGTGAACGGCACCACCTCCGCGAACGCCGCCATCCACGCACCGACCGTCCGCCCCTCCGCGATCAGCGGCAGGAACGCCCACGACCCGCGCGGCAGGGCCCGGGCGTACCGCCACGCCTCGGGGAAGCGGCGCGCGTAGTCCTTGCGGCCGGCGATGTACACGGCGCGGGAGGTGCGCGCCGCCTCCGCGGAGGGGAAAGGGGAGTCCATGGGGACGGTGCGGAAGGGCTCGATGTCGTCGGCCCGGTAGCCGTGGTGCCCGATGAGGACCAGGTCGTCGCCCTCGACCGCGAAGACCGCCATGGCGTCCGGCGAGAAGCCCGGCATCGACAGCGACGCCGCCACCCGCATCACCTGGTCGGTGGACCGCGCCTCGGCCAGCGCCCGGCCGGCGGAGAGCAGGAACGCCTCGCGCGACAGCCGCCAGTCGCTGGTTCCCCGCGGCCCGTCGCCGGGCCCGGCGGGTACGTCGATGACCTCCTGGACGGTGCCGACGATGTCGGTCTGCTCCCCCGGCGACGACTCCAGCGCCCGCATCCGGCAGCGCACCACCCGGACGACGTCGCCGCGGGTGTCGATGACGCGCAGCCGGCCCTCGGCGAGGGTGCCCTCGGCGAGGGCGAGGTCGAGGATGCCGTTGAGCTCGATGAAGTCGACGCCGTGCAGCCGGGCGCGGACCGCGGGGGCGTGTACGGTGCCCGGCTCGGGCGGCAGCCCGAGCAGCCGGGCGGCCTGCGGATCCAGCACCACCCGGTCGGTGTGCGCCGCCCAGCGCCAGACGCCCGTACCCAGACCGGACAGGACCTCGTCGGTGCGCATTGTCCACATTTTATGCTTCGGCGAGCAAAGTGGGCTGTTTTACGACATTCTCCCCACCCGGGCGAGGCGCGGCGGGCAGCGGAGCCGACGGCACGGGAGGTGACGCGACGGCTGCCGGCCGGGACGTACGAGGAGGGAGTCCGTACGGTACGACCCGGCTCGCCGGCCACGACGGCGCTGAGTCGTTGGTCTCTCCTCACGGCCACGGCTTACGGACGGCCTCCCGGCCGGTGGACGATCGACGCAGGCACGATGTCGACCCTACGTGAGCCGAACGGGAGATCACACCTGTGACCTGCGCCGATACCGAACAGGACCGGGTGGCGGCGTTCCGCCGCGCGCTCGGTCTCAAGCAGCTGATCGACGTGCACACCCACTTCATGCCGCAGAGCGTGCTGGCGAAGGTGTGGGCGTACTTCGACGCCGCCGGCCCGCTGGTCGGGCGCCCCTGGCCGATCATGTACCGGCAGGAGGAGGCCGAGCGGGTGGCGCTGCTGCGCGGCTTCGGGGTGCGCGCGTTCACGTCGATGCTGTACCCGCACAAACCGGGCATGGCGCGGTGGCTCAACGACTGGTCCGCCGACTTCGCCACCCGTACGCCGGACTGCCTGCACACGGCGACGTTCTTCGCGGAGCCGGGCGCGGCGGACGACGTACGGCGGGCGGTGGGGCAGGGGGCGCGGGTGTTCAAATGCCACCTCCAGGTCGGCGCGTACGACCCGAACGACCCCGTGCTCGACGAGGTCTGGTCCCTCCTCGCCGACGCCGCCCTCCCGGTCGTCACCCACTGCGGCTCCGGCCCGGTCCCCGGCCCCTACACGGGCCCGGCGCCGATCGCAGCGCTGCTGAAGCGGCACCCGCGGCTGCGGCTGGTCGTGGCGCACCTGGGGATGCCGGAGTACGAGGACTTCCTGACGCTGGCGGAGCGGCACGAGGACGTCATGCTCGACACGACGATGGCGTTCACCACCTTCTCCGAATCCGCCGCCCCCTTCCCACCCCACGCCCGCCCCCGCCTGTCCGCCCTGCGCGACCGCATCCTGCTGGGCACGGACTTCCCGAACACCCCGTACCCCTACGCGGACGCCCTGGACGCGCTGACCACCCAGGACCAGGACGACGACTGGCTCCGCGCCGTCTGCCACGACAACGCGGCCCGCCTCTTCGGGCTGGAGGGCGCCCCCCGCTTCGTTTAGGGGACCAGGCTGGGGTTCTGCTACGCTGATCCAGCGACGTCACGGCCCGTAGCCGACGACGGAGAATCCCGGTAGGGAACACGCATCACACTGTGCGAGACTAGGGCTCGCACAAGCCTGGTCCTGTGGAGCAGTTTGGAGTGCTCGCCACCCTGTCAAGGTGGAGGCCGCGGGTTCAAATCCCGTCAGGACCGCCACCCTCAGGCACGCCTGAGGGCCACCCGACTGGGGACCCCGGTCCCCAGCCATCGGGCTGGGTAGCTCAGTTGGTACGAGCGTCCGCCTGAAAAGCGGAAGGTCGCCGGTTCGACCCCGGCCCCAGCCACATAGCGTGACCAGCAAAAATGCCCCCTCCGGGATCATGGAGGGGGCATTCTCGTGCCCGTCTACGCCAACCCGGCGCGTTCCGCCAGCCAGCCCGCCATCGCTCGTACGCCGGTGCCGATGGCGCGTTCGTCCGGGGTGAAGTCGGGGTAGTGCGGGTAGCCCGCTGTGATGGGGGTGCCGGGGGTGTGGACGCCGAGGAAGGTGTACGTGCCCGGGATCCGGTCCAGGAAGAGGGCGAAGTCCTCGCCGTTGAAGGGGAAGACGGCGTGCAGCCGGGTGACCGCGTCTCGGCCGAGGGCGCGGTGGAGGTGGCGGGCCAGCCGGTGGGCGTCGGGTTCCGGGCAGACCATGGCGGGGAACGGGCCGGGCTCGAAGCTCACCTCGGCCCCCGGGTAAGACGCGGCCAGCCGGCGGATGTCCGCCCGTACCTCCACGTACCGTTCCTCCGGCCAGCAGCGCGACGCGAAGCCCACGGTGGCCCCCTCGACCCGGGCCCGGGCGGCGACGAACCGGGCCAGCGGACCGTTCGGCGTCTGGAGGTCGACGACCTGCTGCGCCACGTCCGCCGTCGTCTGCGGCGGCGTCACGGTGGCGAGCGCGCCGATCTCCACGGCCAGCCGCTGCGCGGCACCGGTCGCGTCCGGCCCCGACAGCGTCACCTGGCCGCGGTCCTGCCCCGGCAGCCCGTACCCCGGTGTCACCGCCAATGTGCCCACCGGGAACGGCCCGCAGTGCAGGGCGTGGATCTCCTCGACCCGGGGACTGTCCAGCACGCCCGCCTCGATCATCGCGCTCGCCCCCGCCAGCCTCTCTTCTGCGGGCTGGAAGACGAAGACCACCGTGCCGCGCAGGTGCCGCCGCCGCCGGGCCAGAACCTGTGCGACGCCGATGCCCACCGTGGTGTGCAGGTCGTGCCCGCACAGGTGGGCCGTCGCCGTGCCGCCACCGACGACGCCGCCGGGCGGCACCGCGTCCATGTCCGCGCGGTACGCCACGGTCCGCCCCGGGCGCGAGCCGCGCAGCACCCCGACCACGCCGTGGCCGCCGACCCCGGTCGCCACCGCAAGCCCGGCCGATCGCAGCTCCCGCGCCACCACGCCGGCGGTACGCTCCTCCTCGCCCGGACCCTCGGGATGCCGGTGGATGTCCCGCCGCAGTGCGATCAGCTCCCGCTCCAGCCGCCCCACCTCGGCGTCCACCGCCTGCCGCGACACCGGCCGCGCCCTCCCGTCCGCGGTGGCGCTCCCCGCGGCCCCCCACACCAGCCCCGCACCGGCCGCCGTCGCACCGACCAGCACCGTACGGCGCGTCAGCACGTGCCTCTCCTCAAGACGACACACAAATTCTTCCTTCCGCGATTCACCGTCACGGAATGGTCGCCGCCCCTGTAGGCGACGGGCCATCCGGCGAACCACCGGTTGCGGGGTGTTGCTGACTACACCCCACACGCTGCCCCCTCCTCGGAGGGGGCATTTTTCTGCCCGCGTCCGGCCGACGGGCCGTCAGCCGGCCGCCGAGACGCCGCAGCGCCTTCCCCGCACAGAGAAACTCCCGCCGACCTGGCGGCGGGAGTTTCCAGAGGGCGACCGTACCTACTAGACGAACCACCCACTGTCGATCTTGTTGTTCCAGGTACCGTCACAACCGATTCGATCGACGCTACCCAGGTTCCGGCGCCTTCTCGCCCGGGTCTGTGCGAAGTACGACCTTGCAGGATACGTCCGCCAGGAGGGCAATACGCGCTGTGCGGTTCCAGACGCTGTTCGTACGGTTTACGGAAGCGCTGGTCAGGCTCCAGGGTTCGGGGGCGTGAGGGCAGCGAGGCGCAGACCGCCTCCCTGCCGGTTGTCCCAGAGACAGAGACGGCCCTGGGCGCAGTCACTGAATGCGTTCACTCCGATGTCGGTTCCGGAAGCGCCGAAGCGTTGACCTGCTGATGTCTGGGAGGCGGTCCTGGTGTCCCCCTTCGGGTAACTGTCGGCGATTGCGGGTGCAGCGCCCGCCACGAGGGTCGCCGGGAGTGCGCCGACCGTGAGGATACGTCGCATGCCCTTCATGCGTTCCCCCTGAATTCGGTGGAATTGCGGTCGTCCGGCTTGGATGGATGCCGTCGTTACCCCGCAAAACTGATGAACCGACCCTAGGAAGCGCTGCGCCTCGGGCCCATATCCACGGCGCCCAATTCCGTGTACCGATTGTGCACGGTGCTCACTGATCTTTTACTCGTGGTGTTCCACGGCTGGGCGGCCCCTCCTCGGAGGGGGCATTCTCGTGCTCTCGTACGGCGACGGGCGTACTGGGTGGGAGGGCGTGTCGGGGTCGGTAGGCTCGATCGCGTGGTGGCAGCCGGCCGAGGGGAGGGGCAGTTGTCCGGTCTCGACGTGGGCGACCCGCGCGAGGTGGGGGGCTACCTGATCGAGGGGAAGTTGGGTGCCGGCGGCATGGGGCGGGTCTACCGCGGGCGGTCCCCCGGGGGGCGCGTCGTCGCCGTGAAGGTCGCCCGCGCGGACCTGGCCGCCGACCCCGGTTTCCGGGCGCGCTTCCGCAGTGAGGTCGAGGCGGCCCGCCGGGTGGGCGGGTTCCATACGGCGCAGGTCGTGGACGCCGATCCGGACGCGGAACCGCCGTGGATGGTCACGGCGTACATCCCCGGACGTCCGCTGGATCAGGTGATCGCCGAGGACGGCCCTTTGGACACGGGCGCGTTGCAGGCACTGGGCGCGGCGCTGGCGGAGGCCCTGCAGGCCGTCCACGCCTGCGGTCTGGTCCATCGCGACCTGAAGCCGTCCAACATCATCATGAGTGAAGACGGGCCGCGGGTACTGGACTTCGGCATCGCCCGCGCCCTGGAGGAAACCCGGCTGACGGCAACCGATCAGGTGATCGGCACCCCGGGATACCTTGCCCCCGAGCAGGTCACGGGGGAAGAGGTGGGTCCCGCCTGTGATCTGTTCGCACTGGGCGCGGTGTTGGTGTACGCGGCCGGCGGCCGGGCCTTCGGCAGGGGCGCGCCCATGTCGCTGATGTACCGGGTCGCTCATCACGACGCGGACGTATCCGCGCTCCCCGAGTCGATGCGAGCCATCGTCGCGCGCTGCCTCCACCGCGATGCGCAGGCCCGGATCACCACGGGCGAACTCCTGGCCGCACTCAACACCACGACCAGGAGCCACCCCACGCCCACCGCGCACGGCGGAACGGCACCGCCGCCTCCTGCACACGGTGCGGGCGATCCCGTACATGCACCCACGGAACTCGATACCGCAGCCGGGCACCAGCCGCCCGCTCCGGATGAGGAGAAGGCTGTCGCGTCAGCGGGCTTCCAGCCGTTCTGGTTCGCCGTCCCGGAACGTCGCGCACTGGCCGGCGAGGATGGCGAAACGCTGTCACCGGCCGAGGAACTGCCACCGGGCGCCTGGTACCTCGCCATCGGGAAAGCAGGCGACGCACTCCTCCTGCTGACGGCCACCGGCCACCGCCGACTCCTCACCAACCCGGCGGACATCGAGATCGGAATCAGCACCGGACAAACCCCAGACCCCGACTTCAAGCCCTTCTGGTTCGCCGTCCCAGAACATCGCGCACTCGCCGGCGAGGATGGCGAAACGCTGTCACCGGCAGAAGAACTGCCACCGGGCGCCTGGTACCTCGCCACCGGAAAAGCAGGCGACGCACTCCTCGTACGCACCTCCGACGGCCACCGTCGACTCCTCCTCGACGCAAGGGGCATCCAGCGCGGCTGACCCCGCAAGCCCTACGAGGAGTGACTCACCGTCCACACCCAGCCCAGCGGAGTCAGGTTCAGGGTGCGGGCCACCGCTCGGGAGGCGGTGTTCGTGGCCGTGGTGCTGGAGAAGAGGGCTTCCGTGCGGTGGCGTTGGAGCTTCGCCCAGGCCGTGACCGTGTGCGGCGCCAGGCCGCGGCCGCGGTACCCGGGGTGGGTCCAGGCGCCGGCTTCGGCGGAGTTCGGGGTCGATGCCGGGGTGTGGCAGATCGAGACCGGGGTGTCGTCGTGGACGGCCATCGCCCACGCGGGGACGGGGCAGCGCGGGGAGGGCCGGGGGGATGACGTAGCTGGGGCCGCCCTCCAGGGTCCCGCTCCATCCCGCCTACGCTACGGCGGCCCGCTCCCGCCCGCCCGGGTGCCGGTGGCGCCAGGTCCAGAACACCGCCGTCCCCGCGATCGCCCACCCCGCCAGCACCAGGTACGGGAACGGATGCTGGTGCCCCGCGAAGTACACCGCCGTGTGCTGGGCGTTGACCGACGCACCCGGCGGCAGCCAGCGGCCGATCTCGCCCAGCGGCGACGGCAGCAGCGGCCACGAGACCGCCCCGCCCGACGACGGGTTGCCGACCAGCACCATCACCACCCACGTCGGCAGGATCGCCCACCGCCCCATCAGGGTGTTGAACATCGTGAAGACCATCCCCGACGCGAACATCGTCAGCGCCAGCGTCAGCCACGACTGCGGGAACGGCAGCCGTACCACCCCCAGCAGCAGGTCCACGACCGCGTAGATCGCGAAGCCGCCGAGCAGCGCGTACGCCGCCGTGAAGGCGATCCGCTCCACCGGGTTAAGCGAGCCGGCGTGCACGCTCAACTGGATTGCGCCCATGAAGCCGACGATCACGGCCGCGAGCGAGATGTAGAAGAGCGCGAGCCCTTGCGGGTCGCCGGACTGCAGCGGCTTGATGTCACGTACCGTGACCGGCACCCCCACCCGCTTCGCCACCCGCGGCGCCTCCTCGGTCAGCAGCCGGGCCACCGACGCGCCCGCCGCGCCCGACAGGTCCACCCGCATCCGGTCCTCCCCCACCCGCAGGATCACGAACACCCGCTGCTCCTCCACCGCCTCCCTGGCCTGCGCGTACGTGGCGTAGGGGCGCAGCTCCACCGACGCGTCCAGCACCTCCTCCAGCCCTTTGACGAACGCCCGCGCGTCCGGCTCGGCGGCCACGTCGCCGACGACCGCGACCGGCAGGTTGTGCGGCGTCGGGTTCGCCATCGCCGCGGTGTACGAACCGGCGAAGAGCCCCGCCACGGCGGCCAGGAGCAGCACCAGCACCACCGGCGCCAGGAACGGCCCGGCGCGGAAGGCGCGGATCTGCTCGGGCAGCGGCCGCGGGAGGGGCCGCGGAAAGGGCGGGAAGGGCCGCCCGGCCGGCCGCCGGCGGACGTCACGGGAGCGGCGCGGCCGGGGCCGCGGACGTACGTGCGCCGGCAGCAACCGCCGCCGGGAACGCGACCACGGAACCGGGCGCGACCGCCGCGCACCGCCCCCTCGCGGCCCCTCGTCCTCCGTCACAGACGACCAGCTTAGTGTGATTTACGTCTTTTGCCCGACCCGAACCACCCGCCGAAATAGTTCGCCGACGCCCCCGCCCGGGTGAGATCCTTGACTCCGTATGTCCACTTCCGCCACCCCCAGCCTCGCCGACCTCGGCGCCCGCCTGTCCGCCCTCACGCTCCGCGACGAGCAGCGGCTCGGCCGCCGCCTCGACGGCGCCCGCCGCGTCCGCAAGCCGGAGGCGCGGGCCACCGTGCTCGCCGAGATCGCCGCCGCGGTCGAGGCAGCGGAGCTGACCGCCGAGCGCCGCCGCGCCGCGGTGCCCCCCGTGTCGTATCCGCAGGAGCTGCCGGTCAGCCAGAAGAAGGACGACATCCTCGCGGCCATACGCGACCACCAGGTCGTGATCGTCGCGGGCGAGACCGGGTCCGGCAAGACGACCCAGATCCCCAAGATCTGCCTGGAGCTGGGCCGCGGCGTCCGGGGCCTCATCGGCCACACGCAGCCCCGGCGCATCGCCGCCCGCACGGTGGCCGAGCGCGTCGCCGAGGAGCTGCGCACCCCGCTCGGCGAGGCCGTCGGGTGGAAGGTCCGCTTCACCGACCAGGTCGGCGGCGACACGCTCGTCAAGCTCATGACCGACGGCATCCTGCTCGCCGAGATCCAGACGGACCGCGAGCTGCGCCAGTACGACACGATCATCATCGACGAGGCGCACGAGCGCAGCCTGAACATCGACTTCCTGCTGGGCTACCTCGCCCGTCTCCTCCCCCGCCGCCCCGACCTCAAGGTCGTCATCACCTCCGCGACCATCGACCCGGAGCGCTTCTCCCGGCACTTCGGCGACGCCCCGATCGTCGAGGTCAGCGGGCGTACGTACCCGGTCGAGGTGCGCTACCGCCCGCTCCTCGACGAGGGCGCGGACGACGCGGACCGGGACCAGATCACCGCCATCTGCGACGCCGTCGACGAGCTGCAGGCCGAGGGCGACGGCTCCGGCGACATCCTCGTCTTCCTCTCCGGCGAACGCGAGATCCGCGACACCGCGGACGCACTCGGGAAGCAGAAGCTCCGCGACACCGAGGTCCTGCCCCTCTACGCCCGCCTCTCGCACGCCGAGCAGCACCGGGTCTTCCAGCGGCACAGCGGAAGGCGCGTCGTACTGGCCACGAACGTCGCCGAGACCTCGCTGACCGTCCCCGGCATCCGGTACGTCATCGACACCGGCTTCGCCCGCATCTCCCGCTACAGCCACCGCACCAAGGTCCAGCGCCTGCCCATCGAGCCCATCTCGCAGGCCAGCGCCAACCAGCGCAAGGGCCGCTGCGGCCGGCTCGCCGACGGCATCTGCGTCCGGCTGTACGCGGAGGACGACTTCCTCGCCCGCCCCGAGTTCACCGACGCGGAGATCCTCCGTACGAACCTGGCGTCCGTCATCCTCCAGATGACCGCCGCCGGCCTCGGCGACATCGAGAAGTTCCCCTTCATCGACCCGCCGGACAGCCGCAACATCAAGGCGGGCGTCCAGCTCCTCGAAGAGCTGCACGCGCTCGACACCAAGGAGAAGGACCCGAAGAAGCGGCTCACCCAGACCGGCCGCAAGCTCGCCCAGTTGCCCGTCGACCCGCGGCTGGCCCGCATGGTGCTGGAGGCCGAGCGCAACGGCTGCGTACGCGAGGTCATGGTCATCGCCTCCGCGCTGTCCATCCAGGACCCGCGCGAGCGCCCCGCCGACAAGCAGCAGCAGGCCGACCAGCACCACGCCCGCTTCCGCGACGAGTCCAGCGACTTCGTGACGTTCCTCAACCTGTGGACGTACGTGCGCGAGCAGCAGAAGGCGCTGTCCTCGTCCGCGTTCCGGCGCATGTGCAAGCGCGAGTTCCTCAACTACCTGCGCATACGCGAGTGGCAGGACATCTACTCCCAACTGCGCACGATCGCCCGCGGCATGGGCATCCACCCCGCCGACCAGGACGCCGCGCCCGACCTGGTCCACCAGTCGCTGCTCGCGGGGCTCCTCAGCCACATCGGGCTGAAGGACACCGACGCGAAGAACGAGTATCTGGGCGCGCGCAGCGCGAAGTTCGCCGTCTTCCCCGGCTCCGCGCTCTTCAAGAAGCCGCCGCGCTGGATCATGTCGGCCGAGCTGGTCGAGACCTCCCGGCTGTGGGCGCGGGTCAACGCGAAGATCGAGCCCGACTGGGTCGAACCGCTGGCGCAGCACCTGGTCAAGCGCACGTACAGCGAGCCGCACTGGGAGAAGGACCAGGCCGCGGTCATGGCGTACGAGCGCGTCACCCTCTACGGCGTGCCGCTGGTGGCCCGCCGGTCGGTCAACTACGGCCGTATCGACCCCGAGACCTGCCGCGACCTGTTCATCAGGCACGCGCTGGTCGAGGGCGACTGGCGTACGCACCACAAGTTCTTCGCCGCCAACCGCCGCCTGCTCACCGAGGTCGAGGAGCTGGAGCACCGGGCCCGCCGCCGCGACATCCTCGTGGACGACGAGACGCTCTTCGACTTCTACGACCAGCGCGTCCCCGCGGACGTCGTGTCGGGGGCGCACTTCGACTCCTGGTGGAAGAAGAAGCAGCGCGAAGAGCCGGAGCTGCTCAACTTCGAGAAGTCGATGCTCATCAACGAGCGGGCGGAGGGCGTCACCAAGGACGACTACCCCGACTCCTGGCGGCAGGGCAGGCTCAAGCTGCGGGTGACGTACCAGTTCGAGCCGGGCACGGACGCGGACGGCGTCACCGTGCACGTACCGCTACAGATCCTCAACCAGGTGGTCCCGGACGGCTTCGACTGGCAGATCCCGGGGCTGCGCGAGGACGTGGTCACCGAGCTGATCCGCTCGCTGCCGAAGCCGATCCGGCGCAACTACGTGCCGGCGCCGAACTACGCCAAGGCGTTCCTGGAGCGGGCCGTGCCCGTGCAGGAGCCGCTGGCGACGGTGCTGGCGCGGGAGTTGCAGCGGATGGTGGGGGTGCCGGTCGCGGCGGAGGACTTCGACTGGGGCAAGGTGCCGGACCATCTGAAGGTCACGTTCCGCGTGACCGACGAACGGCGGCGGAAACTCGCGGAGTCGAAGGACCTGGAGGAGCTGCGGCTGAAGCTGAAGCCCAAGACGCAGGCGGCGATCACCCGGGCGTTCGACGAGGCGGCGGGCGGCGGGAAGGGCGCGCGCCGCGCCGAGGCGGAGAGCGGTTCCGGCGGGCCCGCGCCGGACCGGCGCACCGGCCTCACCTCCTGGACCGTCGGCACCCTCCCCCGCACCTTCGAGACCCTTCCCCAAGCTCTCGGCTCCGGTCGAGCAGGGGATACCCCATTCGGCGGCAACACCGTCAAGGCGTACCCGGCGCTGGTGGACGAGGGCGAGACGGTGGCCGTGCGGCTGTACGACACGGAGGCGGAGCAGGCCGCCGCCATGTGGACCGGCACCCGCCGGCTGATCCTGCTCCAACTCCCCTCCAACCCCGCGAAGTTCGCCAACAGCACGCTGTCCAACCAGGCGAAGCTCGCCCTCTCCCGGACCCCGCACGGCGGCGTACAGGCCCTCTTCGAGGACTGCGTGACGGCCGCCGCGGACCGGCTCATCGCCGCCCGCGGCGGGCCCGCGTGGGACGAGGAGGGCTTCCGCAAGCTCTTCGACTCCGTACGGGCCGACATCGTCGACACGACGATGCAGACCATCCGGCAGGTGCAGGAGGTGCTGGCGGCCTGGCACGCCTGCGAGGGGCGGCTACGGGACGTCAAGAGCCCCGTGCTGGCCGAGTCCGCGGCGGACGTACGCGAGCAGTTGGCGTGGCTGATCAAGCCGGGCTTCGTCACCGAACACGGCGCCGGCCGGCTGCCGGACCTGCTGCGTTACCTCGTCGCGGCGGACCGCCGACTCCAGCAGCTTCCCACGCACGCGGAGCGGGACCGGGCGCGGATGGCGAAGGTCAAGGAGATGCAGGACGAGTACGCGTGGCTGCTGGAACAGCAGCCGCGGGGGCGGCCGGTGCCGCGGGCGGTGCGGGACGTGCGGTGGATGATCGAGGAACTGCGGGTCAGCTACTTCGCGCACGCGCTGGGGACGGCGTATCCGGTCTCCGACAAGCGGATCGTGAAGGCGGTCGACGCGCTGGTGCCGCCGACGAGGTGAGCCGCGGGAACCGGTTCGACCGGCGGCCTGAGCTGCTGTAGAGTCGGGCACGCGCGATCGCGCACGCAAGGTCCTGTGGAGCAGTTTGGAGTGCTCGCCACCCTGTCAAGGTGGAGGCCGCGGGTTCAAATCCCGTCAGGACCGCACAGTTTTCCGAGGGCCCTCTCTGAGGCCGCGCCCGCGGCGAAGCCGCAGACGGAAGCAGCAAATCCCGTCAGGACCGCACAGTTTTCCGGGGACCCTCTCTGAGGCCGCGCCCGCGGCGAAGCCGCAGACGGAAGCAGCAAATCCCGTCAGGACCGCACCGCATGATTCCCGTCCGGCCCCGGCCCCTTTCGGCCGGGGCCGTTCGCGTTCGTGCCCTCTCCCGTCCCACGAGTCACCTTCCGCCCCATCCGCCCTGCTGCCCGGTCTAGACCGGCTGCCCGATTCCTTGACGGGCGTACCGCCACTCGGTACTCAAGGGCTATGACGACGACGGTGCGGCATGAGACGAAGGCCCTTCTGCGCGCTCATCTCTCCGCCGCGTCGGCCTACGGGCACCTCACCCCCCACTGCGCCGTCTGCAGCCGTCTGCTGCGGCTGGCGATGGAGTCCGGACCGCCGGAGATCGCGGACGCGAAGGCCGCGACGATGGCGAACGACGCGGCGGACACGACCGAGCCGGACGGGGCAACGCTCCCGGCGTAGAGCCGGAATTGACGGGGGGTCACTATCGCAGCGGTCGCCAGGGCCGCAAGCCGCCACGACTGTGACGGGGATCACTCACTCGGTTTCGAAACAGGGGGATTTACGCCCCGCTTAGGTCAGGTCAATTTTGTATATGCCATTGCACCCATGCCCGGACGGGCACCGACACTTCCGGACGTCGCGTACGCGAACGGCCCCCGGCGGTCGCCCGGGAAGGGCGGCCACCGGGGGCCGATCGACACATCGCGCTGGACCCGGCGGAGTCCAGCGCGATCGATGACGCTGCGTCGCGTGTGGTGCGAGGGGCATGAGCCGGGCTAGGGGGTCCCGGCCGACCCCGGCGACGCGGGTGGGTCAGGCCTCGCTGCGCTGCTGCGGAATACCCGCCAGCAGTGCACGGACCTCCGCCTCGCGGTAGCGGCGATGCCCGCCGAGCGTGCGGATAGACGTGAGCTTGCCGGCCTTCGCCCAGCGCGTGACCGTCTTCGGGTCAACGCGGAACATCGTGGCTACCTCGGCGGGGGTCAGCAGCGGCTCGGCGTCAGGGGTGCGAGCGGTCATGAGCGGCCTCCTCGGGAGAACCGAACCTTCTCGGTTCTTTCCTCTAAATTCTGCACCTTGACCCTCGTTGACCGATATGGCCAACGGGGGTCGAGTCGGTAATAGGACGAACGGCTTGTCCTCGGCACTACAACTACACCATCTGTCCAGCGGCGTCGGCCAAACCGATGGAATTGCCCTCTGAGGTGTTCAACCTCGACGGATCCCGCTGGACCGTGCCATAGCGGACAGTCACACCTTCGTGACGATCAGTCACAGCATCACCAGGGGCCACAAGGCCTCCCACGAGAGGATCAATGCTCGGCATTCCACCCTAAGTTGGACGGAACATACCCCATCTGGACTCCTTGCCCTATATCGTCACCCAGGCTACGCGGTGACGGCAAGACCCAGGTACGTGCTTTCCATCACGCTTGACCAAATAGCCTGGTTCGGGACCTTCGTCCGGGACCAAGGTCCCCAGGGGCAGGGACCGAACGGCACCTTCCGTACCGAGGCATGGCGGGACACTAGTCCGGATTTGTTCGTCGCACTAGTGACCCCTTGCCCAACCCCTTGCCAGACCCCCGGCCGACGCCCCCGTCCGCCCTGCGCCAGGCGCCCCGCCCGTACGCCCTAGCTGGCGAACTGCCGCTCGCGCACCAGGCCCCAGCGGTCCGTCAGTCTCTGGTACGCCCGACCGGCCCGCTCCTCGTCCCCCGCCGCCAGCGCCGCGATGCCCTCCGCGACCTCCGCCGCGGACCGGTCCTCCGCCAGGTGCTCCTTCGGCAGGACGTGCACGAGACCGCCGTAGTCCAGCTCCACCAGCGACCGGGGATGGAACTCTTCCAGCCACTTTCCGACGTCCACCAGACCCTCGACCAGCGGCGCCTGGCCCACCGCGTCACGCAGCGCCTTGAGCCCGCGCGCCACCCGGCGCCGGGCCTGCACCATGGGCGTGCGGTAGCGCAGCAGGGTGCGCGTGCCCGTCTCGTACTCCCTCTCCTCGTCGGAGAAGAGCACGAACCAGCGCATCGGCACCGTCCAGACCGCGGACCTGATCCACGGCCGGGCGTCCGGGTTGTCCACCCGCCAGCGCGCGTGATCGGCGAGCGCCTGTTCCCGTACGACCTCGGGCAGCGCCGCCTCCAGCACCGGCCGGGGCAGCTCCTCGACCAGCTCGTCCAGCGCCAGCCAGCTCCGCAGCCGGGTGCGCCAGGGACAGACGCACGTCACGCCGTCCACGTCGGCGACGAAGGCGTCGCCGCTTTCGTGCGCCGGGGCCGCGGTCGGCGGGGTGCCGGCCAGCCCGGCCAGCGCCCGTAGCAGCTCGTCCTGGCTGGTGGGGGCGGCTTCGCGGGCTGCGTAGCGATACCAGTGGGTGCGTTCGGGTTCGGGGAAGGCGGCCAGCGGCTCGTACACGCGCAGATACGTCGCGTACGGGATCACCAGTGACGACATCACGGCCACGCCTCTCCCCTCTCCCACGTACGTATCCGAGTCTCCCGCAGACTATGGTGCTGAGTCCTCCGGGGGGACGCCTCCTGGGGACCCGAGACCCCGCCGGGGGGTCCGGGAGGCGGGCGCAGCTCTACGCTTGAGCCACTACCCGCCCTCCCCACCCCTGGAGGGCAGCAGCCCGCGACCAAACCGGAGTCACCACCGTGACCGACGTTCTCTCCACACTCTTCCGCTCCGATCAGGGCGGACATGAACAGGTTGTCCTCTGCCAGGACCGCGAGACCGGCCTGAAGGCGGTCATCGCCGTGCACTCCACCGCCCTGGGCCCGGCCCTCGGCGGCACCCGCTTCCACGACTACGCCGCTTCGGAGGACCCCGAGCAGGCCGCGGTCCTGGACGCGCTGAACCTCGCCCGCGGCATGTCCTACAAGAACGCGATGGCCGGCCTCGACCACGGCGGCGGCAAGGCCGTGATCATCGGGGACCCCGACGAGGTGAAGACCGAGGACCTGCTGCTGGCCTACGGCCGCTTCGTCACCTCGCTCGGCGGGCGCTACGTCACGGCGTGCGACGTCGGCACGTACGTCGAGGACATGGACGTGGTCGCCCGTACGAACCGGTGGACCACCGGCCGCTCGCCCGAGAACGGCGGCTGCGGCGACTCCTCGGTGCTGACGTCGTTCGGCGTCTTCCAGGGCATGCGCGCGGTGGCCGAGCACCTGTGGGGCACGCCGTCGCTGCGCGGGCGGCGGGTCGGCATCGCCGGGGTCGGCAAGGTGGGGCACATCCTGGTGGACCACCTGGTCGCGGACGGCGCGGAGGTGGTGGTCACCGACGTACGGGCGGAGTCGCTGGCGCGGGTACGGGCCGCCCACCCCGCTGTGGCGATCGTGGCGGACACGGACGCGCTGATCCGCGAGCCGCTGGACGTGTACGCGCCGTGCGCGCTGGGCGGGGCGCTCAGCGACGAGACGGTGCCCGTCCTCGCCGCCAAGGCCGTCTGCGGGGCGGCGAACAACCAGCTCGCCCACCCGGGCGTGGAGAAGGACCTGGCCGACCGGGGGATCCTCTACGCCCCGGACTACGTGGTCAACGCGGGCGGCGTCATCCAGGTCGCCGACGAACTGCACGGCTTCGACATGGACCGGGCGCGGGCGAAGGCCGCACGGATCTTCGACACGACGGTGGAGATATTCCACCGGGCGGCGTCCGACGGCGTACCCCCGGCGGTGGCGGCGGACCGGATCGCGGAGCAGCGCATGGCGGAGGCCAAGCGCCGCGGCTGAGCGCCGTACGCCCCTCGGCCCGCCCCGCTCCCGCCGGGGCGGGCGAGGCCCGTGTGCACATTCGCCAAGGCAAAGCAGCGATGTCACGTAACGCATGTCACCACCGCGCGGCGGGTCGCTCCTCGTCAGACGATAGAATCGGGTCTTGACCAGCGGGGACGCGGGCTCCACCGGGATCGGCGGCGGGGCCCGTGCTGCCAGCGACGTACCGTCAGGGTGCAGAAACAGGTACCGTTGAACCCCGATGGACGGTCTCTCTTAACGAGAGTCCGCTTCCGATCATGAACGCGTGTCAGACTCTGGGGCCATCGAGCCCCGTCGTTTGAGGGGGTCGACCCATGGGGCGCGGCCGGGCCAAGGCCAAGCAGACGAAGGTCGCCCGCCAGCTGAAGTACAGCAGCGGTGGGACTGACCTCTCACGCCTTGCTGAAGAGCTGGGCGCATCGACGACGAAGCCGCCGTCGAACGGTCAACAGCAGCAGCAACAGCAGCAGCAAGTCGAGGAAGAGTCGCCCGACGACGACCTGTACGCACGCTACGCGGAGCTGTACGAGGACGAGGACGACGAGGACGGCGAGGACTCGGCCGGCTCGTCGGAGCAGCGTCGCGGGGCCTGAATCGCAGACAGCAAATCGGAGCTCGGCTCGGGGACACCCCCGGACGGGCCCTTTTTGCTGCCGTGAATCGGCGGCGGCGGACCGCACCCCCGGGGCGTGGGGAGCCGTGGGCGCACCCCTCGCACGCGACGGGGACGCCGCGTGCGCCGTACGCCATGGACGCGTCGTACGCGCCGCCGGCGGCGGCCTCAGCGGGCATAGCCCCCCGTAAGCTCGACACCACCCGCCCCCGTCTCCTCCTGCCCGCGCACCTCACCGGCGACCCAGGCGTCGACCCCCCGGTCCGCGAGCAGCGCCAGCGTGACGTCCACCGATGCCTGCGGCACCACGGCGACCATGCCGACGCCCATGTTCAGCGTCCGCTCCAGCTCCGCCCGCTCGACCCGGCCCACCTCTCCGACCACGTCGAAGACGGCGCCCGGCGCCCACGTCCCGCGGTCGATGACGACCCGCAGCCCGTCCGGCACGACCCGGGCCAGGTTGCTGGCCAGGCCGCCGCCCGTGACGTGCGAGAACGCGTGCACCTCGGTGGCGCGCAGCAGCGCGAGGCAGTCCAGCGAGTAGATCTTCGTCGGCTCCAGCAGCTCCTCGCCGAGCGTGCGGCCGAACTCCGGCACCTGCCGGTCCAGCGTCCAGCCGGCGCGGTCCAGCAGGACGTGGCGTACCAGCGAGTACCCGTTGGAGTGAAGGCCCGAGGAGGCCATCGCGACGACCGCGTCACCCGTACGGATGCGATCGGCACCCAGCACCGCGTCCGCCTCGACCACGCCGGTGCCGGCGCCGGCCACGTCGTACTCGTCGGGGCCCAGCAGCCCGGGGTGCTCCGCCGTCTCGCCGCCGACCAGCGCGCAGCCGGCCAGCACACAGCCCTCGGCGATGCCCTTGACGATGGCCGCGACCCGTTCCGGGACGACCTTGCCGACGCAGATGTAGTCCGTCATGAACAGCGGCTCGGCGCCCGTGACCACCAGGTCGTCGACGACCATGGCGACCAGGTCGTGCCCGATCGTGTCGTGGACGTCCATGCGCTGCGCGACCGCGACCTTCGTGCCCACGCCGTCGGTCGCGGAGGCGAGCAGGGGACGCTCGTAGCGCTTGAGCACGGAGGCGTCGAAGAGGCCGGCGAAGCCGCCGAGCGCGCCGACCGACTCCGGCCGGCGGGTCTTCTTCACCCATTCCTTCATCAGCTCGACGGCGCGGTCACCGGCCTCGATGTCGACGCCCGCCGCCGCATAGGAGCCGGCGGCGGGGGCCGCGGGGGCGGGGGGCTGGCTGGCACCAGACATGGCGTTGGGGTCCTCCGGGTCGTTCACCTGGGGTCGGGTGGGGCCTGGGCGCCGGCGCTACGGGCGGCGCAGGGCGTCGGCGGCGTCGCGCCCGCCGGCGACCTCGGTCTCCAGCAGGTGCTTGCCCAGCAGCTCCGGGTCGGGCAGCTCCATCGGGTACTCGCCGTCGAAGCAGGCGCGGCAGAGGTTGTTCTTGGGAATGCCGGTGGCCTCGATCATCCGGTCGGTGGAGATGTACGCGAGCGAGTCCGCGCCCAGCGACTGCCCGATCTCCTCGACCGACAGGCCGTTGGCGATCAGCTCGGCGCGGGTGGCGAAGTCGATGCCGAAGAAGCACGGCCACTTGATCGGGGGCGACGAGATGCGCACGTGCACCTCGGCGGCGCCGGCCTCGCGGAGCATCCGTACCAGCGCGCGCTGCGTGTTGCCGCGGACGATGGAGTCGTCCACGACGACGAGGCGCTTGCCGGCGATGACCTCCTTGAGCGGGTTCAGCTTCAACCGGATGCCGAGCTGGCGGATGGTCTGGGAGGGCTGGATGAAGGTCCGGCCCACGTAGCTGTTCTTAACCAGCCCGGCCCCGTACGGAATGCCGCTGGCCTCCGCGTACCCGATGGCGGCGGGGGTGCCGGACTCGGGCGTGGGTATCACCAGGTCGGCGTCGGCGGGTGCCTCGGCGGCGAGCTGGCGGCCCATCTCGACGCGGGCGAGGTAGACGTTCCGGCCGGCGATCTCGGTGTCGGGCCGGGCCAGGTACACGTACTCGAAGACACAACCCTTGGGCTTTGCCTCGGCAAATCGGCTGGAGCGCAGCCCGTTCTCGTCGATCGCGATCAGCTCGCCCGGCTCCACCTCGCGGATGAAGCTGGCCCCGACGATGTCGAGCCCGGCGCTCTCCGACGCCACCACCCAGCCGCGGTCCAGGCGGCCGAGCACGAGCGGGCGGATGCCCTGGGGGTCGCGGGCGGCGTAGAGCGTCTGCTCGTCCATGAAGACGAGGCTGAACGCACCCTTGGCCCGCGGCAGCACCAGCGGCGCGGCCTCCTCCACGGTCAGCGGCTTGCCGTCGTCGTCGACCTGGCCGGCGAGCAGCGCGGTCACGAGGTCGGTGTCGTTGGTCGCCGCCGCCCTGCCGCTGCGCGATCCGCCGTCCGGGGGCAGCGCGGCGACCATCTCGGACAGCTCGGCGGTGTTCACGAGATTGCCGTTGTGGCCGAGCGCGAGCGACCCGTGGGGGGTGGCCCGGAAGGTGGGCTGCGCGTTCTCCCACACGGAGGCACCGGTGGTCGAGTAGCGCGCGTGACCCACGGCGATGTGGCCCTGGAGGGAGCCGAGGGATGTCTCGTCGAAGACCTGCGAGACCAGGCCCATGTCCTTGAAGACGAGGATCTGTGAACCGTTGCTCACCGCGATACCCGCGGACTCCTGTCCCCGGTGCTGCAGCGCATATAGTCCGAAGTAGGTGAGCTTGGCGACCTCCTCACCCGGGGCCCAGACGCCGAAGACGCCGCAGGCGTCCTGGGGGCCCTTCTCACCGGGAAGCAGGTCGTGGCTGAGTCGTCCGTCACCACGTGGCACGTATTCGAGTCTAAGGCAGATCCGCCCCACCCCCCGAACGGTGCAGACGTGGCGGGAATCACGTCCCGGCCTCCCGGCCGGGGCGGCGAGCGGGACAACCCGGTGCGGCTGCGTGCGCCGGCCGCTACTGTCGGCCGATGACGGAGCTGCACGAGGAGGGTGTGTGCCGCAGACGGGAGCCGCCGAGCGTGCGGTGCACGAGATCCGGGTTCATACGAGCGCGGGCGTCGAGGAGACGCCGGCCCTCCAGGAGCCGGTCGAGCGCCTGCTGTGCCCGGACCCCGATCACGCGCCTCCGTGCGAGATTCCCTGGAGCCTCACGTGGGACGACACGCCTGGGGCCCTGATCACAGGCGTGTACGCAACCCACGAGCAGGCCACGCAGGTGACGGAGCGGGTACGCGCCCTGGTGGGCGAGCGACGGCCCGTCTCGCTGCGGGAAGGCGACGCCGGGCGGTTCGGGGAACTCGTCGAGCAGTACCGGATCGAGACCGGACCGCGCCCGACCTGAGCCGCAGGCGGACCACGCTGCCGGAGGAAGGGGCGCTCGCCGTGCATGCCGTCATCGTCTGGTGGGACCTGGCCGACTCCGGCCAGACCATCGAGTCCCTGCGCCACTACCTGCGCGAGGAGTCCGTCTCCGCCTTCGCGGACGTACCCGGACTTCGCTTCAAGATGTGGCTCTCCGACCCTGATGCCGACCGGTGGGGGGCGGTGCTGCTGTGGGAGTCGGAGGAGGCGTCCCGGCAGCAGTTGCCGAGCCGCGCGGTCGAACTGATCGGCTACCAGCCTAGGGTTGCGCACACGTGTGACGTGGAGGCCACCGTCGAAGGCCGCTTCGAGATCGAGCAACTCGCGCGCCGCGGCCTGGCCTTCCCCGAGGGCGGTCACCACTCACGGCAATGACGGTGTGCCGGCGTGCGCTACCCGAGCACCTTGGCGTACCAGTGGTCCGCCTTGCCGTGGCCCTCGTATGGCGCCGTCTCCTCGTACCCGTACCGTACGTACAAGGCGCGCGCCTCGGTGAGCTGGGAGTTGGTCTCACACACGATCCGGACGGCGCCCAGCCTCCTGGCCGCCTCCTCGACGGCGAACAGCAGGCTCCGGCCCAACCCCGCTCCCCTCCCGGCGGGATGCACGTACATCCGCTTCAGCTCCGCCGTCTTCGGACTGCCGCCGAGCAGCCTGACGCCCGCGCAGCCCAGAAACTCGCCTCCGCCGGACCGTGCGACAAGGAACTCACCGTCGGGTGGCCCGAGGTCTCGATGCGGATCCTTCGCCAGGACGGTTCGCAGCTCGGCCTCGGTCGCCGGGCGTCCCAGCACCCGCCGCCCCATCTCCGTGAAGTACTGCCGCATCACCGGGTCCACGGCCGTGTCCGTGACGGGCTCGGGTCGGATCGTCCACGCAGCCATGCGGGCCATGCTTCCGGACTCACCGCAAGACGTCGACCGCTCCCGGCTACGCCGTCATCCCTTCATACGCCTCGCGCAAGTCGGCCGCTCCCGGCAGCTTTCGCGATTCCGCCGCGTTCACGACCTCCAGTGCCCGCCAGTGGTTCGAGGGCACGATCCGCATACGGCTGCGCACCTCGGTCACGCAGAAGGAGCCGCTTTGATCGACGCTCCAACCGCACCACCGTTGCCGCAGGTCAACGCGCCGCGGTTCAGTTCGTGGCGTTGGTCGCGGGACTCGCCCCGGGCAGGGCCGTTTCGCTGCGGAGTGCCTGCAAGGTGTCGAGTTCGCGGTCGATGTCACGGCGTTTGGCCCGCAGACGCTCGACTTCCTGGGCCAGAAGCTGCTCCATGACGCCCGTACGCTCCTCGGGCGGGGCTTCCAGGCACGGGAGCAGTTCGTTGATGGTGGCGCTGGTGAGGCCGGCGGCGAAGAGGTGCTGGATGAGGACGACGCGCTCGACCATGGAGCCGTCGAAGTCGCGCCACCCGCCGGGGGTGCGGCGGGAGCGGATGAGTCCCTGCTCCTCGTAGTACCGCAGGGACCGGGTGCTGACCCCGCTCTCGTTTCCCAGCTCACCGATGCGCATGGGGTCCAGTCTTGCACGTGACACCGGTGTGAAGGTTCACGATCCAGGCGCCCGCACTTCCTGGACGAAGGACACCCGCCATGCACTGGCTCTTCCTCGGACTCGCCGTCGTCTTCGAGATCTCCGTGGCCCTGTCCGCCGGCAAGGCCCGGGGCTTCACCCACCCCGGCTGGACGACCGCCACGCTCGTCAGCGGCGGCATCGCCACCTACCTCCTCAGCCTGGCGCTGCGTACCTTCGACGTCGGCGTCGGCTACGCGATCTGGACCTCCGTCGCCGGCGTCGGGATCGTCGTCCTCGGCGTCTCCCTCTTCGGACAGCGTCTCGACTGGCGCAAGCTCCTCGGCATCGCCGCGGTCATCGTCGGCGTCGTCGGCCTCCAGCTCAGCGGTGCGGCGTGACCTCCCCGCCCGCCGGCCCCCGTAGCACCCACCGGAAAGGAACCGATGTGTCCAGCCGTACCGCCCCCCGGAGCGACCGCGCGCGAGCCTGGTTCGTCCTCCTTCTCGCCGGGGTCTTCGAGATCGGGTACGCCCTCGCCGTCGGAGGCAGCGACGGATTCACCGTGCTCTCCTGGTCGCTCGTCGCGGTCGTCTTCTTCCTGCTGACGCTCTACGCCCTGAGCGTCGCCCTGCGCGCCATCGACGTGGGCATCGGCTACGCCGTGTGGGCCGGCATCGGCGCCGTGGGCGCCGCGCTGCTCAGCCCGGTGTTCTTCGACGAGGCCCTCACCCCCGCGAAGGCCCTCTGGCTCACGGTGATCATCGCGGGCGTCGTCTGGCTCAAGCTCTCCGACCGCCCGGACCGGACCGAGCGGACCGAGCGCGCCGGGCAGACCGAGCGGGCCCAGCAGGCCGTCCACCCGTGACGATCGTGCAGTCGGCGGCCGGTCACCCGCCCCGGTTCACGTCGACCGGCCGCCGAACTGCCAGTGGTGCACCTCGACGTCCGCGTACGCGCCCGCCGTGAGCACCGCCCGCGCCGTGTCCGCGTCCGGGGCCCGTACCAGCGCCGCCGTGCCCAGCCAGGTGGCCCCGTCGTCGGAGAGCAGGGGGCCGTACGCGATCAGCTCGTCTTTCTGCGGCGGCAGGGCCAGGTCGACGGCCGGGCCTTCGCCGAGGCCCAGGACGAGGTAGCGGTTGCCGTCGTCGGGGCCGCCGGGGAAGTCCCACATCGTGCGGCCCAGCGTGTTGCGCCAGCGGCGCAGCAGCACGTCGCGGTACGCGCCCGCCTGGTAGCCGGGTTCGTCGAAGGCGAACGCGCGTGCGGTGGCGGCGTCCGGCAGGTCGAGGACGTGCACGCTGCCGGTGGGTACCTCGCCGTCGTCGGCCATGGTCGGGCCGCGGGCGATCATCTCGGCCGCGTACCCGTCCATGTAGGACCAGTGCGCTTCGAGCAGTTCGTAGCGGAGCGCCATGGATCCGGGCCGGTCACGGTGGTAACAGAAGAACTCCATGGCCTTATTCTCACCTCGCGACCCGTCGGAACGGCGGGCCGGGGGTCAGGCGGGCGGCGGGCCCAGCGTCCCGATCGCCAGATCGATCGCGGTGGCCAGGCGTACGGGGTCGTGGCCGGCCCGTTCCCGTACCCGCAGGCCGAGGACCGTGCCGCGCGCCACCGCGGTCGTCTTCGGCGGCGTCGGCGCCGCCAACGTCTTCGGCGTCCCGCTCGGCACCCTCCTCGGCGAACTCACCGGCTGGCGCGTCGCCTTCGCCTCCATGAGCGCCCTGGCGCTCGTCGTGCTCGTCGTACTGCTCGCCGTGCTGCCGCCGCTGGCCGCCTCGCAGGCCATCCGGCCGCGGCTCCTGGCCGAGCGGCTCCGCAACCCGGGGGGACGCGTCGGCATCGTCGCCACGGCCCTCGTCGTCTTCGGGCACTTCTCGGCGTACACGTACGTGAGCCCGGCCCTCCAGCGGCTGTCGGGCATCGACCAGCGCCACGTCGCGCCGCTGCTGTTCGGCTTCGGCATCGCGGGCATGATCGGCAACTTCGCAGCCGGCGCGACGCTCGCGCGCAGCGTGCACCGCAGCGTGCTGGTCATCACCGTGTCCCTCGCCGCCGCGATGCCGCTCTTCCTGCTGCTGGGCCGGACGACGGCCGGCGGTGCCGTCCTGCTGACCGCCTGGGGTCTCGCCTACGGGGGCGTCTCGGTCGGGCTGCAAACGTGGATGATCAAGGCCGCTCCCCGGGCGGTGGAGGCGGCCTCCGCGCTGTGGGTGGCGGTGTTCAACCTGTCGATCGGCCTCGGCGCGCTGGCCGGCGGCGTCATGGTCGACGCCCTCTCCCTCCGGGGCGTGCTGTGGCTCGGCGGCGCCTGCGCCCTGGCCGCCGCACTGGCGGTCTGGAGCAGCCGCGCCGACGAGAACCTGCTGAACCCCCGCGGCCCCGTGGGTCACGTCAGGCGAGCACCGGGAGCACGTCCGTCAGGTCCGCCCGCTCGCCGCTCGCCGCCACCGACCCCTCCTCCCGCGCCGCCGCCCACTCCGTACGCCCCGTCGCCAGCCGGATCCAGGTCAGGGGGTCGGTCTCCACCACGTTCGGCGGCGTGCCCCGGGTGTGGCGCGGGCCCTCGATGCACTGGATCGCCGCGTACGGCGGGATGCGTACCTCCACCGCCGCGCCCGGGGACTTCGCCGCCAGCGCGTCCGCCAGGACACGGACCGCGGCGGCGACCGCGCCGCGGTCCAGGGGGACGTCGGTACCGGTGGCGCGGGTCAGGTCGTCGCTGTGCACGACGAGTTCGACGAGGCGGGTGACGGTCGCATCGAGCGCGGACATCGGGCCGAAGCGGTGCGGCAGCAGCCGGTCGGTGCGTACGGCCTCCGACGCGACCGCCGCAAGCCGCTCCGCCGCCGCGTCCAGCGCTGCGGCGAGATCCGCCGGCCCCTCCCCGTACGCGGCGGAGATGCGCTCCGCTTTCCGTACGACGCCGGCCGCCAGGTCGTCCGCGACACCCGCCGTCGACACCGCCCACCGCGGCAGGTCGACCGTCGCCCGCGCCGCCGCCGGAGGCGGCTCGGCGAGCAGCCGCGGCACCGTCTCGATCTCGTCGACGACATGCGCCAGCAGCAGCCGCACGTCCCAGCCCGGCAGCCCCGACGGCAGCGCGAGCCGGCGCTCGTCCAGCGCGTGCGCCGCGGCGCTCAGCGCGCGCACCTGCGCCGTGAGCGCCGTCCAGGTCTTCTGCGGGTCGTACGTACGCGCCCTGCGGGCGCCGCTGTGCTTGGCCGTCGGCATGACAGGAGCGTACGACCCATGTGTGACAAGGCGGACGTGTGCCACCATGCGCGCATGCCTATCGCCGACCGCTACCTCGCAGAAGACGAGTCGCTGGTGTACGTGACCCGCCAGCACTGGACCACGCTGGTCAACGAGTTCCTCGCGCTCTGTGTGATCGCAGTGGCCGCCGGGGTGCTCGTGTGGTGGCTGCCGACGGACGAGGACTGGGGGAAGTACACGAGCTTCGGGGTGCTGGCGGTGGCGGCGATCTTCGCCTGCTCCTTCTGGCTCGTCCCGCTGCTGCAGTGGCGCAGCACGATGTACATCCTGACCACCAAGCGCCTGCACAAGCGGAGCGGCTTCCTGTCCAAGTCCGGCCGCAGCATCCCCCTGTCGCGCGTCAACGACGTGTCGTTCCGCGCCAACCTGTGGGAACGGATCATGCGCTACGGGACCCTCAACGTGCAGTCCGCCTCCGAGCAGGGCGTGATGACGCTGCGGCACGTACCCGACCCGGAGGGGCTGAAGGCCGAGATCTACCGCGCCGTGGACGCCCTCGGGGGCGGGTCGGAGCCTGTGCGCTGACCCGCCCCCGTGGCGAAACGGCCCGGACTCAGGCGAACAGCGCCGGGATCGTCCGCTCGTACGTCTCCCGCAGCTCCGCCAGCGGCAGCGTGAACTGACCCTGCAGCTCCACCGCGTCCCCGTCGACCACGCCGATCCGGGCCGCCGGCAGCCCGCGGGCGCCGCACATGTCCGTGAACCGCATCTCCTCGCTGCGGGGCACCGCCACCACCGCGCGGCCCTGCGACTCCGAGAACAGGAACACCGCGGGATCCAGCCCCTCCGGCACCACCAGCCGCGCGCCGTGGCCGCCCTTCAGGCAGGACTCGACCACCGCCTGGACCAGCCCGCCGTCCGACACGTCGTGCGCCGCGTCGATCATGCCGTCGCGCGACGCGGAGATCAGGATCTCGGCGAGCAGCCGCTCCCGTTCCAGGTCGACCGCCGGCGGCAGCCCGCCGAGGTGGTCGTGAACCACCTGCGACCAGGCCGAGCCGCCCAGCTCCTCCTTCGTCTCGCCGAGGAGGTAGAGCAGTTGGCCCTCCTTCGCGAACGCCATCGGGGTGCGCCGCGCCACGTCGTCGATCACGCCGAGCACGCCGACGACCGGCGTCGGGTGGATCGGCTGGTCGCCGGTCTGGTTGTAGAGGGAGACGTTGCCGCCGGTGACCGGGGTGCCCAGGGTGCGGCAGGCGTCGGCCAGGCCGCGGCACGCCTCGGCGAACTGCCACATGCCCGCCGGGTCCTCCGGCGAGGGGAAGTTGAGGCAGTCGGTGACCGCGAGCGGGCGGGCGCCGGTGGCGGCGACGTTGCGGTACGACTCGGCCAGCGCCAGTTGCGCGCCCGCGTACGGGTCGAGCTTGGCGTACCGGCCGTTGCCGTCGGTGGCCAGCGCGACGCCGAGGCCCGTCTCCTCGTCGATCCGGATCATGCCGGAGTCCTCGGGCTGTGCCAGGACGGTGTTGCCGAGGACGAAGCGGTCGTACTGCGAGGTGATCCACGACTTGTCCGCCTGGTTCGGCGAGCCGACGAGCCGCAGCACCTGCGCGCGCAGCCCGGCACCGTCCACGGGGCGCGGGAGCTTCGCCGCGTCGTCGGCCTGGAGGGCGTCGAGCCAGCCGGGGCGGGCCATCGGCCGCTCGTAGACCGGGCCGTCGTGGGCGACGGTGCGCGGCGGTACGTCGACGATCTGCTCGCCGTGCCAGTAGATCTCCAGCCGGTCGCCGTCGGTGACCTCGCCGATGACGGTGGCGGTGACGTCCCACTTCTCGCAGATGGCGAGGAAGCGGTCGACCTTCGCGGGCTCGACCACCGCGCACATCCGCTCCTGCGACTCGCTCATGAGGATCTCCTCGGGCGAGAGCGTCGCGTCGCGCAGCGGTACGACGTCGAGTTCGACGCGCATGCCGCCGGTGCCGTTGGAGGCCAGCTCGGACGTGGCGCAGGACAGCCCGGCCGCGCCGAGGTCCTGGATGCCGACGACGAGGTCCTCGTGGAACGCCTCCAGGGTGCACTCGATGAGCAGCTTCTCCTGGAAGGGGTCGCCGACCTGCACGCTGGGGCGCTTCGAGGGCTTGGCATCGTCGAAGGTCTCGGAGGCCAGGATGGAGGCGCCGCCGATGCCGTCGCCGCCGGTGCGGGCGCCGTAGAGGATCACCTTGTTGCCGACGCCCGCGGCCTTGGCGAGGTGGATGTCCTCGTGCCGCATGACGCCCACGCAGAGGGCGTTGACCAGCGGGTTTCCCTGGTAGCAGGAGTCGAAGACGACCTCGCCGCCGATGTTGGGCAGGCCGAGGCAGTTGCCGTAGCCGCCGATGCCGGCGACGACGCCGGGCAGCACGCGCTTGGTGTCGGGGTGGTCGGCGGCGCCGAAGCGCAGCGGGTCCATCACGGCGACGGGGCGGGCGCCCATGGCGATGATGTCGCGCACGATGCCGCCGATGCCGGTGGCGGCGCCCTGGTAGGGCTCCACGTACGAGGGGTGGTTGTGCGACTCGACCTTGAACGTGACGGCATAGCCCTGGCCGACGTCCACGACGCCCGCCTGCTCGCCGATGCCGACGAGGAGGGCGTCGGAGGGCGGGGCCTTGTCGCCGAACTGCTTGAGGTGCACCTTGCTCGATTTGTATGAGCAGTGTTCGGACCACATCACGGAGTACATGGCCAGTTCGGCGCCCGTCGGGCGGCGGCCGAGAATCTCGCGGATCTGCTCGTACTCGTTCTGCTTCAGGCCGAGTTCGGCCCAGGGCTGCTCGGTGCCGGGGCTGCCGGAGGCGTGCTTGACGGTGTCCAGGGTCACGCTCGCTCGCTCCTTCGCGCGTGGGGGTCCAGACGGTCGTGGCTCAGGGCGCGAACTCGCTCCCTCTCCGCTCCGGTATCCAGCGGGGTGCGCGTCATGCGTGGACCAGCCTCTTGAGGATCGAGGTGAAGAAGCCGAGGCCGTCGGTGCGGCCGGTGCCGACGAGGGCTTCGACGGCGTGCTCGGGGTGGGGCATGAGGCCGACGACGTTGCCCGCCTCGTTGGCGATGCCGGCGATGTCGCGCAGCGAGCCGTTGGGGTTGCCGTCCAGATAGCGGAAGACGACGCGGCCGGTGGCCTCCAGCTCGTCGAGCGTACGTTCGTCGGCGGTGTAGCGGCCGTCGATGTTCTTCAACGGAATGTGGATGTCCTGGCCCGCGGCGTAGTCGGCGGTCCAGGCGGTGCCGGCGTTCTCCACCCGCAGCTTCTGGTCACGGCAGATGAAGTGGAGGTGGTTGTTGCGCAACATCGCGCCGGGCAGCAGATGAGTTTCCGTCAGCACCTGGAAGCCGTTGCAGATGCCGAGGACCGGCATACCGGACCTGGCCTGCTCGATGACCGTATCCATCACAGGCGCAAAGCGCGAAATGGCGCCCGCCCGCAGATAGTCGCCGTAACTGAAACCGCCGGGGAGCACGACCGCGTCGACCTGCCGCAGATCCTTGTCCCGGTGCCAGAGCGGGACCGGCTCGGCGCCCGCCAGCCGAACGGCCCGCAGCGCGTCGCGGTCGTCGAGAGATCCCGGAAAGGTGACGACGCCGATACGAGCGGTCACTTCGCCTCTCCCCCGTGCGCGACTTCCTCGACACGTACGGTGAAGTCCTCGATCACGGTGTTCGCAAGGAAGGTCTCGGCCATCGTGTTGATCTGCGCGAGGGCGGCGTCGTCGACCGGTCCCTCCACTTCGAGCTCGAAGCGCTTGCCCTGGCGGACATCCGCGATCCCGGCGAAGCCGAGGCGCGGCAGCGCGCGCTGCACCGCCTGCCCCTGCGGGTCGAGGATCTCCGGCTTGAGCATGACGTCGACTACGACGCGGGCCACTGGCTACTCCCGGTAAGGGTTGTGAAGAAGCGGTGACGACAGCGTACCTTGCGGACAAATCTACCCGGGTAGATATGGGTCGGGCCGGTTACGGTTCCGCATCGCCCGTGATATCCACTTGGGTAAAGGGCCCGATAAAAGTAGGGTCCGCATTGCGACGTGACACGCGGGCCCAATTGCTCGACTTCCGCAACAGAATCCGTCGCGATACAAAGGGTAAAGCACTGATCAAATGAGCCGGCGCTCCCGCAGCCCCGGTCTACCGCGCAGGTCGCGGCGGGCGAGGAAAGCGGCAGGCGCGACCGACGGAAGGACCGGTTTCGTGGCGCAGCGCGTAGTGGTCAGCCTCTTCGACGACATCGACGGCGGAGAAGCGACCGAGACGGTCAACTTCGGACTCGACGGGAAGTCTTACGAGATCGATCTCAATGCCTCGAACGCCAAGAAACTGCGCAGCACGCTGGCGCCCTTCCTGCGGGCCGGGCGGAAGCAGGCCGCGTCGGGGCGGGCCTTCGTCCGCACGGACATCGCACCCAACCCCGCCACCGTACGCGCCTGGGCCGGGTCGCAGGGCATGGAGGTGCCGGCCAGGGGCCGTATCCCGAAGAAGGTCTACGAGGCGTTCGAAGCCGCCCACTGACGCCGCCGCCTCCGCCGGCCTTCTTTCCAGCCGTTCCTCCGGTCGTCTCCCCCGGTCGCCCTATCCGGCGCCCGACGGTCCCGGTGTCCGGACGGCCGGATCCCTCATCCGGCCCTCCGCCGGGCCGTCTTGGCACCGTTGACCGGCCCGGCTTGCCATCCGCCCCCCGGGATCCGATAGAGTCTGGACACGCGCCAAGGGGAGACCCCCCGAGGCCACGCGGGTGTAGCTCAGTAGTAGAGCGCCCTCTTTCCAAGAGGGAGGCGCAGTGTGCGATTCCTGTCACCCGCTCCGCCACAGAAGCCCTGTTAATCGTGGGGTAGAGTGGAGCACGCGCCGGACGGTGAGAGCTGTTCGGATGCACGCGGACGTGGCTCAGTTGGTAGAGCATCACCTTGCCAAGGTGAGGGTCGCGAGTTCGAATCTCGTCGTCCGCTCAGTGAGGGCCCCGGCTTCGGCCGGGGCTCTTTTCGTGTTCCCGGAAGTCCTCCGGGATCCCGGCACCATGACATCTGTCATCGCGTCCGATGACAGCGTGCACTGCACCGGCACCCGCGGCGGCGGAAGTCTGAAGACATGGTCCATGCACAGGAGAACGTGATCAGCGCAGCGGGGCTGCGGCGCGCGTACGGAGACTTCGAGGCGGTACGCGGCGTCGACTTCGCCGTCCGCCAGGGCGAGTTGTTCGCCCTGCTGGGTACGAACGGCGCCGGCAAGACCTCCACCGTGGAACTGCTGGAGGGCCTGGCGGAGCCCAGCGGAGGAGAGGTACGGGTGCTGGGGCGTGACCCGTACCGCGAGCGCGGGCGGGTGCGCCCGTACACCGGCGTAATGCTCCAGGAGGGCGGGATGCCCTCGCAGCTCACGGTCGCCGAGACGGTACGGATGTGGGCCGGCTGCACGGCGCGGCCGCGGCCCACCGCGGAGGCGCTGGAGCTGGTCGGGCTCGCCGACCGCCGGGACGTCCGGGTGGCACAGCTCTCCGGCGGCGAGCGGCGCCGGCTCGACCTGGCGCTCGCGCTGCTCGGCCGGCCGGAGGTGCTCTTCCTCGACGAGCCGACCACCGGGCTCGACGCCGAGGGGCGGCACGCGACGTGGGAGCTGGTGCGCGAACTGCGCGCCGGCGGCACGACGGTGCTGCTCACCACGCACTACCTGGAGGAGGCCGAGGAGCTGGCGGACCGGCTGGCGATCATGGCCGGCGGCCGGATCGCGGCGGCCGGCACCGTCGAGGAGATCGTCGGCGCGCACCCGGCGACCGTCTCGTTCCGGCTGCCCGTCGGCTGGCTGCCGGGCGACCTGCCGCCGCTACCGGCGCTGGGCGTGACGGGGCACGAGCTGGCGGGCACGGCCGTACGGCTGCGTACCGGCGCGCTGCAGCGGACGCTGACGGGGCTGCTGCTGTGGGCCCAGGACAACGGCGTCGAGCTGGCCGGTCTGGACGCCCGGTCGGCATCGCTGGAAGAGGCGTTCCTGAAGATCGCGGGCGCCGCCGTGGACGACCGGCGGCCCGGCAAGAGCGCCCCGGCCGCGCAGCACGGCGCCGGCGCGGCCCGTACCGACGAGAGGAACGCCCGATGACCGCCACCACCGTCGCCACCCCGCCGGCGCACCTCGACGACCGCGCCGCCGACGTCCCCGGCCCGCTCGCCCGGCTGGCCGCGATCGGCCGCGCCGAGCTGACGCTGCTGTGGCGCAGCAAGCTGGTGCTCTTCGGCGCCCTGGTCACCCCGGCGGGCTTCGCGTTCGCCACCCGGTCCGCCGTCGAGGAGCTGGACCTGTCCGACACCGGCCTCACCGCGGCCACCGTCGTGCTGCCGAGCGCCGTCGTCTTCGCGCTGATCTTCGTCGTCTACGCGAACCTCGTCATCGTCTACGTCGCCCGCCGCGAGGAACTCGTCCTCAAGCGGCTGCGCACCGGCCTGCTCACCGACCGCGAACTGCTCGCCGGCGCGGCGCTGCCCGCCCTGTGCGTGGCGCTGGCGCAGTGCCTCGTGCTGGCCGTGGCCGTGAGCCTGGCGATGGACTCGCCTGCGCCTAAGGCGCCGCATCTGGCGGTGCTGGGGGTGCTGGCGGGGATGGCGATGCTGACGGTGCTGGCCGCGGCGACCGCGGCGGTGACGAAGTCGGCGGAGAGCGCGCAGCTCACGAGCATGCCGCTGCTGCTGGTGTCGATGTTCGGCTCGGGGCTGTTCGTGCCGTTCGAGGTGCTGCCGGACTCGCTCGCCGAGGTGGCGCAGCGGCTGCCGCTGTCGCCGGTGGTGGAGCTGGTGCGCGGCGGCTGGACGGGGGAGCCGGGCGGCGGCGCGGTCGTCGAGGCGCTCGCGGTGGCCGTGGCGTGGATCGCGGCGGGGGCGTGGGCGGTGCGGCGGTGGTTCCGGTGGGAGCCGCGCGCGTGAGGGGGGTGCGCGCTGCCGTGCGGCCACCGGAGAGCGGTGGGCGTACGGTACGGCCGTATGCGGCGATCACGCCGAGCGGGTCGACCGGGGAGGGGACGTACCAGATGACCGAGCCGGACGCGGGTGCGGGCCCCGGCCCGGATCCGGTCCCGGACCGGGACCCGGGACCGGGGCGCAGAGGCGGCGTGCTCGGCCGGCTGCAGCGCGCCCGGCGCATGAGCGGGCCCGAGCGCTGGCGGCAGTACACCGTCTCCACCATGTACTTCCTCGCGCTCTTCGAGGCGGTGCTGATCGGTGTATGGCTGAGCAACACCCGCGACGACATGGGCGCGGTACCGTTCGCCGTCGTCGCCGTGCTGCTCCTCGCGCACCTCACGATGCAGGTGAAGCTCTCCCTGACCGCCCCGTTTTTCGGCGCCGCGGGGCCCACCGACCGGCTGGTCGCCCTGCACCTCGCCGTCGTCTCGGCGCTGCTGGCCGCCGCCCTCGCGCTGCGCGCGACGGACCGGCTGGACCCGGCGGAGCTGGGGCCGTTCCTGGTGTGGGTGCTCATGTTCGCCGCCGGGCCCCTGGTGCTGGCGCTGCCGCTGCGGCGCGGCGGGGTGGTCGTCGCGGCGCTGTGCGCCGGGACCCTGCTGGCCGCGCTGGTGGTCGGGCCGCGCGAGAAGTGGCTGCTCGTCACCGCTGTCACCACGGCGCTGGGCGCGCCGTTCATGGGCGCCACCTACCGGTCCTCGGCGTGGGGCGTGAAGCTCGTCGACGAACTCGACGCCGCCCGCGCCGTGCAGGCCCGGCTGGCCGTCGCCGAGGAACGGCTGCGCTTCGGCCGCGACCTGCACGACGTACTGGGGCGCAACCTCGCCGTCATGGCGCTCAAGAGCGAGCTGGCCGTCCAACTGGCGCAGCGCGGCCGGCCCGAGGCCGCGGACCAGATGGCCGAGGTGCAGCGCGTCGCGCAGGAGTCGCAGCGCGAGATCCGCGCGGTCGTACGGGGCTACCGCGCCGCCGACCTGCGCGCCGAGCTGGCCGGTGCCCGCGCGGTGCTGCGCGCGGCCGGCGTCGACTGCGAGGTGGACGAAGGGGACCTGGCGGCTCCGGGCGCACGCGGGGAGGTGCCGGAGCGGGTGCAGTCGGCGCTCGCGTGGGTGGTCCGCGAGGGGACGACGAACGTGCTGCGGCACGCGGACGCCCGTACGTGCACGGTGTCGCTCCGGGCCGCGGACGGCGTGGCCGCACTCGTCATGGAGAACGACGGCGCCCCCGACTCCGAGCCCGGCACACCCGCCGACGGCGCCGGACTGACCGGGCTGCGCGAGCGGCTGGCGGCCGTGGGCGGCACCCTGAGCGCACAGCGCAGGACCGGCGGGCGGTTCCGGCTGGCGGCGCGTATCGACCTGGAGGCGTCGTGATCCGAGTCCTGCTCGCCGACGACGAGCACCTGATCCGCGGCGCGCTGGCCGCGCTGCTGGCGCTGGAGGACGACCTCACGGTCGTCGCCGAGGCGGCGGGCGGCGACGAGGCGCTGGCCATGGCCCGCGCCCATCAGCCGGACGTCGCCGTGCTGGACCTGCAGATGCCGGGGCTCGACGGCGTCGCCGTGGCGGCCTCGCTGCGTACGGCGGCACCCGGCTGCGCGGCGATGATCGTCACCAGCCACGGCCGCCCGGGTGCCCTGAAGCAGGCGCTGTCCGCGGGTGTGCGGGGCTTCGTGCCGAAGACGGTCTCGGCGCAGCGGCTGGCGGAGGTGATCCGCACGGTGCACGCGGGCGGCCGGTACGTCGACCCGGAGCTGGCGGCGGACGCCATCGCGGCGGGCGACTCCCCGCTGACGCCGCGGGAGGCGGAGGTCCTGGAGCTGGCGGCGGACGGCGCCCCGGTCTCGGACATCGCCCGCCGCGCCTCGCTGACACCGGGGACGGTGCGGAACTACCTGTCGTCGGCCATGACGAAGCTCGACGCGGAGAACCGCCACGCGGCGGCCCGCGTGGCGAGGGAACGCGGCTGGCTGTGAGGCGAGCGCCGCCACCGCATGCCGACCACCCGCCCCCGTATCGCCTCACTCCGCGGCCGGTCCGCGGCTTCGGTACGCGGGTATAGTGGGAAACCGCCCCAAGAGGCGTGCGGACGTAGCTCAGTTGGTAGAGCACCACCTTGCCAAGGTGGGGGTCGCGAGTTCGAGTCTCGTCGTCCGCTCCACGCACCGGCACCCCGGCCTCTTCGCGCGTCCGCCGCGGCACAACACGCAAGACCCCCGGCGCTGCCCGGGGGGCCGCCCCTTTCTGTGCCAGGATCAGGGGTGCCATGACTGCGACCACAGCTAGTACCGCATCCGCGCCCGCCCCCGCCGGCGCCGCGCCCGCGTCTGCGCCCGAGCCCGCGGCGCTGCACGGGCCAGTCCTCCAGTGGTTCCACGAGCACGCCCGCGACCTGCCGTGGCGCCGGCCGGAAGCCGGTCCCTGGGGCGTCATGGTCAGCGAGTTCATGCTGCAGCAGACGCCGGTGAGCCGCGTGCTCCCCGTCTACACGCAGTGGGTGAAGCGCTGGCCCCGCCCCGCCGACCTGGCCGCCGAGGCGCCCGGTGAGGCCGTCCGCGCCTGGGGCCGGCTCGGCTACCCGCGCCGTGCACTGCGCCTGCACGCCGCCGCCACCGCGATAAAGGAGCGGCACAACGGCGACGTGCCCAAGCGGCACGCGCAGCTCCTCGCACTGCCCGGCATCGGCGAGTACACCGCCGCCGCCGTGGCCTCCTTCGCGTACGGGCAGCGGCACGCCGTGCTCGACACCAACGTCCGCCGGGTCTACGCCCGGCTGGTCGGCGGCACCGAGTTCCCGCCCGGGGCGACGACCGCCGTGGAGCGCCGCGTCGCGCGCGAGCTGCTGCCGGACGAGGACGCCGAGGCGGCCCGCTGGGGCGCCGCGACGATGGAACTGGGCGCGCTCGTCTGTACGGCCCGCAAGCCCGACTGCGGCAACTGCCCGGTGGCGACGCTCTGCGCCTGGCGGCTCGCGGGACACCCGGCGCACGCGGGCCCGCCGCGGCGCACGCAGACGTACGCCGGGACGGACCGCCAGGTGCGCGGCCGGCTGCTGGCCGTCCTGCGGGACGCGGACGGGCCGGTGCCGCAGCAGCGGCTCGACGCCGTCTGGCACGAGCCCGTACAGCGGGCGCGGGCGCTGGACGGCCTGGTGTCGGACGGGCTGGTGGAGCCGCTGGCGGACGGGCTGTACCGGCTGCCGCAGGGCTGACGCCGCCGCCTGCCGCCCCCGGGCAGCGGGCAGCGGCGGGGCCACCCGGTATCTGCCGACGGGGATGCCCCGACGGGCTCCACCGCCGCAGCACGCCCCGCAATCCGGCACCCGCCGGCCCCGTGGTGCGCCGGCCCGTCCCGCCGGCGCGGGCAACCGACCGCGCGCGCCGGAGGCGACCCCGCGGCGTCAGGCCCAGGGCTTGCTGTGATCCAGTCCGCCCTCCTGCCGCTGCGTCAGCGAGTACCAGTTGCCGCTGTCGTCGCGGAAGATCGCCTCGATCCCGTACGGCCGCTCCTGCGGCTCCTGGACGAAGTCGACGCCGCGGGCCCGCAGCTTCTCGTACGTCGCCCGGCAGTCGTCGGTGTGGAACGCGCCGGCGCCCAGCACGCCCTTGTCGACGAGCGTCGTCAGCGCCTCCGCCGACTCCGGGTCGAGGCCGGGTCCCGTGGTCCGCATGAGGGCCAGCATGACGTCCGGCTGGCCGGGGACGCCGACCGTGATCCAGCGCACGCCCTCGCCCATCTCGATGTCGTCGCGGATCTCGAAGCCGAGCTTGTCGGCGAAGAAGTCGCGGCTGCGCTCCTGGTCGGTGGTCCACACGGTGGTGATGGCCAGGTTCGTGATCATGACGTTCTCCCTGGTGGGGTGGTGCTTCGGTACTGCGGCCACCGTAGGCAGGGGCGCCCTCAGCCCGCTTCCTCAGAGTTGCGCTCCCTGCTCCGCGGGTCGAACCCGCCGGCCCACAGCAGCGCGAAGCAGCCGGGTATGAGCGCGGTCCCGCGGCCCACGTGCGCATCGCGGTACGCGCTCGGAGGGAGGCCCGTACGCCGCTTGAAGCTGGCGGAGAACGTGCCGAGGGAGGAGAAGCCGACCAGGTGGCAGATCTCCGTGACGGCGAGGTTGCACGTACGCAGGTGCTCGGCGCGCTCCAGGCGGCGGCGCGTCAGGTACTGCCCGGGGGTCTCGCCGTAGGCGGCCTTGAAGGCGCGGATGAAGTGATACCGGGAGTAACCGGCGTGCGTCGCCACCGCGTCCAGGTCGAGGGCCGGGTCGGCCCAGTCGCGGTCCATGGCGTCCTTGGCGCTGCGAAGAGCGCGCAGGTCGGGGCGAAGCACTCTTCGAGCATGGCACGCCCCACCGACAACGGGCCCGCCGCGCATGCCGCCCCGCCGCCCGACGCCCCGCGGCCCCCGTCTGCGTACGCCGCCGGCCTTCCGGCCCGTACGCACACAGAAGGGCCGCGCGCCCCCGGCCCGCTACTGCGGGAGGCGCGCGGCCCGTCCTCGGGGCCCCGGTCCGCTCAGACCTTCACCGGGGCCTCCGCCTCCGCTTGCGCGGAGTCCGGACCGGCGTCCCCGGCCGGTCCGGCGTCATCCTTCGCCGGGGCGGCCCCGCGCAGCGGGACCTCCCTGACGAACCAGGCGGCGAGGAACCCGAGTGCCGCGATCGCCGCTCCCCAGAGGAAGACCTGGTGGGTGCCGTTCGAGACGGCGTTCAGGTACGCCTCCCTGATCTGCGTCGGCAGTTGCTCGATCCGCTCCGGGGTCAACTGCCCGCCGCTGCCCGCCGCCTTCCCGCCCGCGGGACCGGCCTCCTCGGCCATCGTGTCGGCGACCCGCCTGCTGAAGACGGCGCCCATCAGCGCGACGCCGAAGGAGCCGCCGATGGTGCGGGTCAGGGTGATCGTGGAGCTGCCGGCGCCCATGTCGCGCATCTCCAGGCTGTTCTGCCCGACGAGCATCGACATCTGGATCATGAAGCCCAGGCCGGCGCCCATCACGGCCATGTAGAGCCCGGAGGTCAGGCGGGAGGTGTCGGTGTCCATCGTGGACAGCAGGTACATCCCGGCGATCAGGGCGGCGCCGCCGATGATCGGGTAGATCTTGTAGCGCCCGGTCCTGGTCGTGGCCCGGCCGACGAAGAGCGAGACGATCATGACCGGCAGCATCATCGGCAGGAGCAGCAGGCCGGAGTTGGTGGCCGAGGCGCCCTGGACGCTCTGCTGGAACAGCGGCAGGAAGGTCACGCCCCCGAACATCACGAAGCCGACGATGAAGCCGATCACGTTCATCAGCGTGAAGTTGGGGTTGCGGAAGATACGCAGCGGGATGATCGGTTCTGCGGCGCGGGTCTCGGCCCAGCCGAAGGCGGCCAGCGAGGCGGCGCCGAGCACGGCCAGGCCGACGATCTGCGCCGACCCCCAGTCGTACTCCGTACCGCCCCAGGAGGTCACCAGCACCAGTGCCGTCAGCCCGATGGAGAGCAGGGCGGCGCCGGTGTAGTCCACGCGCGCCTTGACGCGCTTCTTCGGCAGGTGCAGCACGGTGGAGATGACGAAGAGGGCGACCGCACCGAGCGGCAGGTTGATGTAGAAGGCCCAGCGCCAGCCGAGGTGGTCGGTGATCGTCCCGCCCACCAGCGGGCCGCCGATGGTGGCGATGCCCATGACGGCGGCCATCATGCCCTGGTACCGGCCGCGTTCGCGGGGCGGTACCAGGTCGCCGATGATCGCCATCACGCCGACGATGAGACCGCCGCCGCCCAGGCCCTGGACCGCGCGGAAGGCGATGAGCTGACCCATGTCCTGGGCCATGCCGGACAGGGCGGAGCCGATCAGGAAGAGGACTATCGAGGACATGAAGATGCCCTTGCGGCCATAGAGGTCGCCGAACTTGCCCCACAGCGGCGTGGAGACGGCGATGGCCAGGGTGTACGCGGTGACCACCCAGGCGAGGTGGTTCAGGCCGCCGAGCTCGCCGACGATCGTGGGCATCGCGGTGCCGACGATCAGGTTGTCGAGCATCGCGAGCATCATCGTGATCATCAGGCCGAGCATGATCACTCTGATGTTCCGCGGCGGCGCTGGAACCGCCTCCTGATCCTTGTCCGCCATGACCCCTCTCCCTACTTACTTGCCGCCCGGCTAGTGGGTACGATGTGAACGTACGCCGCTACTTGCCGGGCGTCAAGTAAGCATCTGACGGAAGCAGGGATCATGGTCACGACCAGGAGTGACACCAGCCAGCGCATTCAGGACGTGGCGCTGGAGCTCTTCGCCGACAAGGGCTACGACAAGACTTCCCTGCGCGAGATCGCCGAACGGCTCGACGTCACCAAGGCCGCGCTGTACTACCACTTCAAGACCAAGGAAGACATCCTCGTCAGCCTGGTCGAGGACCACTTCGGGCGGGTCGACGAGCTGATCGCCTGGGGGCGGACCCAGCCGGCCACGCTGGAGACCCGGCTGGAGCTGCTGGCGCGCTACAGCACGCTGCTCGCCGGCGGCGACACGCTCTTCCGGTTCATGCAGGAGAACCAGGCGAGCATCCGCGACCTGAGCCTCGGCGAGACCTTCAAGGCGCGCATGGGCGACATCGTCGGAATGCTCCGCGACGAGGACGCCGACCTGAGGGACCAGGCCCGCAGCATCGCGGCGATCTTCACCATGCACGCGGGGATGTTCGCCCTGGACGACGCCAAGGGCGACCCGGAGGAGAAGCGGCTCGCCTGCCTGGAGGTCGCGCAGGAACTGGTGACGTCCGCGTACAAGGGCTGACCGCCGGCGCCCGCAGCGCCGGGCCCCGAGTCGTACGGGGCCGTCTCGTGCACACCCGTAGGCGCCTGTACGCGCCCGGGGCACCCGGCCCGTACACGCAGAGCCGCCCCGGACCACACGGTCCGGGGCGGCTCTGTGTCGTGCGTCGGAAGCCGAGCCGCTACGGGCTCACGCCTCCTTGCTCAGGTTCGGGCCCGCGCCGCCCGCGGCGGCGTCGACCGGCGGGGCGTCGGGCAGCGCCGACTTCTCCTCGCCGCGGAAGGTGAACGTCGCGTCGTCACCCTCGCCCTCGATGTCGACCACCACGATGTGGCCCGGGCGCAGCTCGCCGAAGAGGATCTTCTCCGAGAGCACGTCCTCGATCTCCCGCTGGATCGCGCGGCGCAGCGGCCGGGCGCCCAGCACCGGGTCGAAGCCCCGCTTGGACAGCAGGTCCTTGGCCTCGGTGGAGAGCTCGATGGCCATGTCGCGGTCCTTGAGCCGGTTGTCCAGCTCGGCCAGCCGCAGGTCGACGATCTCGATGATGTCGTCCCTGGTGAGCTGGTGGAAGACCACGATGTCGTCCACACGGTTGAGGAACTCCGGCCGGAAGTGCTGCTTGAGCTCCTCGCTGACCTTGGACTTCATCCGCTCGTAGCCGGACTTGACGTCGCCCCCGGCGGCGAACCCCAGGCCGAAGCCCTTGGAGATGTCCTTGGTGCCGAGGTTGGTCGTCATGATGATGATCGTGTTCTTGAAGTCCACGACCCGGCCCTGGGAGTCGGTCAGGCGACCGTCCTCCAGGATCTGCAGCAGCGAGTTGAAGATGTCCGGGTGGGCCTTCTCGACCTCGTCGAAGAGGACGACCGAGAACGGCTTCCGGCGCACCTTCTCCGTGAGCTGACCGCCCTCCTCGTACCCGACGTAGCCGGGCGGGGAGCCGAACAGCCGCGAGACGGTGTGCTTCTCGCTGAACTCCGACATGTCGAGCTGGATGAGCGCGTCCTCGTCACCGAAGAGGAACTCCGCCAGCGTCTTCGACAGCTCCGTCTTACCGACGCCGGACGGGCCGGCGAAGATGAACGAACCGCCGGGGCGCTTCGGGTCCTTCAGGCCCGCCCGCGTACGCCGGATGGCCTGGGAGAGCGCCTTGATGGCGTCCTCCTGCCCGATGACGCGCTTGTGCAGCTCGTCCTCCATGCGCAGCAGCCGCGAGGACTCCTCCTCGGTCAGCTTGAAGACCGGGATGCCGGTGGCGGTGGCCAGGACCTCGGCGATGAGCTCCTCGTCCACCTCGGCGACGACGTCCATGTCGCCGGCCTTCCACTCCTTCTCCCGCTGCGCCTTCTGCGCCAGGAGCTGCTTCTCCTTGTCGCGCAGGCCGGCGGCCAGCTCGAAGTCCTGCGAGTCGATCGCGGACTCCTTCTCGCGCCGCACGTCGGCGATCTTCTCGTCGAACTCCCGCAGGTCCGGCGGCGCGGTCATCCGGCGGATGCGCATGCGCGAGCCCGCCTCGTCGATCAGGTCGATCGCCTTGTCCGGAAGGAAGCGGTCGGAGATGTACCGGTCGGCGAGCTGGGCCGCGGCGACCAGGGCGGCGTCCGTGATGGACACCCGGTGGTGCGCCTCGTACCGGTCGCGCAGACCCTTGAGGATCTCGATGGTGTGCTGCAGCGACGGCTCCGCGACCTGGATCGGCTGGAAGCGGCGCTCCAGGGCCGCGTCCTTCTCCAGGTGCTTGCGGTACTCGTCGAGCGTGGTGGCGCCGATGGTCTGCAGCTCGCCGCGGGCCAGCATCGGCTTGAGGATGCTCGCCGCGTCGATCGCGCCCTCGGCGGCCCCCGCGCCCACCAGGGTGTGCAGCTCGTCGATGAACAGGATGATGTCGCCGCGGGTGCGGATCTCCTTGAGCACCTTCTTCAGGCGCTCCTCGAAGTCACCGCGGTAGCGGGAGCCCGCGACCAGGGCGCCGAGGTCCAGGGTGTAGAGGTGCTTGTCCTTCAGCGTCTCGGGCACCTCGCCCTTGACGATGGCCTGCGCCAGTCCCTCGACGACGGCGGTCTTGCCGACGCCGGGCTCGCCGATGAGGACGGGGTTGTTCTTCGTCCGGCGGGACAGCACCTGCATGACCCGCTCGATCTCCTTCTCGCGCCCGATGACCGGGTCGAGCTTGGACTCGCGGGCGGCCTGCGTGAGGTTCCGTCCGAACTGGTCGAGCACCAGGGACGTCGACGGCGTGCCCTCGGCGGGGCCGCCGGCCGTGGCGGTCTCCTTGCCGCCCTGGTAGCCGGAGAGCAGCTGGATGACCTGCTGCCGCACCCGGTTCAGGTCGGCGCCCAGCTTCACGAGGACCTGGGCGGCGACGCCCTCGCCCTCGCGGATGAGGCCGAGCAGGATGTGCTCCGTACCGATGTAGTTGTGCCCGAGCTGAAGGGCCTCGCGGAGCGACAGCTCCAGGACCTTCTTCGCCCGGGGCGTGAAGGGGATGTGGCCGGACGGGGCCTGCTGGCCCTGGCCGATGATCTCCTCCACCTGCTGGCGGACCGCCTCGAGCGAGATCCCGAGGCTCTCCAGGGCCTTTGCGGCGACACCCTCACCCTCGTGGATCAGGCCCAGGAGGATGTGCTCGGTGCCGATGTAGTTGTGGTTGAGCATCCGGGCTTCTTCCTGAGCCAGGACGACAACCCGCCGCGCGCGGTCGGTGAACCTCTCGAACATCGTTAATCGCTCCTCAGAGCGGTCAGGCAGATCGGGGACGTTCCCCTCCCTGTCCTTCCGCAGCTTAGTCCCGCAAGCGGGGACCGCTCATTCCAACTGCCGACACCCGGACGCTGACTCCGTCAGTCTCCTGCACCGGGCATCCGACTACTGCTCCAACCCGATGGTGCGAGACGATGTTCCCGCAGGCCAGGCGAATACTCTCAATGCCGCTACGCCCATGGCGAACGCCGCCCGCCGACCCTGCCGAAGCCTGCCGAAGCCACCGCTCTCACCAGCACCACTAGCCAAGTCTTACCCGCGTCATGGGCAGTGCCATCAGATTTTCCGGCCTCTTCACTGCGCTGACGGCGAACACGGTGGAACGCCTGTGGACGCTGATGCGGGGAAGAAGTAACGCGCTATGCGACCGGGATGACACATGTCGTAACCAACGCGGGTGCGACCCCGTTGCTCACGGTGTGACCGGCCCCGTGATCCCGCGCCAGACCGGCCCGCAGGGCAGGCCCGCCCCGGCGGGCGGAAGCGGCGCGCGCGGCCGGAAAGGGCCGGGTGCGGAGGCGGACGGCGAGGCCGCCGCTCAGGCGCCCCCAGCCGGTGTGCTGCCGTCCGGAGCGCTGCGCTGCGACGTGCTGGAGATGCCGTCGGAGGCGGGCTGGGCGGTGCTGCGCCGGCGGCCTGCCACAGGCCCCGTGGGGCTGACCGGCGGCCGCATGCGCTTCCTGATCGCCGAGGGCGGCGCGGCGGAGCTGCCGGGGCTGCTGGACTGGCTGGAGTGGGGCGGCATCCCGCTGGATCTGAGCGCGGCGCCGGCGGCGGTACGGAGCTGGCCGCCGACGCTGTGGCTGCGCCCGCCGGGCCGGGCGGCGCTGGCGCGGCTCCCCGCGGTGCGGCTGCCCGTGGACACGGGGGCCGGCCGCGGGGGCGGAGTCGTGGACGGGGAGGGCGTAGGAGATGACGCCGATGGCGTCGAAGACGTCGTCCGGGACGCTGTCGAAAGGGATGGGGACAGGGGGTACGCGGACGGCGATGCCGTGCCGGCGCGGAACCGGGTTACGGACCGGCCGGATCTGGTACGGCTGGTGAGCGCGGCGGCGACGGCCTGCCACCGCCTCGCCCTGAACGTCAGCCGTTCGCCTTTTCGTATGCCTCGCGGATGTTCGCCGGAACACGGCCACGCTCGCTGACCTCGTATCCCTGCTCCTTCGCCCACGCGCGGATCTTCGCCGTGTCCTGGCTGCCGGACGCCCCGCCGCGAGAACGCTTCGTAGCGCGGCCACCCGTCCTGCGGCCGCTCTTCACGTACTGCTCCAGAGCGGAGCGCAGCTTTTCCGCGTTGGCAGTGGTGAGGTCGATCTCGTAGGACTTGCCGTCGAGAGCGAACGTCACGGTCTCGTCTGCCTCACCGCCATCGAGATCATCAACAAGAAGGACCTGTACCTTCTGAGCCACCGGGCTTCCCTTTCATCGGAACAATGTGTGCTGGCGAAAGCAAACCGCTTTTCAGCGAAAAACTCAAACCCTGCCGGAGAACTCGCTCAACAATATCTTCGCGATTCGGACATAGCGCCATCAGAGATGCAGCAGCATCCTGCTGTTGCCGAGGGTGTTGGGCTTCACCCGCTCCAGGTCCAGGAACTCGGCAACGCCCTCGTCATACGAGCGCAGCAGCTCACTGTAGACGTCCTGGTCCACCGGAGTCTCACCGATCTCGACGAAGCCGTGCTTGGCGAAGAAGTCCACTTCGAACGTGAGGCAGAAAATTCGGCTGACACCGAGCCAGCGGGCGGTGTGCAGCAACTTGTCAAGGAGTTGGTGGCCGATGCCGGTGCCCTTGCGGGCCGGATCCACGGCCAGCGTACGCACCTCCGCGAGGTCCTCCCACATCACGTGCAGCGCCCCGCAGCCGACCACCGCGGCGTCCGTGTCGCGCTCGGCGACCCAGAACTCCTGGATGTCCTCGTAAAGCGTCACGGTGGCTTTGTCGAGAAGGATGTCACGGTGCACGTAGGGGTCGAGCAGCCGCCGGATGGCCCGGACATCCGAGGTGCGGGCACGCCGGATGGTGACCCCGTAAGAATCGCTGGGCATGACATGACGCTATCGTCACGTGCTTCCTTCGCCGCCACCGGCTTCGGTGCCACCGGGTGAGTCCAGCGACACGACGCGTAGCGCATCGCGCAGGGCTTCGAGCTGGGCCGGCGACATCATGCCGAAGAACGCGACAAGCGCGGCCGCCGGATTGTCGCTGGCGGCCCACGCCTCGTTCATGAGTGCGGCGGAGTAGGCGGCCCGGGTGGAGACCGCTTCATATCGATAGGCGCGGCCTTCGGGGGCGCGGCGCAGCCAGCCCTTCTGGTGGAGGTTGTCCATTACGGTCATGACGGTGGTGTACGCGAGAGGGCGTTCCTGCCGGAGGTCTTCCAGCACTTCCCGGACCGTGACCGGGCGGTTCCACTCCCACACCCGGGTCATGACCGTGTCTTCGAGCTCTCCCAATGGCCGGACCACGCCAGCACAATACCCACAGGAGCGTGAACAATGGGGCGATTGGGACGGGGAACGGAGCGGCGGGCGTGGCGATTCGGGCGGCGGAGGTGCGCCCGACGCCGGAGTGAGGGGTTACTCCGCGCTACTCGGCGGACTTCTGCTTCGCCGCTTCCGCCTGCGCGAATGCGGCGTCGACGGCGGCGTCTTCCTTGGCCTTGTTGGGCCCGCCCTGGTTCTTGACGATCGTCACGATCATCACGGTGAAGGCGACGGCCATGACGGTCGACGGAAGCAGCGCGGAGAGGTAATCCATGAGAGCCATCCATCGTTGCGGGCTACTGGGCGCGGGCGCCGCGGAGGTGCCGCGGGCTCCAGCGTAGCCCGGCGGGGGTGGCGGGTTTGCGGGAGGGGTGGAGGTGCGCCGGGGACCGGGGCGCACGGGAGCGGGGGCCGGGCCCGTACGGGAGGGCGGAGGTCAGGCCGTACGGGCCGAGTGGGGGCGTAGCAGGTGCTCCGGGCGCGGGGCCGGGCGGCGGCGGGGCGGGAAGACCTCGGCGGGGGTGGGCACGGGCCGGCCCGGGGGCGCGGGCTGCCGCTCCGGGGGGCTCTTCTCGCGCGGCGGGCGCTGCGGCTGCTCGCCGGGCTTGCGGGGCTGCCGGGCCGGGGTGGGCTCCGAGTCCTCGGACCCCTGCGCGGCCCGGGGGGCCCGGCCGCCGGGCAGGGCGCGCAGCGCGGGGCGCGGGAGGAGCGGGGACGGCACGGGCGGCGGCTCCGGCACCGAGGGCCCTGCCGGAGCCGCCGGTGCCGGGGGCACCGTGGGCGCCGACGGCACGGACCGCTCCGGGCGGCGGCCGGGCGGTACCTGGGCGGCCGTCAGCGCCTCACAGCGCCGCAGCAGCCGGCGCCGGCGTTCCGCCACGCCCGAGTCCGCCGGCTCGTCGCACAGGGCGCGCAGCGCGGCCACGTCCGCCTGCCGCGGCGCGTAGCCGGCGGCCAGTGCGTCGTGCAGCAACTCCGCGTAGCCGGAGGCACAGCCGGGGAGCGCGGCGCGGTAGCGGGCGAGGTCGGCGTTACGGAACAGGCGCATCCGGTCCGCCTCGGCCACCGCCTCGTCCAACGCCGCGGCCAGCTCCGTACAGTCCCGTACGACGGCAGCGCGCGGGACCGCCGGCGCGGCGGCCGGCTTCGTTCCGTCACCCCTGGCGGGCCTGGGCAGGCCCCAACTCGACTCGATGGCGATGGCCAGCGCGTCACGCACGACGCGGAGCTCGTCGGCGCTGAGCGCCACACCGCCTCGGGAACCGTATGGCGTAGGCATAATCCGACTTTAGGCCCTGAATGGGGCTTATAGCGCGAAGGCGCGCGGAACGGGCTATCGCCGCGGGCGCGCCGCTGCCGCGTACCCGTCAGGTGGTCGAGACGTTCCGCTCGTAGACCAGGCGGAGGCCGACCAGCGTCAGCCACGGCTCGTGCTCGTCGATCACCGAGGAGTCGGCGAGCATCATCGGCGCCAGCCCGCCCGTCGCGATGACCGTGACCTCGTCCGGGTCGTCGGCCAGCTCCGCCGCCATCCGGTTGACCACGCCGTCGACCTGGCCCGCGAACCCGTAGAGGATGCCGGACTGCATCGCCTCGACCGTGTTCTTGCCGATCACCGAACGCGGCCGGGCCAGCTCGATCTTGCGCAGCTGCGCGCCGCGTACACCCAGCGCCTCCGTGGAGATCTCGATGCCCGGCGCGATGACCCCGCCGACGTACTCGCCGCGCTCGCTGACCGCGTCGAACGTCGTCGCGGTACCGAAGTCGACGACGATGGCCGGGCCGCCGTACAGCTCGGCCGCCGCCAGGGCGTTGATGATCCGGTCGGCACCGACTTCCTTGGGGTTGTCCATCAGCACGGGTACGCCGGTCTTCACGCCCGGCTCGACGAGCACGGAGGGGACGTCGCCGTAGTAGCGGCGGGTGACCTCGCGCAGTTCGTGCAGCACCGAGGGGACGGTGGAGCAGATGGCGATGCCGTTGATGCCGTCGCCCAGCTCCTCGCCGAGCAGCGGGTGCATGCCCATCAGGCCCTGCAGCAGCACCGCCAGTTCGTCGGCGGTGCGGCGTGCGTCGGTGGAGATGCGCCAGTGCTCGACGATCTCCTCGCCGTCGAAGAGGCCGAGGACGGTATGGGTGTTCCCGACGTCGATGGTGAGGAGCATCTAGCCGTCGCCCCCCTCACGCAGGTCGAGGCCGATGTCGAGGATGGGGGTGGAGTGGGTGAGCGCCCCCACGGCCAGGTAGTCGACGCCCGTCTCCGCGTACGCGCGCGCGTTGTCGAGCGTCAGCCGCCCGGAGGACTCCAGCCGGGCGCGGCCGGCGACCAGCGCGACGGCCTCCTCGGTCTCCACGGGCGTGAAGTTGTCCAGCAGGATGAGGTCGGCGCCCGCGTCCACGGCCTCGCGCACCTGGTGCAGGGTGTCCGCCTCCACCTCCACGTCCAGGTCCGGGAACTCGGCCCGTACCAGCCGGAACGCCTCGGCCAGGCCGCCCGCCGCGACCACGTGGTTGTCCTTGACCAGCGCGGCGTCCGACAGCGACATGCGGTGGTTGACGCCGCCGCCGCAGCGCACCGCGTACTTCTCCAGCGCGCGCAGTCCCGGCGTCGTCTTGCGGGTGTCGCGGACCTTCGCGGCGGTGCCCTCCAGGGCGTCGGCCCAGGCGCGGGTGGCGGTGGCGATTCCGGACAGGCGGCAAAGGAGGTTGAGCGCGCTGCGTTCGGCGGTCAGGAGGTCGCGCGTGCGGGTACGGACCGTCAGCAGCGGCTGTCCGGCCGCGACGACGTCGCCGTCCTCCGCGTGCCGCTCGACTTCCATGTCATCAGTACAGACGACGGACAGCACCGCCTCGGTGACGCGCAGGCCGGCGACGACGCCGGCCTCGCGGGCGGTGAAGTCGCCGGTGGCGACGGCGTCTTCCGGGACGGTCGCGACGGTCGTCACGTCCACGCCGTGATCGAGGTCCTCCTCGACGGCGAGGTGGGCGACGTCCTCGACGTAGACGGGGTCGAGGCCCTCGTCGACGAGAAGCTGGGCGAGAGCGGGGTCGAGGCCGCACTCCAGGGGGTCGTGGCCGTACGCCGCGCCGGCAGCACCGTCGCCTGCCCCGCAGCCGCAGGCGTCGCCGCAGCCACCTGCGTCGGCGCCGTCGTCCGGGCCGCCGAGGGGCAGGAGCGTCAGCTCCACGGGCTGGGGTCGGTGGGGCTCTGGGGTGCTGCTCACGGGTTCTCCCGGTGGAAGGCGGTGCCGGCCGTGGTCCGGACGGCGAGTACGGGGTGTGCGGGGTCTTGGGGGCGTACGGGGTCCGCGAGGGCTGCGGGGCCTGCGGGGTTCTCGGCGCGCGCGGGGCTTTCGGGGCGTACGGGGTCGGGGGTCAGGGTGACGAGGAAGTGGCGGGCCCAGCCGGCGTCGTCGCGGTCGGCGTGGTCCTCGCGCCAGTGCGAGCCGCGGGTCTCGGCACGGCGCCTGGCGCACTCGACGAGGACCTGCGCGACGAGCAGCAGGTTGGTCGCCTCCCAGGTCTCCACGCACGGCGCCGCGGGGGCGGGGCGCGCGGTGTCGCGTATCGCGCCCAGTGCCGCGGCGGCCTCGTCCAGGCTGGCGGCGGAGCGCAGGACGCCGGCGCCTGCGGTCATGACGCGCTGGACGTCCGCGCGCGCGTCCTGCGGCAGGAGGGGGATCTCCCGGGGCGGACTCTTCTCCTCCGGCGCGGTCGGCTCCTCCGGTACGGGCGCGGCCGCGACATCCGCCGCGATGCGCTCGGCGAAGACCAGGCCCTCCAGCAGGGAGTTGGACGCCAGCCGGTTCGCGCCGTGCACGCCCGTACAGGCCACCTCGCCGCAGGCGTAGAGGCCCGGGACGCTCGTGCGGCCGCGCAGGTCCGTGACGACGCCGCCGGAGGCGTAGTGGGCCGCGGGGGCGACCGGGACGAGGTCGTGGACCGGGTCGAAGCCGTGGGCGCGGCAGGCCGCGAAGATCGTCGGGAAGCGCTGCTTCCACATCTCCGCGCCGAAGTGCCGCCCGTCGAGGTACATGTGGTCGGCGCCCTGCTCGCGCATGCGCCGCGTGATGCCCTTGGCCACGATGTCGCGCGGCGCCAGCTCCGCCAGCTCGTGCTGCCCCACCATGAACCGCACGCCGTCCGCGTCGACGAGATGGGCGCCCTCGCCCCGTACCGCCTCGGAGACCAGCGGCTGCTGGCCCTGCGCGTCCGGGCCCAGGAACATCACCGTCGGGTGGAACTGCACGAACTCCAGGTCCGACACCTCCGCGCCGGCGCGCAGCGCGAGCGCGACGCCGTCGCCGGTGGAGACGGCCGGGTTGGTGGTGGCGGAGAAGACCTGGCCCATACCGCCGGTGGCGAGTACCACGGCGGGGGCGTGTACGGCGCCCACGCCGTCGCGCGCGCCCTCCCCCATGACGTGCAACGTGACGCCCGCGGCGCGCCCTTCCGCGTCCTTGATCAGATCGAGTACGAGTGCGTGCTCGACGGTTTCGATGCCCGCCTCGCGCACCGCTTCGACCAGCGCGCGGGAGACCTCCGCGCCGGTCGCGTCGCCGCCCGCGTGGGCGATGCGGCGGCGGTGGTGGCCGCCTTCGCGGGTCAGCTCGATGGCGCCGGTGGCGGGGTCGGTGTCGAAGGCGGCGCCGGTGGCGATGAGGCGGCGTACGGCGGCGGGGCCCTCGGTGACGAGGGTGCGTACGGCGTCCTCGTCGCACAGCCCGGCGCCGGCGACGAGGGTGTCGGCGAGGTGCTGCTCGGGGGTGTCGCCGTCGCCGAGGGCCGCGGCGATGCCGCCCTGGGCCCAGCGGGTGGAGCCGTCGTCGAGATTGGCCTTGGTGACGACGGCGACCCGCCGGCCCGCCTCGGCGCAGCGCAGCGCGGCGGTGAGGCCGGCGACGCCGGAGCCGACCACGACGACGTCGGTGTCCAGCACCCAGCCGGGGGCGGGGGCTCCGAGCCGTATCGCGGTCACCTGGCACCTCCGAAGGTGAGGCGGATGTTGTCGATGAGACGGGTGGCGCCGACCTTTGCGGCGACGGCGAGGACGGCCTCGTGGGCGGTGCCGCCCTCCTGTGCCGCACCGGCCGCGTCCTGTGCCGTGCCGTCCGTGACCGGCGTGAAGTCCGCCGGGTCCACCAGGGCGGCGTAGTCCAGCTCCAGCGGGGGCGTCAGCGCACCCGCGTCGTGCAACACAGACTGTGCTGCGGTCAGCGCTTCCCGCGGGCCGCCCGCTGCGGTGCGCGCCGCGAACAGCGCACGCGACAGCGCGAGCGCGGTGCGGCGCTCCGGCGCGGAGAGGTAGACGTTGCGGCTGGACAGCGCGAGCCCGTCCGGCTCGCGGACGGTCGGCACGCCGAGGATCCGTACCGGGAAGTCGAGGTCGCGCACCATCCGCGTGATCAGGGCGAGCTGCTGGGCGTCCTTCTGCCCGTACAGCGCCACGTCCGGCCGCGTGAGGTGCAGCAGTTTGGCGACGACGGTCAGCACGCCGTCGAAGTGCCCCGGGCGGAACGCGCCCTCCAGCCGCTCCCCCATGGGCCCGGCGCTGATGCGCACGTGTGGCTCGCCGCCCGGATACACCTCGCCGGCGGACGGCGCGTAGACGACGTCCGCGCCCTCCTTGCCCGCGAGCAGGACGTCCGCGTCGAGGGTGCGGGGGTAGCGGTCCAGGTCCTCGCCGGGGCCGAACTGCAGCGGGTTGACGAAGACGGTGACCACGACCTGCCCGGACGGGCCCACCTCGGCGCGGGCCGCGCGGACGAGGGCGGCGTGGCCCTCGTGCAGCGCGCCCATGGTCATCACCACGGCGCGCGCCGGGCGTTCGGGCGCTCGACCGGGCGCCTCCGGGGGCTCATGCGCCCCCGGCGGCTCCGGCAGATCCGCGGCTTGGTGTACGAGTAGAGCGGTCATCGTCGCCGTCCTTCAGCGTCCTCCGTCGGCGAGGACCCCGAGCAGGTCCTCGGCCAGCTCCGGCTTGAGCAGCCCGCCCGCGAGCGCGCGGTCCGCCGTCGCCCGGGCCATCGCGACGTACGCGGGCACGGCCTGCGGCGCGTGCACGCGCAGCTCCGCGATGTGCGCCGCCACGGTGCCCGCGTCGCCGCGCGCGACCGGTCCGGTGAGCGCGGCGTCGCCGCTGCGCAGCGCGTTGTCGAGGGCGGCGCCCAGCAGCGGTCCCAGCATCCGGTCGGGGGCGCTGACACCCGCCTTGGTCAGCAGCTCCATCGACTGCGACACCAGCGTGACGAGGTGGTTGGCGCCGATGGCGAGCGCCGCGTGGTACAGCGGCCGGGCCGCCTCCTCCACCCACTCCGGCTCGCCGCCCATCTCCACGACCAGCGCCTCCGCCGCCGTACGCAGCTCGCCGGGCGCGGTGACGCCGAAGGAGCAGCCGGCGAGGCGCTGGACGTCGACGGCGGTGCCGGTGAAGGTCATCGCGGGGTGCAGCGCGAGCGGCAGCCCGCCCGCACGGGTGGCGGGCTCCAGCACCCCGGCCCCGTACCGCCCGGAGGTGTGCACGAGCAGTTGCCCGGGGCGTACGGCGCCGGTGCTCGCCAGGCCCTCGACAAGGCCGGGCAGCACGTCGTCGGGCACGGTGAGCAGCACGAGGTCGGCGCGGGCCAGCACCTGGGCGGGCTCGGTGACGGGCACGTCGGGCAGCATCTCGTCGGCACGCCTGCGGGCGCCGTCGGAGACGGCGTGCACGGCGACCGGACGGTGTCCCGCGAGCGCGAGCGCGGCCGCGAGCGGCGGGCCGACCCGGCCGGCGCCGACCACGCCGACGGCGAGCCGGGCGGGCTTCTCCTGCGGCTCGGGGGTGGGGCTGGGGTTCACGTCGCCTTCCGTTCCAGTCCGCTTCGGGTACCGGACGTACGGGTTCATGGTACTTGCGGCGGGGGCGGGCGCCGGTGTGTGTCCGAGCACGGTCTACGGCCGCGAGTGCGTCGTACGCGCGTACGCGGGCACCGCACGTTCGGTGGGTGCCCGGTGACGTACGCGCGCGTGCCGCTCCGCACAGGCCGGGCGGCCGGGGCGTAAACCGGTGGGGCGGAGGCGCCGCGGCGGGCATGATCGGGGCCCATGACGGACGCGGACGACCTCTTGACCCGTAGGCGCGCGACGTGGGCGGCGGCCGAGCACACCCTCTCGGCCTCCCTCCCCACCATCTCCGCACGCCTGGCCCGCCTCGCCACCACCCGCCCCGGCGGCGTCGACCTCGGCCAGCAGGTCGACGTCTACGCCGGCGGAATCGTCGGGGAGCTGGAGGAGCGGACCGCGGAACTGCTCGGCTGCGAGGACGCGGCGTTCTTCCCCACCGGCACCATGGCGCAGCAGGTCGCGCTGCGCTGCTGGGCGGAGCGCACCGGCAGCCGCGTCGTCGCCTCACACCCGCTCGCCCACCTGGAGGTGCACGAGCGGGCGGCGTACGCGGTGGTCAGCGGGCTGCGCGCGGTGCACCCGACGCGCGCGCCGCGGGTCGCCACGGCGGCGGAGGTGCGGGCGCTGGGCGAGCCCTTCGGGACGCTGATGCTGGAGCTGCCGATGCGCGAGCCGGGGTTCGTGCTGCCGGAGTGGGAGGAGCTGACGGAGGTCGTCGCGGCGGCGCGGGAGCGGGAGGCGGTCGTCCACTTCGACGGCGCCCGGCTGTGGGAGTGCACGACGCACTTCGGGCGCGGGCTGGCGGAGATCGCGGGGCTCGCGGACAGCGTGTACGTCTCGTTCTACAAGTCGCTGGGCGGGCTGTCCGGCGCGGCGCTGGCGGGTCCCGCGGGGTTCGTGCAGGAGGCGCGGGCGTGGCGGCACCGGTACGGCGGCCAGGTGTTCCAGCAGTGGCCCGCCGCACTGGCCGCGCTGGAGGGGCTGCAGCGGGAGCTGCCGCGGCTGCCGTCGTACGTGGCGCACGCGCGGGTCGTCGCGGGGGCGCTGCGGGAGGGACTGGCGAAGGCGGGGGTGCCGTTCTTCCGGGTGCATCCGCAGGTGCCGCACACGCACCAGTTCCAGGTCTGGCTGCCGTACACGGCGGAGGCACTGATGGACGCGGGGACGGCGCTGGCGGAGGAGACGGGGACGTGCCTGTTCCGGATGTGGACGGAGCCGGGCGACCCGCCCGGGCTGTCGGTGACGGAGGTCACGGTGACGGAGCCGGGGCTGGCGTGGTCGGCGGAGGACGTGGCGCGGGAGGCGGGGGTGCTGGTGGAGCGGGTGCGGCGGGTGGAGGCAGCGGGGGCGGGACGGACCGGCGCGGAGGCCGCGGCACCCGGCTCGGAGGATGCCGACCCCGCCGTGTCCAACTGACCACAGGTGGATTCGGACCCGTCGGCTCGGGCTTCGTCCAACTGCGCGGCCATGGATGAGGGCCCGTGGGCCCTGGCGCTGTCAGTCCCGTACCCGACCATGGATTCATGAGCGTCACCCTCGACATCACCGGCCTGGCCGTCGAGCGCATCGGCTTCACGCCCTCCCCGCTCGCGGAGCTGGGCGCCGCACTGCACGCGCTTGCGGCTCCCGGGCACCATCCCGGGGCGGCCGCCTGGACGACCGCGACCGCCGCGGCGCTCGACCCCGGGCTCGCGGACCGGCTGAGCGAGGCGGAGTTCCTGTGGAGCGCCGGGCGGGCCGACATCCTGCTGCCCGCAGCGCCGGGAGCGACGCTCGCCGAGGAGCTCGATGCGCTCGACCGGATACCGGACGACATGTTCGTCACCGCCGCGTTCGAGATCGTCTGCAACCCGGCGTACCAGTACGGCAGCCCCTCCCCGCTCGCCGACCCGGTGATCCGCCGGATCGCCGTCGAGCGTGCTGCCGCCCGCGGTCCGCGGCAGGCGGCGTTCGTGGAGCGGATGCTCGCCGACCCCGACGGGCTGCGTGTGTGGCTGCGGCGGCTGTTCGAGGACTGCGCGCAGGCGTTCTTCGACGAGACGTGGGAGCAGGTGCGCCACTCCCTGGCCGCGGACGCCCGGCACAAGACGGACCTGCTGCGGCGCAAGGGTCTGGCCGTGACGCTGGCGGACGTGTCGAGCGCGCTGCGGCTGGACGAGGGCGAGGACGGCTCGGTCCGGATCGTCGCGGACAAGCTGAGCAACGGTGGCGCGGTCGCGCGGGAGAGCTTGACGTTCCTGCCGACGGCGTTCGGCTGGCCGCATGTGCTGGTGGTGTACGCGCCGGGCTGGCAGCCGGTGATCCAGTACCCCATACCGTCGCCGGACCTGCCCCGGGCGCCGACGCTGGAGACGCTGCAACTGCGGCTCGAAGCGCTCGCGCACCCGGTGCGGCTCCGGCTGTGCCGCACGATCTCGCGGACGCCGACGACGACGGGCGAGCTGGCCGCCGTGCATCAGCTGACGGCGCCGGAGGTCTCCCGGCACCTGGCGGTGCTGAAGAAGGCCGGGCTGGTCGTCACGCGGCGCCGCGGACGGTACGTGCAGTACGAACTGTCGCTGCCGGCGGTCGCCCGCCTGGGCGGGTCCCTGCTGGAGGGCCTGCTGCGCTGAGGCGGGCCGCCGCCGGGCCGGGCACGGTCTGCCGCACGCCGGTCCCGGAGCCGGCGGTGCCGGCTGCATGCCCGTACGCCCGTCGCCCTCGTGCCCGTACGCCCTTCAGCCCACCGGCCCGACCCCGGCCCGGCCCCTGCCTCGCCGCGGCCGTCTTCCGTATGCCGTCAGCCCCCGGCGCGTACCAGCCCCGTCTCGTATGCCAGGACCACCGCCTGCACCCTGTCCCGCAGCTCCAACTTCGTGAGGATCCGCCCCACATGCGTCTTCACCGTCGCCTCCGACAGCACCAGTTGCGCCGCGATCTCCCCGTTCGACAGCCCCTGCGCGATCAGCAGCAGCACCTCGCGCTCCCGGTCCGTCAGCCGCTTCAGCTCCGGGTGCGCCCGCTCGCCCGCCGGGGCGGGCATCACGGCCGTGAACCGGTCGATGAGCCGCCGCGTCGTGCTCGGCGCGACGACCGCGTCGCCGCTGTGCACGGCCCGGATGGCGCTCAGCAGGTCGGCGGGCGGCACGTCCTTGAGCATGAAGCCGGACGCCCCGGCCTGCAGCGCGGAAAAGGCGTACTCGTCGAGGTCGAAGGTGGTCAATATCAGCACCTTCGGCGGCGCCTCCGCCGGCTTGTCCGCGCAGATGCGCCGCGTCGCCTCGACGCCGTCGAGGCGCGGCATGCGGACGTCCATGAGCACGACGTCCACCTTCGTGACGCCGAGAAGCTGCACCGCCTCGTCGCCGTCCCCGGCCTCCGCGACGACGTCCATGTCGGGCTGGGCCGCCAGCACCATCCGGAAACCGGTGCGCAGCAGCGCCTGGTCGTCCACGAGCATGACCCGGATCGTCACGTGAGTCCCTTCTCTCTCAGCGGGGCGGCGTGGGCCGCCCCGGGTTCCCGCCTTTGTCCGCGTCCGACGGTAAGCCGCCGGCCCGGCCGCCCGTCAGGCGGCCGTCTTCAGCGGCAGCACCGCACGTACGCGGAAGCCGCCGCCGGGCCGCGGCCCCGCGTCCAGCTCGCCGCCGGTCATCCCCACGCGCTCGCGCATGCCGATGAGCCCGTGGCCCTGGCCGTCGGCGCCGCCCTCCTCGTACAGCTCGGGCAGCGATCCGCGGCCGTCGTCCTCGATCAGCACCTGCAGCTCGCCGTCCGCGTAGGTCAGACGCACCGCGGCGCCCGCCTCCGGCCCGCCGTGCTTGCGGGTGTTGGTCAGCGCCTCCTGCACGATGCGGTACGCCGCGAGTTCGATGCTGCTCGGCAGCTCCCGCGGCGAGCCGGCCACCTCGAAGGAGACCGTGAGCCCCGCGCCGCGCACCTGCTCGACCAGCTCCGCCAGTTGCTCCACGCCGGGCTGCGGCACGTACTCGCTGCCCGCACCGGGGTCGCCGGTGCGCAGCACGCCGAGCAGTCGGCGCATCTCCGCCAGCGCCTGCCGGCCGGTGCCCGAGATGGTCGTGAGCGCCTCCTTGGCCTGCTGCGGCGCGCTGTCCAGCACGTACGCGGCGCCGTCGGCCTGTACGACCATGACGGAGACGTTGTGCGCCACCACGTCGTGCAGCTCGCGGGCTATCCGCGCCCGCTCGGCCGCCACCGCGATCCGCGACTGCGTCTCCCGCTCCCGCTCCAGGCGGGCGGCCCGTTCCTCAAGCTGCGCGTAGTAGGCGCGGCGGGTGCGCAGCGAGTCGCCGAGGACCCAGGCGAGCAGGAAGGGGACGGTCAGAAAGGCGAGGCCGACGGTCTGCTGGACGACGTTCTCGTTGTCGGCCGGCCACCGCAGTTGGTTGACCACGGGCGCGACGGCGGCGCCGACGAGCGCCAGCCGCGACGCCCAGGGCGCGTCTCCGGCGGCGACGGTGAAGATGACGACGAGCATGGCGAAGTTCGCCGGACCCGGGCTGGAGTCCACCACGACCTGCACGACGCCGAGCGCGCCGGCGACGAGCAGCATGCGTTCGGGGTAGCGGCGGCGCAGGGCGACGACGACGGCGTAGCCGATGCCGATGACCAGCGCGATCGTCTTCGCGATATCGGTGAGGGGAGCGTGCGGGTTGTCCTCGGGACTGGTCGTGTCCACGGCGATCAGCCAGGCACCGGTCATCAGGACGAGGCAGACAGCCCAGAAGCTGTCGACCAGCGTCGGATGACGGCGGAGGAAATCGTAGACACGTTGCACGTCACCCAGCGTAGGCACGCGCGCCTGAGCGGGAGTCAGTCCGCGGGGCGATCCCTGGCTGATGCATCTACTCCGCAGGGTGGAGGATGCGCTTGTGGAGAACGGTGGGACGGGCGGGTGGGACGCGGGCGCGGAGCCGGGCAGCCGGACAGCAGCGGGCCCGGAGACCGGTCCGGAGACGGACCCGCAGGCGGGCGCGGGCGGGGGTGGCTCGCTGCGCTGGCGGGAGGCCATGCGGCGGGCGCTGTACGGGCCGGAGGGCTTCTACCGGCGGGGCGGACCCGGCACCGGGGCGGGGGCGCACTTCCGTACCTCGGTGCACGCGTCGCCGCTGTTCGCGGCGGCCGTGGCGGAGCTGGTGCGGCGGGTGGCGGTCGCGCTGGGGCGCCCGGCGGAGCTGGACGTGGTGGACGTCGGGGCGGGGCGCGGGGAGCTGCTGACGGGGGTGCTGGCGGCGTACGCAGGACCGGGGCGGTTGCGGGCGTACGCGGTGGAGGTCGGCCCGCGGCCGGAGGTGCTGGACGAGCGGATCACGTGGCTCGCGGAGCCGCCGGAGGGGGTGCGGGGGCTGCTGTTCGCCAACGAGTGGCTGGACAACGTGCCGGTGGAGGTCGCGGAGACGGACGAGGGGGGTGTGCCGCGGTACGTGGAGGTCGCGGCACACGGCACGGAGCGGCTGGGCGCGGAGGTCGGCGGCGCCGACGCGGAGTGGCTGCGCCGCTGGTGGCCGCTGGCGGGTGCGGCGCCGGGCAGCCGCGCGGAGATCGGCCCCCCGCGCGACGCGGCGTGGTCGGCGGCGGTCGCGACGCTGACCGCCGGCCTGGCGCTGACCGCGGACTACGCCCACACCCGGGCCACCCGCCCCCCGTACGGCACGCTGACGGCGTTCCGCGACGGCCACGAGGTGCGACCGGTCCCGGACGGAAGCTGCGACGTGACGGCGCACGTGGCACTGGACGCGGTGGCCGCCGCACTGGCAGGGGAGAGCGGCACGGGGCCGGCGGAGGGCCGAGTCATGCCCGGCGACCGGGATATCCGGCGACCGGGAGAGACGGACGCCGGCTCGCCCCCCGGCCCGCCGTCCGCCGCCGCGCCGGAGCGGGACGGTCCGCCGTCACTGATGTCACAGCGGGAGGCGCTGCGGGGGCTCGGGCTCGACGGGAGCCGGCCGCCGCTGGCCCTGGCGTCGACCGACCCGGCCGACTACCTGCGGCGGCTCGCCACCGCGGGGCAGGCGGCCGAACTCCTCGATCCCGCCGGGCTCGGGGGCTTCACATGGCTGGCCCACCACGTGGGCATCGCCCCGGTCCTGCCCTGATGCCGCGGGGCCCGTACGCGCCCGCCGCACGGCGGGACTCCGCAGCGCCCAGGCCGTACCGTACGGACCGCCGCCCGTGCCCGTACCGCCACTCCCGTCACGCCCGCGAGCGCGCCTCACAGCTGCGGCAGCGAGTCCAGCTCCACCTCCGCCCGCGCCACCGCGCGCGCGTCGGCATCGATCGACCGCCGCAGCGCCTCGTGCAGGCTCGCCGGCGTCAGGACGCCCGCGAACCGACCGGTCACCTCGTCGTCCACCACCGCGATCCACCCCGCGTCGTACTGCAGCATCGTCGCGAACGCCTTCTTCAGGCTCGCCCCCAGCGGCAGCCAGGCGTCCATCCGCCGCGCGTAGTCCGACACCGCGCCGCCCTTGGCGATCTCGTCGGCCCCGACCCACCCGTGCAGTTCGCCGTCGCCGTCCAGCACGACCGCCCACCGGGCGCCCCCGTCCCGTAGCGCCGCCGCGGCACTCCGCGCGTCGTCGTCGAGCCGGACCACCGGCGGCTGCTCCAGGTCACCGCGCTCTATCTCCGTCACCGACAGCCGCTTCAGCCCCCGGTCGGCGCCGACGAAGTCGGCCACGTACGGGGTCGCGGGCGCGCCCAGGACCGCCGCCGGCGAGTCGAGCTGGTCGATCTTCCCCTTCCCGAAGACCGCGATGCGGTCGCCGAGCCGTACCGCCTCCTCGATGTCGTGTGTGACGAAAAGCACGGTCTTGCGCATCCGCGCCTGCAGCTTGAGGAACTCGTTCTGCAGGTGCTCGCGCACGACCGGGTCCACCGCCCCGAAGGGCTCGTCCATCAGCAGGACCGGCGGGTCCGCCGCCAGCGCCCGCGCCACGCCGACGCGCTGGCGCTGGCCGCCGGAGAGCTGATCGGGGTAGCGGCGGCCGTGCTCGTGCGGGTCGAGGCCGACCAGCTCCAGCAGCTCGGCCGCCCTCTTCAGCCGCTTGTCGCGCGGCGTGCCCAGCAGATGGGGCACGGTGGCCGTGTTGTCGAGGACGTTCTTGTGCGGGAAAAGGCCGACGTTCTGGATGCAGTAGCCGATATGGCGGCGCAGCTCGACGGGGTCGGTGGCCATGACGTCCTGCCCGTCGACCTCGATACGGCCGCTGGTGGGCTCGATGAGCCGGTTGACCATCTTCAAGGTGGTGGTCTTGCCGCAGCCGGACGGGCCGACAAGCGTCACCAGCTCGCCCTCGGCGACGTCGAACGACAAGTCGTTCACGGCGGTAATCCCATCGGGGTACCGCTTGGTCACGTGCTCGAATCGGATCATGTTTCCTCATTCTGCCCCGCCCTCCCGCCTCCGGTGTCAGTGGCGGGGGGTCTAATAGAGCTGCCTACGGGAAGGAGCGGTGGCGTGAAAGCCTCCGGCTGCCTGGCAGCGAACGAGTGGATCTGCGGTGAATACGTCCGCAGCCGCAGCGACGAGCTCGTCGACGCCACGGTCCAGCACGTCTGGATCACGCTGGCGTCAGTGGGCATCGGCCTGCTGGTTTCCTTCCCGCTGGCCCTGATCGCCCGCCGCTGGCGCGTGCTCACGGGCCCCGTGCTCGGCCTGACGACGGTGCTTTACACGATTCCGTCGCTCGCGATGTTCTCCCTGCTGGTCCCGCTCATGGGCATCTCGGCGTCCGTGGTCGTCACCGGGCTCGTGCTCTATTCGCTGACGATCCTCATCCGCAATCTGCTGGCCGGCCTCGATTCCGTACCGGCGGAGACGCGGGAGGCGGCACGCGGGATGGGATACGGGCAGACGCGCCTGCTGTTCGCCGTCGAGCTGCCGCTCGCGCTGCCCGCCGTCATGGCCGGGCTGCGGATGGCGACGGTGTCGACGATCGCGATGACGACGGTCGGCGGCATCATCGGCTACGGCGGCCTGGGCAACCTGATCGTCGACGGCATGCGCACCCTGTTCAAGGCACAGGTGCTGACGGCATCGGTGCTGTGCGTGCTGCTCGCCGTGCTGGCCGACCTGCTGATCCTGGGCCTGCAGCGGCTGCTGACGCCGTGGGCGCGGACGCAGCGGCGAAGCGGTGGTGGCAGGTTCCGCGCGAGGACCGCCGGGCGGCAGAAGGAGACGGCCTGATGGGCACCCTCGCGGACGCATGGACGTGGTTGACCACGGGGTCGAACTGGTCGGGTCCGACCGGCATCGGCGTACGGCTGGGCGAGCATCTGTACCTGACCGGCATGTCGCTGGCCATCGCCTGCGCGATCGCGCTGCCGACCGCGTTCTGGCTGGGCCACATCGGCAGGGGCGGCACCCTCGCGATCAACATCTCGAACGTCGGGCGAGCCGTGCCCACACTCGCGGTGCTCGGGCTGCTCATGCTCACGCCGCTGCGGATGCACGGCGACTGGCCGACGATCATCGCGCTGGTGCTCTTCGCGGTGCCGCCGCTGCTGACGAACGCGTACGTGGGCGTCCGCGAGGCCGACCGGGACGTGGTGGAGGCGGCGCGGGGCATGGGCATGTCCGGGCCGCAGTTGCTGGGCCGGGTCGAGCTGCCGCTGGGCTATCCGCTGGTGATGACCGGCCTGCGGTCGGCGACGGTGCAGGTGGTCGCGACGGCCACGCTGGCGGCCATCGCGGGCGGCGGCGGCCTCGGCCGGATCATCACCGCGGGCTTCCGGACGTACAACACCCCGATGGTGGTGGCCGGCGCCTTCCTGGTGGCGGTGCTGGCCCTGGTGCTGGAGGTCGTGCTCGCCGTCGCCGGGCGGCTGCTCGACCCGATGCGCGGCCGCCGCGGGCGCGGACGGCGGACGCTGGGGGACGACCTGGCAGCGCCGGGAGTGGAAGGGGCGGACGTACCGCCGGGGGAACAGAAGCCCGCGCCGGCGTCGCTGTAAGGTTCTGCGTCACGTCGGGCGCAGCGCCGTGTCACGTGACGTCGGCATGCGGATAACGCCGGCATTCTCCTCCGGAAGAAATCAACCGAATCACACGTAACCCGAACCCCCCACTGAGTGATGCCACAAATATCGACTCCCAACGGATGGAGAATCCCTTGATCACCAACCGCGTTCGCGCCCGCGCCGCCGCCTCGGTGCTGGCCGCCGCCGCCCTCACCGCGGGGCTCGCGGCCTGCGGCGGCGACAGCCTGGAGGAAAAGGGCGGCACGGACTCCACGGACGACGACAAGTCATCCCTGGTGGTGGGCCAGGCCGGGTTCACGGTCTCGACGGTGACCGCCGAGCTGTACTCGGCGATGCTGAAGGACGCCGGCTACGACGTCACGATAAAGAAGCTGGAGAACCGCGAGCTCTACGAGCCGGAGCTGGAGAAGGGCAGCATCGACGTCTTCCCGGAGTACGCCGCGACCCTCGCCGAGTTCCTCAACGCGAAGGAGAACGGCGTAGAGGCCCCCGAGAAGAACCCCGTCGCGTCGAACGACGTCGACGAAACGGTGACCGCGCTGCGCAAGCTCGCCGAGCCCCGCGGCCTCAAGGTGCTCTCCGCCGGCGACGCCGTCGACCAGAACGCCTTCGCCGTCTCGAAGGACTTCGCCGCCGAGAACGACCTCAAGACCCTCAGCGACCTCGGCAAGACCGGCGACCCCGTCCGCCTCGCGGCGGGCGACGAATGCCCGGAGCGCCCCTTCTGCGAGCCGGGCCTGGAGAACACGTACGACATCGACATCGCCAAGCTCGACCCCCTCGGCGTCGGCACCCCGGCGGCCAAGCAGTCGGTCCAGGACGGCACCAACCAGCTCGTCCTCACGACGACCACGGACGCCACCCTGGAGGACTTCGACCTGGTGCTCCTGGAGGACGACAAGGGCCTGCAGAACGCGGACAACATCCTCCCGGTCGTGAACGCCGAGGAGGCGGGCACGAAGGAGATCGCCGCCACGCTGGACAAGCTCACGCAGGTACTCACGACGGAGGACCTGATCGAGCTGAACCGCAAGGTGGACGCGGAGCGGATGAAGCCGGCCGACGCGGCACAGGAGTACCTGGAGGCCAAGAACCTCCTCGGCTCGTAAGCCAACGCGTAGGACGGCTCGCCAGGCGAGCGCTCCCGCCGGGCCGGGGCAGACCGGCCCGGCGGGACCCACGGAGGTGTCTGCGGAACGGGCAACCGATCCGGCTCGGGCGGCAACCAACTCACGTGCGCAGCACGCACCGCCCACCACCCGGGAGTTGGTCGACCATGGCACCAGGCAAGCCCCGCAGCACCCACGGCCCCTCGCACGCCCGCCGCAGGCGCAGGGGCGCGCTCACCGCCGCCTACCTGACGGCACTCGGCGCAGTGGCCGCCACCCTGACGGTCCCGAGCAGCGCGCACGGCGAGGAGCCCACGCCCGCGCCGCTGGCGTGCGGAGACGGTTCGTACCACGCGGAAGCGGTGAAGAGCGGCAGCACGTGGACCGCCCGCCGCGGCAGTTCCGTCGTCTACACCGGCGGCGACATGCTGTCTGCCATGAGCGCCGCCGTCGGCAGCCTCACCCCGGGTCGTACGTCCAAGGAGCGGGTCGTCGTCCACGGCTCCGGCACGATGAGTGCCAACGCCCGCCTCTCCCTCCCCAGCCACACCGCCCTCGACGTCTGCGGAACGATCGACGTCACGGGCTCCGGCTCCGGCGACCGCGCGCCCGTTTACGCCCGCGGCGTCACGGACGTCGAGGTCCAGCACCTCAACGTCACGGGCTCCCCGCTCTACGGCATCTTCATGCGCAACGTCACGGACGTCACCCTCGGCCGGATCGACATGCGCCTGTCCGCGGGCCTCGGTATTCGCATCGACAACCACGGCGACACCAGCGTCCCCACCCGCAACATCGACATCGGCGACGTCTACGTCTCCGGCACGAGCACCCACGCCGTCGAGACATACGGAGTCGACGACCTCACCGTCGGCACGGTCACCGCCCGCGATGTCGGCGGGTCCGGCCTGTTGCTCAACGACACCACCAACGCAACCATCGGCACCGTCGACGCCGTCGACGCGGGCACGGGCACCGGTTACGCCGCCTTCCGCATGGCCAACCGCAACGGCCGCATCGGCGACAGCTACGGAACCAACATCCGCGTCGGCCAGGTCATCGCCCGCGGCGGGGGCCGCGGCGTCTTCTGCGTCTCCGAGAGCGGCGGCGCGGTCATCGACCGCGTCGACATCGCCGGCACCGGCAACAACGCGATCCTGCTGGAGAACTGCTACAACGTCACCGTCGCAGGCCAGAGCGGTTCCGTAGCCGGCCCCGGGGACATCCGTATCGCGGCCCGCTCGGAGTTCGCGAACTCCCGGGACATCACGCTGCAGAACCTGACGGTGACGAACTCCGCCCTCAACGAGAGCCCGTGCGCCGACAACCTGACCGTGCGCAACGTCCAGTTGGTCAACTCCCGCCAGAACACCTGCTGACGCTGCCGCCTACTCCTGGGGCGGGGCGAAACTGACGGTCTGCAGAACGGCGGCGGTCATGTCGCAGAACTCGCCCCAGTAGTCCATGGCCGCCGTGTCGAGCGTGAAGACGCAGATGTACGGCCCCGTGGGAAACGGGACATGAACCTGGATCTGTCCGGCACGGAGCTTGGTCTCCTGCGCGTCGGCCACCAGCTCCGCGGGCACGGTGAACTCCCGCAACGTCATGCAGGACACCGCCGGGCCGCACGGTAGATCCACCCACCGCACGTCATTCGCCGGATCCCGGACGAGGACTTCCCGTACGCCGTTGGCGGCGGCCTCGACGGAAGGATGCCCGCTCTCCCACGCACCCACGTGGAACGCACAGTGCGCAATTTCGCCCTCATCACGCGCGAACAGCCCGAGAGCCGAATACGCCAGCCCGCAACTCCCCATCAGCTCCCCCATCCCGGCGTAGTACGGCGCGGTGGCGGTCCAGAGGGCTGCGTCACCGTTGGGGAAGAGCTCACACACGAACTCATCGGCCAAGGCGGCACGTTCGTCGGCGGTGGCGGCGATGGGCAGAGGGTGGAAGCCGTCGGGAACGGTGAACCAGATCGGGGGTATGGCGTCGGAGTCGGGAGAAGTCATCGAGAGCCGTCACCGAACCAATCGAAGTCATCACGCCTGAATTTGGCGGGTTCGCCCTCCGGGCCGAAGACTTGGGTGCGCCTGCGGCGGGTGCCATAGACCGGGTGGGCAGGTTCGGACCATGCCTCGAACAGGAAATTGCCGCTCGGTAGTCTGGTGACGACGCGATAGGGATACGTGGCAGAGCCGCCCTCGGAAGGTGCAACCTTCTCCAGGAAATCTTCGATGCCTTGACACTGACGAGGAGTGAGCTGATCAGGCGGAATGAACTCACTCGGAATGCCGATATGCAGGATCAGGCCGTAGACACAGCTCTGATCGTACGAGTGGAGCCGGCACCACGAGCCGTCAGTGAACGTGATCACGAAGTCCCGTTGCCCCTCACTGAACCTCTTCTGCTCCACCTGGGCGATCACCGACCGGTCCGCCTCCCAGAGGCGTTCGTCGCGGGAGGTGTCGTCGTCGGGAAAGCCGACGACAACCAGACGAACGTCGGTGATGATCAAGTGGGTCCGGTAGTTCGCGGGGCGGCGCGCGGGGTCGAGTTGCCAGGGAAGGGTCCTGGCGATCCCACCCTCCTGCGCCCACATGACGGGGAAGTCGTCGACCTCGTTCTCCGGGTCCTCGCTCTTGCCGCGAATCCTGGGTTCACCGAACGGGGACCCCAGAGCCCCCAGGGCGCTGGCGGCCACGACGACCAGCGTATGGCTGACGACGCCCGCCTTCCTGGCCGAACTCCGGACGTTCCGGGCCGCCCGGCTGCGGACGGTGTACGTCGGTCCCTCTGGCCAACCGGGCAACTCATGCTGGATGTCACGGCGCTCGGTGTCGCGGAACCAGCGCTTGCGGGAGACGCGTGTCGCCCTACCCGTAGCGAACTCCATCGCCCCGCGGCTGAGTAAGGTCTCACCCTGACGTGGCTCCCAGAATGCCATGACCCGCCCTCTCCTCAACGACCGAAGGCCGCTTCAAAACGGTCACCAATATTGACGTCAACGCCGAGATGCTGCGGAATGCTCACCAACTTCGGCGCCATCTTCGTCGCCGAGTCCAGCATCCGGCCACCCGCGGAGAACGGCTCGATGGCTACGTTCCCTCCGCTTATCAGGCTGAGCCCCCTGGTGCCGATCCACTGGCCTTGTCCGTAGCCTGCCTCCGCAATGCCGGCCATGCGGCTCCGCAGACCGCTCCCCGCGAATTCCACAACACCGATGTCCCTCCGCCCCCAAAGAGCCACGTTCTTACCGAACGGGCTCATCTTGGCACCACCCGTGACCTTGCCGGCAGTCTCACCGAACGAGACGAAGTTACGCGCGTTCTTCACATTCGGGACGTAGTTCGCCCCGAGCTGCACAGCGCGTGCCCGTGCAGCCTCAAGGTTGGCCAGCTTCGCCCCTTTCGTGAACGCCCCCGCCACGGGCAGCACGCCGAGGGCGTCCAAGCCGATGGTCGCCCAGCTCACGTCCGCGCCCGCCGCCTTGGCGATGCCGTGTGTGGCCAACGTCAGTCCTCCCGTGATCAGCGCTGCCGTCGCGAAGGCCGCGCCGATCCCGAAGGGCGCGGTGACGATGGCGAGTACCGCGAGGGCGGCGGTGACGTAGCTGAGGACGTCGCCGATCGCCTTGATGAGGTCCGCGTGGTCCTGGACCCAGTCGAGGGCGTCGCCCAGGACGTCCGATACGCCGCTGGCTATGCGGTCGAACAGCCCCGGCTCGTCCGGGGCTATGTCTCCGGCGCTGTCCAGCTCCCGGGAGATCGACCACGCCTCGGTGAAGTAGCGATCCTTCAGCCCCTCGGCCCGGCGCCGCACCTCGTCCAGCGCGTCGCCGGCCTCCTCGGCAGCCTTCTCGCGCTTGTCCTGCTGTTTCTTCTGCGCGTCCGACGCCTTCTCGTCATCCGAAGCACCGGGGAACGGCGACGCCTTCCCGGCGTCCAGGAGCCGCTGCGCGTCGCCGAGGGCCTCCTGCTTCCGCCGCGCTTCGCGCTCCAGCGCGCGTGCCTCGTCCTGGAACCGGTCCATCTTCTCGGACCAGCGCCGCAGCGCCGTCGCCGCCTTCTCGAAGGAGGTGTGCGCCCGCTTGATGTCGGGGGTGACCTTGTCGGCTACGTGGTCGGAGAAGGCGTTCGCGGCCTTGCCCTTCCACACTCCCTGGTCGAGGCGTTCCAGCTCCTTGGCGGTGGTGCCCAGCTCACCGGCGAGCCGGCCGATGGCGCGGGCCAGGTACTTGGTGCTGTGCGCGTCACCGGGCGCCGGGTCGAAGCCGAGGGTGGGGTAGTCCTTGTCGGCCACGTCAGTTCCCCTTGGGCTGGAGAGCCGCTTCCAGTTCCTTTTCCAGCCCGTCGAAGTCTCTGGCGATCTTCGTCAGCATCTTGGCGGCCCCCTCGGCATGCTCCCCGAGCTGCCCGATGCCGTACTCCCACGACTCGGCGAAGTCCTGCAACTCACGCATGAGCATCCAGGCGCCGACGACGTCGGTGTCGGTGCCCCTCATCGAGCGGGCGGCGTAGTCCAGACGTTTGGCCATGGTCGTGAACGTGTGAAAAAGCTCGTCAAGAACGTCACCCTTGATCTTTAAGTCTGCCATCCAGGTCCTTCCGGTGGGTCGACGGCGTACCCGGTCGCGGAGGTGATCCGTCCGATGTGACGCTAGCGAAGGGGGCGTAGCCGCACCACCCCGAATCTCTGCCCGGCATTGCCTATTGAGGCAATATCGGCCGCCCCACCCGCAGCTTTCCCTCTCCAATTCGGGGAATATTCGGCGACTTCCCATTCCTGTCGCAGACCTCATCGGGACAGACGTCCCAGTTGCGCCACCGTCGATATGGAATTCCATTGGCGGCCCTCACGCACGGCCGTCCTGATCACCTGGGCGCGGGGCCGCCTCGGGTGTGGCCGGGGCGGGGGTGGCGGGTGGGTGGGACGTAACCGGCGGGAACCGATTGGTGGGGGGCCGCTCCATTTGGGACATCTCCGCGGTAAGTTGCGGACTATGCCTCGTGGACGCCACCGCTTCTCCTCGCCGATGCGCGGGCTCCTGCCGCCCGTGTCGTTCGCCGCGGTCGCGCTGGGTTGCGCGGCCGGCGCCTGGTTGGTTTCCGGGGACGGGTCCGCCGTGCGGTGGTTGGCCGCGGGGGCGGCCGGGGCCGCGGTGGGGGCTTCGGCGCTCATGCGGTTGCGGGATCGGATGGCCGCGCTTCAGGTCAGCGAGGCGACCGGGGCGCTGGCGCGGGCCGAGCGGCAGCATGAGGAGAAGGTCGCCGAGCTGAAGGGCGACCTCGAAGAGGCGCGGCGCGTACGCGGGGAGTTGGAGAAGCGGCTCGGGTCGCGGCATGGCGACCTCGCCCGGTTGCGTACGGATCACGCCGCGCTGCTCGCGCGGTACGCCAACGCCGAGTCCGAGCGGGCCGCCGCGCTCGAAGGGCGGCGGCAGTTGGCCATCGAGGCGGCGACGCCCGTCAAGCAGTTGCCGCCCGCCGGGTACCAGTCGCAGGGGCGGCCGCCCTCTCTGAGTTCGTACCTGCGCGCCTCCCACGCCCTCGACAACCTCGCCGGCAACGCCGTCCGCCAGGGCCACGGGCAGACCCACGAGCAGGCGCCCTCCGGCGACGCCGCCGGCTTCAGCTACTTCTCCGCGCCGCAGCGGGCACCGTCCCGGGAGATGCCTTCCCCGGCGTCCGGGCGTCCGGCCGGCGGCGGCCACCGCTCCGGGCCCGGCGAGCCCGGTGACGCCGGTACCGACCTCGCCGACGTGGTCGGGCCCGAGGTCCTTGCCGAGGCGGAGGCGGAAGCCGACGCCGGGGCCGGTTCCGGGTCCGACGCCCCTCCGTCCTCCGGCGACGCCGACGACCCCGACGACGACCCCCACGGGCCCGTCGGGCGCGTCATCAACCTGGAGCAGGCGAGCTGAACGGGGATTCGCCCCCGTTCCTCCTCACTTGTCGATGTCCCCGACGACGAAGAACATCGACCCCAGGATCGCCACCATGTCCGCCACCAGCGTCCCCGGCAGCAGCTCGGTCAGCACCTGGATGTTGTTGTACGACGCGGAGCGGAGCTTCAGCCGGTACGGCGTCTTCTCGCCCTTCGACACCAGGTAGTAGCCGTTGAGCCCCAGCGGGTTCTCCGTCCAGGCGTACGTCTCCCCCTCCGGCGCCTTCAGCACCTTCGGCAGCCGCTGGTTCACCGGCCCCGGCGGCAGCTCCGCCAGCCGGTCCAGGCAGGCGTCGGCCAGGTCGAGGGAGTTGTGCGTCTGCGCCAGCAGCACCTCGAAGCGGGCCAGGCAGTCGCCCTCCTCGCGGGTCACCACGCGCAGCGTGCCGCCCAACTCCCCGTACGCCAGATACGGCTCGTCACGCCGCAGGTCGAAGTCCACCCCGGAGGCGCGCCCTATGGGGCCGCTCACGCCGTACGCGTGCACGGTCTGCGGGGGCAGTACGCCCACGCCGCGCGTACGGCCGCGGAAGATCTCGTTGCCCAGCACGAGGCGGTCGAAGACGTCCATCCGCGCGCGCGCCGCGCGCACGGCCGCGCGGGCCCGGTCCGTCCAGCCGGCGGGCAGTTCCTCCTTGAGGCCGCCGACGCGGTTGAACATGTAGTGCATCCGCCCGCCGGAGACCTCCTCCATGACGGCCTGTAGGTCCTCGCGTTCGCGGAAGGCGTAGAAGATCGGGGTGATGCCGCCGAGTTCGAGGGGGTAGGAGCCGAGGAACATCAGATGGTTGAGCACCCGGTTCAGCTCGGCGAGCAGCGTACGCAGCCACACCGCCCGCTCCGGCACCTCCATGCCGAGCATCCGCTCGACGGCCAGGACCACGCCCAGCTCGTTGGAGAAGGCCGACAGCCAGTCGTGGCGGTTGGCGAGCACGATGATCTGGCGGTAGTCGCGGGCCTCGAAGAGCTTCTCCGCGCCGCGGTGCATATAGCCGATGACCGGCTCCGCGGTGACGATGCGCTCGCCGTCCAGGACCAGGCGCAGCCGCAGCACGCCGTGGGTCGAGGGATGCTGCGGGCCGATGTTGAGCACCATGTCGGTCTGCTCGGCCGCGCCTCCGACGCCGACCGTCATCGGGGCGGTGCGGGCGGCGGGCGCGGCGTCTCCGGTGGGCGCGGCAGTCATGCCGCCGAGCCTAGCGGCCGTACGGAACGTGCCCTAGGCCCGCGGCGGGGAGCGGTCGTCGTCGTCCTCGTCGTCCGGCAGCTTCAAGACCCGTTCCAGGAAGAACGCCGCCCCGACGACGAGCGCCGCCGCGACCACCGACAGCGCCGCGTACACCACCTGGGAGCGGCGCGTACCGTAGTCCAGCCCGTCCAGCACCAGGAACAGCCCCAGACCGCCGTATCCCCCCGCCACCAGCGCCGAGACCAGCGCGCTCGCCTGCCCCAGCACCACCGCGCGCGCGGCCATCAGCGGGTCGACGCGCTTGGCGTGCGGTACGCGGTCGCGCTGGGCGCGCAGGCGGGTGCGGATGGACAGGGCCGTCGCCGTCAGGATCGTGGCGATCAGGGCGAGCACCACCGGGGCGGCGACGGGGACGCTCGGCAGCGTCCCCACCGAGTTCCACAGCCGGGATCCCGCCCAGGACAGCACCCCCGCCACCACGAAGATGCCGGCCAACATCCCGACGTGCAGTTGCCTCACCGAACGCGCTCCTCCCAGAACTCCCGGAAATCGTAGCCCCGTAGGGGCGGCGGGATGCGCTCAGTCGGGCAGCCGCAGTTCGAGGTCCGTGCGCGGGCGCACGCCCTGCCGGCCGACGTGCGCCAGCAGCTCGGCCACCGGCCCGCGCCCCGGCAGCTCGGCCGCGGGGTCCACGTCATGCCACGGGACGAGGACGAAGGCGCGCTCATGCGCGCGGGGGTGCGGGAGAGTCAGGGCGGGGTCGTCGGAGACGACGCCCTGGTACGCCACGATGTCGACGTCCAGCGTGCGCGGGCCCCACTGCTCGTCCCGTACGCGCGCGAACGCCTCCTCGACGGCGTGCGCCCGCTCCATCAGCGACGCGGGCGGGAGGGTGGTGCGTACGAGCAGGACGGCGTTGAAGAACGTCGGCTGGCTGCCCGGCTCGACGCCCCAGGGATCGGTCTCGTAGACCGGCGAGACGGCTTTGACGCGGAGGCCGGGGGTGTCTTCGAGGGCGTCGACGGAGCCCTGGAGGGTCTCCAGGCGATTGCCGAGGTTACTGCCGATGGAGAGCACGGCGCGCTTGGGGTTCTGCAGGGTCGAGTCGGCCGCGTCGACCTGCTCGACCACGGATCGCGGCACTGGCTGCACAGTCGGGTCGCTGCGATTCAATGGTCAACCTCTGCTTCGGGTGATGGTGATGGTCACGTCGTCGAACGGAACGGTGATCGGCGCGTCCGGCTTGTGCACCGTCACCTCCACCTGCTGTACGGGCGCGTGGGTCAGGCACTGGGCGGCGATCCGCTCGGCGAGCGTCTCGATCAGGTCCACCGGCTCGCCCTCGACGATGGCGACGGTCTCTTCCGCTACGACGCCGTAGTGCACGGTCCGTGCCAGGTCGTCGGCGGCGGCGGCCGGGCGGGTGTCGAGGTGGAGGACGAGGTCGACGACGAACGGCTGGCCTTCGGCGCGCTCGTGCGCGAAGACGCCGTGACGGCCGCGGGCCCTGAGGCCGTGCAGCGCGACTCGGTCGGCTTCGGTCATGGCTCGCTCGCCTCGCCTTCTGCGTCCTACGTCGTGTGTCCTGCGTCGTGTGGCCATGCGCCTGCGCGTGGGTGCCGTTGTGCCCTGATGCCTGGGGCTCTGCGCCTTGCGTCGGTTGCTTGTCGGTTGCTTGTGCGCTTGTGTCTTCTGCCCCTCGTTTCGGTCGATGTGCGGTGCCGGTGGGGCTCGCTGAAGTCGAAGCGGTGGTGGTCTGATGCTCGGCCCTGCCCCCGGACCTTCGATCGAATGTACCTGCGGCCGCTGACACGCTGAACGACCGGGGCTGCTCACGGCCATGTTGTGGGGTGTGCCCGCGTCTACGGGGAGGGTCGACGGGACAGCGGTATGGAGGGTGACGGCGACTCGAACGGGCCATGAACGCGATCAGGTCTTGTGAGACGGCTGCGTATGTCGTTGGTGCGGTGCTGTCGTGCGCTTTACCCGCGTTGTCGGGGCGTAGTCCCGCGCTGTCGCGCGTCCTCTCCCGCACTCCCGCCCCAGGGTAGGCCGCTGCTCTGACATCGATCGCCGGGCGAACAGCCGGGGTCTCGCGCGACGGAGGCGGCTACGCGGCCCGTACGCCCGTCTACGCCCCTTCCCGCGCCCTACGCCCCTTCCAGCGCCGACGCGACCCGTACCGCGTCCGCCGTCGGCCGGACCTCGTGGACCCGTACCGCCCACGCGCCCTCGCGCGCGGCTATCGCCGACACCGCCGCCGTAGCGGCGTCCCGCTCGCGGGCCGGCGGCGGCGAACCGTCGGGGCCCGCCAGCACCCGCCCGAGGAACCGCTTCCGCGACGCCGCGACCAGCAGCGGACGGCCCAGTTCGGCGCGCAGCCGGGCGAGGTTGTTCAGCAGCACGAGGTCGTGCGGCGCCCCCTTGGCGAAGCCCAGGCCCGGGTCGGCGACGATCCGGTCGAAGTCGATGCCGCCCGCCACCGCCCGGTCGAGGCTGCGGCGCAGTTCGTCGACGACCTCGGTGACGGTGTCCTCGTAGACCGCGCGGTTGTTCATGTCGATGGACTGCCCGCGCCAGTGCATGACGACGAACGGCACCCCGGCCGCGGCGACCGACGGGACCATCGCGGGGTCGGCCTGGCCGCCGCTGACATCGTTGACGAGCCGGGCGCCGGCGGCGACCGCCCGCTCGGCGACGGTGGCGCGCATGGTGTCGACGGAGACGAGTACGCCTTCGGCCGCGAGGCCCCGTACGACGGGAAGGACGCGGCGCAGTTCCTCGTCCTCGTCCACCCGCGGTGCGCCGGGGCGGGTGGACTCGCCGCCGACGTCGACGATGTCGGCGCCGGTGGCGACGAGGTCGATGCCGTGCTTGATCGCGGCCGCGGAGTCGAACCACAGGCCACCGTCGGAGAAGGAGTCGGGGGTGACGTTGACGACGCCCATGACGGCGCAGCGGCCGAAGTCCGGCAGCCCCGCCACCTGCCCCCTGCGCGCATCCGTCATACCTCCAGCGTAGGCGCCTCCGGTACGACCGGCCCCGGCAGGGCGCCGGGGGCTGGCCGGGGCGGGGGCGTGGCCGAGCGCGTAGAGCGGACCGGGCGATGTCAGAAGGGGCGCCTACCCTTGGGCGGGCGTGGGGGTGAGGTGGGGCGGGCGGCGAGCCGTAGCGCGGCTCCCTGCGACAGAACGCGGGCCCCGCCCGTGCCCCGCTTCAGAGGCTGCGGATCGGCCTGAAGCCCGTGTTGCCGCTTGAGCTGTCCGGCGTGTTCCCCATCCTCGCCGACGTCCGGTACCGCAGGCAGTACGACTCGTGGCACATGTGCGACCCCCCCTTCAGCACCCGCGACTGTCCCAGCCGCGGCCCCCTCGGGTTGTCGCGCGGGGCCTTCCGGTGGTGCCGCGCGTGGAACCAGTCCGCGCACCACTCCCACACGTTCCCCGTCGCGTTGTACAGCCCGTAGCCGTTCGGCTCGAAGGCGTCCACCGGGCAGGTCCCCCGGAAGCCGTCCGCCGCCGTGTTGCGGTCGGGGAAACTGCCGCGCCAGATGTTCATCCGGTACGCGCCCTCCGGCTCCCGCTCCGCGCCCCACGGGTACGGCTCCCCCTCCAGCCCGCCGCGCGCCGCGTACTCCCACTCCGCCTCCGTCGGCAGCCGGCCGCCCGCCCAGTCGCAGAAGGCCAGCGCGTCCGAGTGCGAGACGTGCACCACCGGGTGGTCCCACCGGCCGCGCAGGCCCGAGCCGGGGCCCTCGGGGTGGCGCCAGTCGGCCTGATGGACCTGCCGCCACCACGGCGTCTGCGGCGGCGAGGCGGTGGGCGGGAAGTTCTTGGGCAGGAAGCCCGCGAAGACGAAGGACCAGCCGAAGCGCTCGGCGTCCGTGACGTACGACGTGGCGTCGGCGAAGGCCGCGAACTCCTCGTTCGTCACCGCCGTCGCCGCGACCGCGAAGCCGTCGACCGCCACCTCGCGCGCCGGCCCCTCCCCGTCCGCCGGGTACGGGCCGTCGTCGTAGCCCATCAGAAACGCCCCGCCGGGCAGCTTCCGCCACCCTCCGCGCGGCTCGTACGCGGCCGGTCCCGAGACGGCGGCCGCCGTACGCTCCGATACGACCGGCAGCTCCGATACGGCCAGGCCCTCCGATACGGCCGGGGCCTCCGCCCCGCGCCCCGGCGCGCAGCACGCCCCCGGCTTCGTACCCCCGTCCCCCATCAGCGCGCCCTGATCAGGCTCATCGCCTCGGCCCGCGTGGCCGGGTCGCGCAACTGTCCGCGCACCGCCGACGTCAGTGTCTTCGCCCCCGGCTTCCGCACGCCCCGCATCGTCATGCACAAGTGCTCGCACTCTATGACGACGATCACGCCGCGCGGCTCCAGTATCTCCATCAGCGAGTCCGCGATCTGCGTGGTCAACCGTTCCTGCACCTGCGGCCTGCGCGCATACACGTCCACCAGCCGCGCCAGCTTCGACAGCCCCGTGATCTTCCCGTCATGCGACGGGATGTACCCCACGTGTGCGGAGCCCACGAACGGCACCAGGTGGTGCTCGCACGTGCTCAGCACCTCGATGTCCTTGACCAGCACCATCTCGTCGTGGCCCAGGTCGAACGTCGTCGTCAGCACGTCCTCGGGTCGCTGTCGCAGCCCCGCGAAGATCTCCCTGTACGCGCGCGCCACCCGCGCCGGCGTCTCCAGCAGACCGTCGCGGTCCGGGTCCTCGCCGACGGCGATGAGCAGTTCCCGCACGGCGTCCTCGGCGCGCTTCTCGTCGAAGTCGCCGTACTCCTCGCCGCCGCGCTCCGGACCGTGTCCAGCCCTGACAGCCGCTTCCGTCATCGTGGTGCCTTTCGTACCTGCGCCAATGGCCGCGCCCCCAAGGCTAGAACCTCGGGGGCGCTGCACACATTCCAGCGGTATCCGCGCTACGGCTGGCCGCCCTCGCTCGGCGACGGCTGGTGCTGCGGGCCCTCGCCCGGCAGCGTGCCGCCCTGGATGCCGCCCGGCAGGCCGCCGCCGGCGGGCGGCGTCTCGGCCTTGTCGAGCATCCTCGGGCCCGAGCCGTTCGTCTCCCGCGGGGAGGCGACCGGCGGCCGGGTGGAGGGCGTACGCCGCGAGGAGCCGGTCCACGCCGGCCGCAGGGGGCGCTTGACCAGGGGGCGGAAGATCTCGGCGATCTCCTCCTTGCCCAGGGTCTCCTTCTCCAGCAGCTCCAGCACCAGGTTGTCGAGCACGTCGCGGTTCTCGACGAGCATCTCCCACGCCTCGTTGTGCGCGGTCTCGATCAGCTTCTTGACCTCCTCGTCGACCAGCGCGGCGACCTCCTCGGAGTAGTCGCGCTGGTGCGAGAGCTCCCGGCCCAGGAAGGGCTCGGACTGGTCGGAGCCGAACTTGATCGCGCCCAGCCGCTCGGTCATGCCGTACTGCGTGACCATCTTGCGGGCGAGACCGGTGGCCTTCTCGATGTCGTTGGCGGCGCCGGTCGTCGGGTCGTGGAAGACCAGCTCCTCGGCCGCGCGGCCGCCCATCATGTACGCGAGCTGGTCCAGCATCTCGTTGCGCGTGGTGGAGTACTTGTCCTCGTCGGGCAGCACCATCGTGTAGCCGAGGGCGCGGCCGCGGGAGAGGATCGTCACCTTGTGCACCGGGTCGCCGCTGGGAGAGGCCGCCGCGACCAGGGCGTGTCCGCCCTCGTGGTACGCGGTGATCTTCTTCTCCTTCTCCGACATGATCCGGGAGCGCTTCTGCGGGCCGGCGACGACGCGGTCGATGGCCTCGTCCAGCATCTCGTTGTCGATCAGCTTCCGGTTGCTGCGCGCGGTGAGCAGCGCGGCCTCGTTCAGCACGTTGCTGAGGTCGGCGCCGGTGAAGCCGGGGGTGCGCCGGGCGACGGCGGACAGGTCCACGTCCGGGGCGACGGGCTTGCCCTTCTGGTGGACCCTGAGGATCTCCAGCCGGCCCTGCATGTCGGGGCTCTCCACGCCGATCTGCCGGTCGAAGCGGCCGGGGCGCAGCAGGGCGGGGTCGAGGATGTCGGGCCGGTTGGTGGCCGCGATGAGGATGACGCCGCCCTTGACGTCGAAGCCGTCCATCTCGACGAGGAGCTGGTTCAGCGTCTGCTCGCGCTCGTCGTGGCCGCCGCCCATACCGGCGCCGCGGTGCCGGCCGACCGCGTCGATCTCGTCGACGAAGACGATCGCCGGTGCGTTCGCCTTGGCCTGCTCGAACAGGTCGCGGACGCGGGAGGCGCCGACACCGACGAACATCTCGACGAAGTCGGAACCGGAGATGGAGTAGAACGGCACGCCGGCCTCGCCGGCGACGGCGCGGGCCAGCAGCGTCTTGCCGGTGCCGGGCGGGCCGTAGAGCAGGACGCCCTTGGGGATCTTGGCGCCGACGGCCTGGAACTTCGCGGGCTCCTGGAGGAACTCCTTGATCTCGTGAAGCTCCTCGACGGCCTCGTCGGCCCCGGCCACGTCGGAGAAGGTCGTCTTCGGGGTGTCCTTCGTGATGAGCTTGGCCTTGGACTTCCCGAAGTTCATGACCCGGGAGCCGCCGCCCTGCATCTGGTTCATCAGGAAGAGGAAGACGAGCACGATCAGGACGAACGGCAGCAGGGAGAGCAGGATGCTGACGAACGGGTTGTCCTTCGTCGGCTTGACCGAGTAGCCGTCGGGGATCTCGCCCTTGCCGAACCTGTTCTGCAGCTTGTCGGCGAGGTCGGCGCCCTGATTGTCGATGTAGTTCGCCTGGACCTTGTCGCTGCCGTCGATCTTGTTGTTGCCCTTGAGCTGGACCTTGATGGTCTCGCTGTTGCCGGTGGTCAGCTCCGCGGAGCTGACCTTCTTGTCGTTGATCGCGGCAACGACCTTGGCGGTGTCAACGGACTTGTAGCCCTCGGAGGAGCCGACCAGTTGCATCAACAGGACCACGGCGAGGACGGCCAGCACGATCCACATGACCGGCCCACGGAAGTAGCGCTTCACGTCCATCCACACGGGGCGGCGTACGCCCCGTCCCTCCTGCCCAGTGAGGCACGGCTGGCTCCTGACCGAGCCCGTGGCCGTGCGTATGCCTGTTATGGGTCCAAACTGAAACGACTGACGTTCGGACGGTACCCCAGAATTGTCACCCGTCCCCGGCGGGGACGGCTAACAAACCGGCTTTCCCATGCTCCAACGGCGGGAAACCCCCCGGTGTTCCCCGGGCAGGGACCCGCCGGCCCGCGTCCGGCCACCCGGGGGGCGGCGGCGGGCTTGCCCCCTCAGTCCGCGCACGCGGAGCCGCGGACTGCGTCAGCCACCGTACACGTGCGGTGCGAGGGTGCCGACGAAGGGCAGGTTCCGGTACTTCTCCGCGTAGTCGAGGCCGTAGCCGACGACGAACTCGTTGGGAATGTCGAAGCCGACCCAGTCCACGTCGATGGGCACCTTCGCCGCTTCCGGCTTGCGCAGCAGGGTGAAGACCCGCAGCGAGGCCGGCTGCCGCGAGCCGAGGTTGGAGAGCAGCCAGGAAAGGGTGAGGCCGGAGTCGATGATGTCCTCGACGATCATCACGTGCCGGTCCTGGATATCGGTGTCCAGGTCCTTCAGGATCCGCACGACACCGGAGGACTGGGTGCCCGCGCCATAGGAGGACACGGCCATCCAGTCCATCGTCACCGGCGTGGAGAGCGTGCGGGCGAGGTCCGCCATGACCATCACGGCGCCCTTGAGCACCCCGACGATCAGGAGGTCCTTGCCGGCGTACTCCGCGTCGATCTTCGCGGCCATCTCGGCGAGCTTGGCGTCGATCTCTTCCTTGGTGATGAGCACTTTCTCAAGGTCCGCGCCCATGTCCTTCACATCCACCCGGGGTCACTCTCGTTCGCTCGACGACCTCTGCCGAACGAACAGTCTGCCATCCGTTCTCCCGCCGGTCAGGAGCGCGTAGGACACGTTTTCCGCACGTCCCGACCCCTGGCCAACGCCTGTACGGCCCCGCCGGCGGGCCTGCGCACCGGCGGGGATCCGCGGCGTACGGGCCGTCAGTCCTCCCGCCGGACGACCAGCCGGCCCTGTTCGCGACGGGCGGACACCCGGCCGGGGAGGTTGATGGCGCTCTGCCCGCGCCAGCCGGTGATGAGCTTGTCCATCTCCTCGATGTGGCGGCTGAAGAGGGACCCGGCCGGGGAGCCGGCCGCCAGGGCGGCGTTGCGCAGGATGCGGCGCCGGACGGCGGGCGGCAGCCCGTACAGCCCGGGGACGTCGAGGCCGCCGTCCGCGTCGCGTACGCCGCGCTCGGCGTCGGCGGCCCAGGCGTCGAGGGCGTCGGCGTCGTCGCGGGAGAGCCTGGCGGTACGGGCCAGGGAGGCGACGACGCCGCGGCCCAGGGCCTTCTCCAGCACGGGCAGCGCCTCGTGGCGGACACGGGAGCGGGTGTAGGCGGGATCGACGTTGTGCGGGTCGTCCCAGACGGGCAGCGACTGGACCATGCACGCCTTGCGGGCGACCTGGCGGTCGATCTGCAGGAACGGGCGGCGATAGCGGCCGCCGGGCCCGGAGGCCGCGGCCATGCCGGACAGGGAGCGCACCCCGGAGCCGCGGGCGAGCGCCAGCAGCACGGTCTCGGCCTGGTCGTCGCGGGTGTGGCCGAGGAGTACGGCGGCGGCGCCGAGGCGCTGCGCGGCCTCGTCCAGCGCCGCGTACCGGGCGTCGCGGGCGGCGGCCTCCGGGCCGCCACCGCGCCCGACGTCGACGCGCACGGACTCGACGGGGTCCAGGCCGAGGGCGCGCAGCCTGCCGGCGACTTCCTGCGCGCGCAGGTCGGAGCCGTCCTGGAGGCCGTGGTCGATGGTGATGCCGCCGGCGCGGGCGCCCTGGCGGGGTGCTTCGAAGGAGAGCGCGGAGGCCAGCGCCATGGAGTCGGCGCCGCCGGAGCAGGCGACGAGGATGAGGGGGGCGGCGGTGGGGGCAGTGGGGCCGGCCTGACGGGGGGTGCCCGCGAAGCGGGCGCGCGAGGCCGGTGCGGGGACCGCGGCCGTGGAGGCCGTGGGGGCGGCGGGGGACGCCTGGGTGGCGGCCTGGGGGGCCGCGGGGGTGGGGGGTACGTGCGCCGTCGCGTACTCGGTGAGGACGTCGTGCAGGACGTGTCGTACGGCCAGACGTATCGCGGCGACCGCTGGATGGGGACCCATGGCTTTCACTTCACTTTCGCTGGCGGCGGAAGAGCTCGCTCGGGCTCACCTCCGCGACCGTCACTGTAAGTGTGTCGATGGTGACAGAGGAGAGCGGCCAACCGAGCATTGCACGCGGGCAACGCCGGGTTCGCTCCCTCGGACGGGTGAAAGTCGCTCGAATATCGCTGCCATGGGAACCGCCGGGGCGGTCGTCAGCTCTCGGCGCGGCTGTGCACCCGCGCGATCCAGTCCGCCGGTTTGGCGATCTCCGACTTGGTCGGCAGGGTGTTCGGCGAGGTCCACACCCGGTTGAAGCCGTCCATGCCGACCTGGTCGACGACGTGGCGCACGAAGCGCTCGCCGTCGCGGTACTGGCGGAGCTTTGCGTCCAGGCCCAGCAGCTTGCGCAGCGCCTGGTCCAGCCGGCCCGCGCCGGCCTGGCGGCGCTTGGTGAACTTCTCCCGGATCTCCGCGACCGACGGCACGACCTGCGGGCCCACGCCGTCCATCACGTAGTCGGCATGCCCCTCCAGCAGGGACATCACCGCGGTCAGCCGGCCCAGGATCTCCCGCTGCGCCGGGGTCTGGACGACCTCGACGATGCTGCGCTCCTCGCCGCCCTCCTCCTTGCCGCCGCTGAGGCTCTGGAACGCCTCGCGCACCCGGTCCAGCAGGGTGGCGGGGTCGATCTCGGTCTCGCCGAGGAACGACTGGATCTCGCCTTGCAGGTGGTCGCGCAGCCACGGCACGGCGGTGAACTGCGTGCGGTGGGTCTCCTCGTGGATGCAGACCCACAGCCGGAAGTCGTGCGGGGCGACCTCCAGCTCGCGCTCCACGTGGACGATGTTCGGCGCGACGAGCAGCAGCCGGCCCTGGCCCGCGCCGCCGCTGCCCGTGCCGGCGTGGGCGGCGGGGCCGCCGGGCAGGTCGCGGGTGGCGGGGGCGAAGGTCTCGTACTGCCCGAGGACGCGGGAGGACAGGAAGGACAGCAGCATCCCCAGCTCGACGCCGGTGATCTTGCCGCCGACGGCGCCCAGGACGGTTCCGCCGGGGAGGCCGGAGCGGCGCTTGTCCATCTTCTCCAGCAGTGGCGCGAGGACGGCGCGGAAGCCCGCGACGTTCGCCCTGATCCAGCCGGGGCGGTCGACGACGAGGATCGGGGTGTCGTGCCGCGGGTCGGCGCCCTCGGGATACATCCGGGAGAACTCGCGTACGTGCTCCTCGGCCGACCGGGCGTGCGCCCGCAGCTCGCCGACGATGGCGCGCGCCTCGTCCCGGCTCACCTCGGGGCCCGGCCGCACGAGCCGCGTCGCGGTCGCAACCGCGAGATTCCAGTCGACCATCTCCGCACCACCGATGCTCGTCATCTCTTCACCGTACGTGCCCACGCGGCCGAGCGGGAGCGCGCAGCCCCCGGAACCGGCTACGGGAGGGCCCGTAGGGGACCCGCCGGGCCCGGCGGGGAGCGCGCCGAGGGCCGGGGCGGCGGGGAGGTCGCCCGAACGAGGGAGGAGGTTCACTTCTCGTTCACTTCGGACAAGGAATCGATTCACCTGTTCTGCGTAAATTCAGCAACGAAGGGTGAACAGCGCAGGCGAGACGGAGGGGAACGCGCATACCTGGGGGAGAGGTCTCGCTCCAGCACCGCCAGAACCGCAAAGGACCCCCACCGTGAAGCTTCCCCGCACCACCCGGATGCGCGCCGCGGCCGCCGGCTCGCTCGCCCTCGCCGGCGCCCTCGTCCTCGGCGCCTGCGGGTCGGACGACAACACCGGCGGCTCCGGCTCGACCGGCGGCGGCGCCCAGTCCGCCGCCGACGACGTGAAGTGCGCCGGCTCCGGCGAGCTGCTGGCGTCGGGCTCCTCCGCGCAGAAGAACGCCGTCGACCAGTGGGTCAGCGACTTCCAGGGCATCTGCCCGGACATCACCGTCAACTACAAGGCCACCGGCTCGGGGGCCGGCATCCAGGAGTTCCTGCAGGGCAAGACCGGGTTCGCCGGTTCAGACTCGGTACTGAAGCCCGAGGAGGTGCAGGCGTCGAAGAAGGTGTGCAAGGACGGCGAGGCCATCAACATCCCGATGCTCGGCGGGCCCATCGCCATCGGCTACAACGTCGAGGGAGTCGACGACCTCGTCCTCGACGCGGACGTCCTCGGCCGGATCTTCTCCGGCGCGATCACCACCTGGAACGACCCGGCCATCGCCGACCTCAACCCCGACGCGGACCTGCCGGACACCAAGATCCAGCCGGTGCACCGCTCGGACGAGTCGGGCACCACCGACAACTTCACCCAGTACCTCGCCGCCACCGCCCAGAACACCTGGCCGCACGAGCCCGGCAAGAAGTGGCCCGTCCAGGGCGGCCAGGCCGCGGACGGCTCCGCCGGGGTCTCCTCGCAGGTGAAGCAGACCGACGGTGCCATCTCGTACTTCGAGCTGTCCTTCGCCACCGCGAGCGACATCAACACCGTGAAGCTCGACACCGGCGCCGCCGAGCCCGTCGAGGCCACCAGCGCGAACGCCTCCAAGGCCATCGCCGGCGCCAAGGTCACCGGCACCGGCAAGGACCTGGCGATGCAGCTCGACTTCACCACCGACACCAAGGGCGCCTACCCCCTGACCCTCCTCACCTACGAGATCGCCTGCGACACGGGCAACCACAAGGACAACCTCGGAAAGGTCAAGTCCTTCCTCGGCTACACCGCGAGCGAGGCCGGCCAGTCGAAGCTGAGCCAGCTCGGCTACGCCCCGCTGCCCGCGGAGATCGTCGGGAAGGTCCGTACGACCGTGGAGTCACTCTCCTGACCGCCGACCCGGACCCCCGCAGCCCCCGCGCCGACCTGCGCGGGGGCCCGGAGGGCGCGGGTCCCGCATCCGGTGCACCGCCGCCGGGACGGCAGGCGCACACCCCCGCGCTGCCGCCCCACCCCGACGGGAGGCCGCACGTGAGTACCGACACCGACATACGCACCCCCGCCCCGCCGCCGCCGGAGGCGCCGCCGAAGAAGAGCCGCCGCAAGGGCGCCACCCGCCTCGGCGACCGCGTCTTCGCCGGGCTGTCGAAGGGCTCCGGGATCACCCTGCTGGTGATCATGGGCGCGATCGCCGCGTTCCTCGGGTACCGCGCCGCGCTCGCCCTCGCCAAGAACGAGGGCAACTTCTTCACCACCTTCGAGTGGAACGCCAATGCCGACCCGCCGGTCTTCGGTATCGCGGTGCTGGCCTTCGGCACGATCGTCTCGTCGGTCATCGCCATGGTCATCGCGGTGCCGGTCGCGGTGGGCATCGCGCTGTTCGTCACCCACTACGCACCGCGCAGGGTGGCGGCGCCCCTCGCGTACGTCATCGACCTGCTGGCCGCCGTCCCGTCGATCGTCTACGGCCTGTGGGGCGCGCTGTACCTCGTGCCGCACCTCATCGGCCCGTACGAGTGGCTGGACGACTTCCTGGGCTGGACCGTCGTCCTCTCGTTCGACGGCAGTGCCCCGCGCTCCCTGATGACCGCCGGCGTCCTGCTGGCGATCATGATCCTGCCGATCATCACCAACGTCAGCCGCGAGGTCTTCCGCCAGGCGCCGCAGACGCACCAGGAGGCGGCGCTGGCACTGGGGGCCACGCGCTGGGAGCTCATCCGGATGTCGGTGCTGCCCTTCGGGCGCTCCGGCGTCATCTCGGCCTCGATGCTGGGTCTGGGGCGGGCGCTGGGCGAGACGATGGCGGTGGCCACCGTGCTGTCGCCGTCGGCGGTCCTGTCGGCGAAGATCCTGGAGCCCGGCGGCGGGACGTTCGCGCAGAACATCGCCTCGGCGTTCAAGGAGGCCGGGGAGTTCGGGCGGGACGCGCTGATCGCCTCCGGCCTGGTCCTGTTCGTCATCACGCTGCTGGTCAACGGCGCGGCCCGGCTGATCATCGCCCGGCGCAAGGAGTACTCGGGGGCCAACGCATGAGCGCCCCCCGAAGCGTGCCGGACCGGACCGACGCCTTCGCCATCCACCAGCCGCATCTGCCCCGCTGGGCGCCCGCGGGCGTCGCCGCCGCCGCGGCGGCCGCGGCGGTGGCCGTCGGGCTGGGCGCGGGGCTGGCCAGCCGGGTGCAGTGGGGGCTGATCGCCGCGCTGCTCTTCGTGGCCGGACTGTACGCCGTCTCGGCGCGCGCGGAGGGCACCCGCAAGGCGAAGGACCGGCTGGCGACGTCGCTCGTGTGGGGCGCCTTTCTGCTGGCCGTCATCCCGCTGGCGTCGCTGGTCTGGGAGACCGTACGACAGGGCGTCAAGGTCCTCGACGGCTACTTCCTGACCCACTCCATGAACGGCGTCATCGCCATCGCGCCCGGCGGCGGCATCTACCACGCCCTCCTCGGCACCATCGAGCAGGTCGCGCTGGCCACCGCGATAGCCACGCCGATCGGGCTGCTGACCGGCGTGTATCTCGTGGAGTACGGCGGCGGGCGGCTGGCGAAGGCGGTCACCTTCTTCGTCGACGTCATGACCGGCATCCCGTCGATCGTCGCCGGCCTGTTCATCCTCAGCGTCTGGATCATGGGGCTCGGCTTCGGCTACTCCGGCCTCGCCGGCGCCTTCGCGCTGGCCATCCTGATGATGCCGATCGTCGTGCGCTCCACCGAGGAGATGCTGAAGCTCGTCCCCAACGAGCTGCGCGAGGCGTCGTACGCCCTGGGCGTACCGAAGTGGAAGACGATCCTGAAGGTCGTCCTGCCCACCTCCCTCGGCGGCATCACCACCGGCGTCATGCTGGCCGTCGCCCGCATCACCGGCGAGACGGCTCCTCTGTTGCTGCTCGTCTTCGGCAACCCCGCCATCAACTCCGACCCCTTCGAGGGCGCCCAGGCGTCGCTGCCGCTCTACATCTACGAGCAGTGGGCCAACGGCAACAACGCCTCCTTCGACCGCGCCTGGGCCGCCGCCCTGGTGCTCATCGTCTTCGTCATGCTCCTCAACCTGATCGCCCGCCTCATCGCCCGTTTCAAGGCTCCGAAGACCGGCCGCTGACGGCCACGTACGAAAGAGATCCAGCCCCATGGCCAAACGCATCGACATCGGCGACCTGACTGCCTACTACGGCGACTTCAAGGCGATCGACGGCATCTCGATGTCCGTCGAGCCCAAGTCCGTGACGGCCTTCATCGGCCCGTCCGGCTGCGGCAAGTCCACCTTCCTGCGGACCATCAACCGCATGCACGAGGTCACCCCCGGCGCGCGCGTCGAGGGCGAGGTGCGCCTCGACGGCGACGACCTGTACGGACCGGGCGTCGACCCGGTCGGGGTGCGGCGGGTGGTCGGCATGGTCTTCCAGCGGCCGAACCCGTTCCCGACGATGAGCGTGTACGAGAACGTGGCCGCGGGCCTGAAGCTCAACGCCCGCTACAAGAAGTCCGAGCTGGACGACGTCGTGGAGAAGTCCCTGCGCGGCGCGAACCTGTGGAACGAGGTCAAGGACCGCCTGGGCCGTCCCGGTTCGGGCCTGTCCGGCGGCCAGCAGCAGCGCCTGTGCATCGCCCGCGCCATCGCCGTCGAACCGCAGGTGCTCCTCATGGACGAACCCTGCTCCGCCCTCGACCCGATCTCCACGCTGGCCATCGAGGATCTGATGGCCGACCTGAAGGAGCGGTTCACGATCGTGATCGTCACGCACAACATGCAGCAGGCGGCGCGGGTGTCGGACCGTACCGCGTTCTTCAACCTGTCGGCGGTCGGGGAGCCGGGGCGGCTCGTCGAGGTCGGCGACACCGACAAGATCTTCTCCAACCCCGAGGAGAAGGCGACGGAGGACTACATCTCGGGCCGCTTCGGCTGAGCCGAGCAGAAACGCTTCAGCACTACTCGAAGGCCAGGTGCACCAGCCAGTACACCGCCGCCGCCACCCCCGCCGCGGCGGGCATCGTGACGAACCACCCCATCACGATGTTCTTCGCCACCCCCCACCGCACGGCCTTGACCCGCTTCGTCGCGCCGACGCCCATGATCGCCGAAGTGATCACGTGCGTCGTCGAGATCGGCGCGTGGAACATGAACGACGCCGAGTACATGATCCCCGCCGCCGTCGTCTCCGCCGCGAACCCCTGCGGCGGCTGCAGGTCGATGATCCGGCGCCCCAGCGTCCGCATGATGCGCCAGCCGCCCGCGTACGTACCGAGCGACAGCATCAGCGCGCACACCACCTTCACCCACCACGGGATGGCGTCGCCCTCGTCCTCCACGTCCGCGATGACCAGCGCCATCACCACGATGCCCATCGTCTTCTGCGCGTCCTGCAGCCCGTGCCCCAGGGCCATCGCCGCCGCCGAGACCGTCTGCGCCACCCGGAAGCCGCGCTGCGCGCGCCGCGGGGTGGAGCGGCGGAACATCCACAAGATCGCGCACATCACCAGATAGCCGACGCACAGGCCGACGATCGGCGAGACGAACATCGGGATGACGATCTTCTCCAGCACCCCGGACCAGAACACCTTCGACGAGGCCGCCAGCGCCGCGCCGACCATGCCGCCGAAGAGCGCGTGCGAGGACGACGACGGCAGCCCGAAGTACCACGTGATCATGTTCCACGTGATCGCCCCGACGAGGGCGGCGAACAGGATCCACATGCCGTGCGAGCCGTGCGGGGTCTCGATCAGCCCTTCGCTCACCGTCTTGGCGACGCCGCTGCCGAGGAAGGCGCCGGCGAAGTTCATCACCGCGGCCATGAGCAGCGCGGCACGGGGCGTGAGGGCGCGGGTGGAGACGGAGGTCGCGATCGCGTTGGCGGAGTCGTGGAAGCCGTTGGTGTACGTGAAGAAGAGCGCAACCCCGATCGTGACGACAAGCGCGAAGGTGTCCACCGGGCTCAGGACTCCTTGACCGCGATCGTTTCCACGGTGTTCGCGACCTTCTCGAAGGCGTCGGCGGCCTCTTCCAGGACATCGACGATCTGCTTGAGCTTGAGCACCTCGATGGCGTCGTACTTGCCGTTGAAGAGGTGCGCGAGAAGCTTGCGGTGGATCTGGTCGGCCTGGTTCTCCAGCCGGTTGACCTCGATCCAGAACTCCGGCAGGTGGTTGAGCGTACGGAGGTTGGGCATCGCCTCCGCGGTCAGCTCCGCGGCCCGCGCGAGCACCTCGATCTGCTGCTCCACGCCCCGCGGCAGCTCCTCGATCTGGTAGAGGACGACGAGATCGACGGCCTCCTCCATGAAGTCCATGACGTCGTCGAGCGAGCTGGCCAGACGGTAGATGTCCTCGCGGTCGAAGGGCGTGATGAACGAGGCGTTGAGCTGGTGCAGGATCGCGTGGGTGGCGTCGTCGCCGGCGTGCTCCGCAGCGCGCATCCGCTCGGCGATCTCGGCCCGCGCGGAGGAATCCGCCCCGAGCAGTTCCATCAGGAGCTTCGAGCCCGTCACGATGTTGTCGGCCGAGGCGGCGAACATATCGTAGAAGCTCGTCTCCCTGGGGGTCAGACGAAATCGCACGTGATGATCCTCAGTGCTGCGAATATCGGCGAATAGGTCCTGATGATGCTAGGCGAGCCGCACCTGCGGAGCGAACCCGCTGTGCGGAACAGCCGCAGGACAGAATGCCACGAAGGCGGTATCATATACCCCCTGAGGGTATATCGCGCACGGTTCGCATACGGTGGTACGCATACAGCGATACGCGCCGGGCGGATCGAGGCATGGGAAACGGAAGGACGGGGCACGTGACCGACACCACGGCAACGACGGCCGCCGCCGAGACGGCGCCGGGCGCCGGCCCGCACGGCTACAGCAAGGACAAAGAGGCCCACCTCAAACGACTCCGCCGGATCGAGGGCCAGGTCCGCGGTCTGCAGCGGATGGTCGAAGAGGACGTCTACTGCATCGACATACTCACGCAGGTCTCCGCGAGCACGAAGGCGCTGCAGTCCTTCGCGCTGCAGCTTCTGGAGGAGCACCTGCGGCACTGCGTCGCGGACGCCGCCGCCCGGGGCGGCGACGAGATCGACGCGAAGGTCGAGGAGGCCACCGCCGCGATCGCCCGGATGCTGCGCGCGTAACGCGGGGCGGGCGGCCGGCGCCGCTGCTGCGCGCGTACGTGCCGCGCGCAGCGCCCGCGGCCCGCTCCGCCGCGCGCTCCCGCGCCGGGCTTCTGCGCCGCGTTCCCCTGCGTCAGGTACCCCGCGCGCCGCTCCGCGGCGCCACATGCCCCGTCGCTACGGCGTGATCTCCTGCCGGCCGCGCCTGCGGTCCAGCTCGGAGCCGCGCCGCTCGGCTTCCACCCTCAGCACTTCGTCGATGCGGTCGTCGCTCAGCCGCTCTTCCGGTGCGCTCGTCGCCGCGATGATCAATTCACCGCACAACTCGATTTCGGCGAGAGCCACATGGTCCTGGACGGCCGACCCCCGACCCACGTGCAATCACCCCACTTCCCCTTGCACACCCGCCGGCAGCCGGGCTCACCGCTCAGAGTAGGTAGGGCGGCACAGTCCGCGCATGACACGTCTGGACCATTTACGGCCCCGGCCTTCCCGGGCGAATCCCGACGCCCCCGCGCAAACGGCCGGAATCAACTCCCGCTAGGGCGCGGGCTGTTGGCGGCCCTGCCGAACCGTTCCGGCATAGATGTCGCGCTCGGCGGGCAGCGCCACCTCGGCCGGCGCCCCGAAATCGTAGGTTTCGACGGTCGACGCCACCCGCACCGGTGAGTCGCCGGACAGCGCGAACTCGTGCCGCACCCGGCGCGGCCGGCCGGCCTCGTCCAGATACGCGTCGAACGGCACCGCGTCCTGGACGAACCCGTCGGCCGCGGCCGCCAGCGCACCGCGCGCGTACGGGGACGCCGCGCGGGCGGCGCGGTGGAGGTCGGCCGTGCCCTCGTAGTGCCGGACGACGCTGTCGCCGACCCGCTCCTGGCCCACGTACCGCACCTCCCGGGCGCCGCGCAGCAGTTCCGCGGCGGTCAGCGGGTCGGTGGCGCCATTCGTGACGAGGTTGCCGTCGGAGAGCCGGGTCGTGTCGAGCCGGAGCCACTTGTCGGCGGGGACGCCGGCGCCGCGGTTCTTCATGTACAGCTCACCGCCCGCGTACAGCTCCGTGATCGGCTCCTCCTCCGCCTGCGGCATCACCACCCGCAGCAGGCCGCGCCGGCCCGCGTAGTCGAAGGCGCCGTCGCCGCTGACGGTGACCCGGGTGCCGCCGCTGATCATCTCCATCGCCGTACGCGCCCGGGAACTGCCCGCGCCCGCCAGCGCGTCGGCGGCGCGCTGCACGGCGGTGAGCGGGTCGCCGCCCGGGTGTTCGTCGGCCGCGGCGCCGCTCTCCGAGCAGCCGGCGGTGGCGGACAGGGCCGCCGCGGCGAGCACGCCGAGGAGCGCGAGCGCGGGCCGGGCCGCGGGGGCGGCACCGGGGCGCGCGGGCGTGGTGCCGGTACGTACGGTCCGCCGCTGTTCCGCCGCCATCTCTCGCTACCCCCGGCCGGTGTTTCCTCCGGTTCGCTTAACGATGTGGAGGGGGCACCGTCACGGTCTGTCCCACCGCGGTACCGTGACCGCGTGCTCAGCGACGGACCCGGCGACGGGCCGGGTGACCCCCAGGGCGGCGCGGGTTCCGACGGCCCGTACGGCGGCGGGACGCACCGTACGTCGACCGCCGAGCAGGGCGCGTTCGCCTACGCCCGGTGCACCTGCGGCTGGACGGGGCCGGCCCGCCGCGCCCGCTCCCGCGCCCGTACGGACGCCGCGGACCACCTGCCGGACGGGATCGGCTGAGGGCGCGTACCGGCAGGCGTTGCTACTTGGGGGTAGCGAAGGGTGGACTCCATACGCTGTGCTGTCCCGATGGACAGGCGCACAGTGCTCCGTACCGCCCTCGCCGCCGGCGTGGGCGCCGCCGGCGTCGCCGGCTGCTCGGGCGACGACGACGGTGGGAAGCCCGACCCCAAGCCCAGCGGCTCCGGCTCCGGCAGCAGCGGCCCGACGACAGGACCGCCGGACTGGCCCGCGCTCGCGCAGTCCCTCGCCGGCCGCCTCGTCCTCCCCGGGCACGACGACTACCGCGTCGCCGCCCAGCAGTACAACACCCGCTTCGACGACCTGCGCCCCGCCGCCGTCGCCTACGTCGACCACGCCGACGACGCCGCCGAGTGCCTGCGCTTCGCCCGCGCCGCCGGCGTCCCCGTCTCCGTCCGCAGCGGCGGCCACTCCTACGCCGGCTTCTCCAGCGGCAACGGCCACCTCGTCGTCGACGTCTCGGCCCTCTCCGGCATCGACGCCGACTCCGACACCGCGACCGTCGGCGCGGGGGCGCGCACCATCGACGTCTACGAGGCCCTCGCCGTCCGCGGCCGGACCATACCCGCCGGCTCCTGCGCCACGGTCGGCATGGCGGGCCTCACCCTCGGCGGCGGCCACGGGGTCGTCTCGCGCGCGTACGGGCTCACCTGCGACCACCTCCGCGGCGCCACCGTCGTCACCGCCGACGGCAAGACCGTCGAGTGCTCGGCGGACGAGAACGAGGACCTGTTCTGGGCGCTGCGCGGCGCCGGCGGCGGCAACTTCGGGGTCGTCACCGAACTGCGCTACGACACCCGCGAGGCCGCGGACGTCGTCGCCGCGAACATGGTGTGGCCCTGGTCGAAGGCCGAGGCGCTGCTGACCACCTGGCAGCGGTGGGGCCCCGACCAGCCCGACGAGCTGTGGTCCGCGGTGCACTTCGGCAACACCCGCGGCGGCGAGCCGACGATCTCCGTGGCCGCGCTGTCGCTGGGCACCGAGGACGACATGCACACCGCCGTCGACTTCCTCGCCGACCAGGCCGGCGGCCCCGGACCCGCCGAGGACGTCTCCATCGGCCCGCAGTCGTACATCCACGCCATGCGCTCGTACGCGGGCTGCGCCCAGGCCGACCGCGAGCAGTGCCGGCTGCAGGGCAGCGTCCCGGGCCGCAACGCGCGCGGCATCATGCAGCGCGACACGTTCGCGGCGCGCTCCGACTTCTACGACGAGCCGCTCGGCGCCGGCGGCATCGGCACGCTGCTGGACCGGGCGGAGAAGGCGTCGCGGGCGGCGGACGCGCTGTTCATCCTCACGGCGCTGGGCGGGGCGGTGAACCGGGTGCCGGTGGCGGACACGGCGTTCGTGCACCGGGGGTCGCGGGTGCTCGCGCAGTACATCTCGTCGTGGGACGAGGGCGAGGACGGCGGCCCCGGCGAGCGCTGGCTGGCGGACACGCACGCGGCGATGCGGGAGCACGCCTCGGGGGCGGCGTACCAGAACTACACGGATCCGGAACTGCGGAAGTGGCGCGGCGCGTACTACGGGCCGGCGGCGGAGCGGCTGGCGAAGGTGAAGGACCGGTACGACCCGGAGCGGCTGTTCGACTTCGACCAGGCGGTGTAGGCGCCCAGGCGCGGAGCACTTCGGGGGGCGCGTTGGCGCGCGCGCCCGGCGGGGAGTGCTGCCGTACGCCCCGGGCCCCGGCCGCCGTAGCCGCCCGGGAGCCCGCCGCCGTACCCGCTACGCCGCCAACTCGTCGCCGTCCCGGCCGCCTCCGCCGCCGCGTTCCAGCGGCTCCGTCCGCGCCGCCGGGACCGCGCCGGGCCCGGTCGCCGGGTCCCGGTCCGGCCCGGCGTCCGCCGCGTCCGGGTCGCCGACGAGCCACTCGGGCGCCCGTCTCACCAGGGGCATCAGCCCGGCCGTCGCCGCCGGCGCCAGCAGCAGCGCCACCGACGTGCCGAGGGCGATGCCGCCGACGACGTCCGAGGGGTAGTGCACGCCCAGGTAGACCCGGCTCAGCGCCTCCAGCAGCGCCAGCGCCAGCGCGGCGAGCCCGTACCGCTTGCTCGCCATGAAGATGCCGACCGCCAGCGCCATGGCGACCGAGGTGTGGTCGCTGACGAAGGAGTACCCGGTCGTGCCGGGGAGCAGGACCTCCAGGCCCTCGTGCTCCCGGAACGGGCGCGGGCGCTCCACGATCGCGCGGATCGGCATGTTCGCCAGCAGCGCGAGCGCCGCCGCCAGCGGGCCCCACAGCAGCGCGGCCACGGCCGGCACCGCGCCCGTACGCCGGCGCACGCGCCACCAGCACACGACCAGCAGCACGCCCAGCAGCCCGATCAGCCCGTACTCGCCAAGGAACGCCGCCCCGCGGTCGAACCAGGGCGGCGTGGAGTCCGCGACGCCGTTGATGTCGAACAGCACGGAAACGTCGGCGTTCGACCCGCTCGGGGGTGCCCCCGCCAGGTGCAGCGAACGCATGTCCACTCGGCTCCTCTCCCCACCCGTTTCCCGCTGATCGGCGAATGCCGTCTTCCCTATTGCAACGGTCCCGCTCGCCCTTTGCAACGGCGCCACGGCGGTCGGCGTTCCGGCTGCGACCGAAAGATCACCGGGAGGTTATCGAAGAGTGACCGTCCGTGCGGCCCGTACGACACCCCCGCGCGGCGGCCCGTCGCACGTCAGCGCTTCGGCAGCGCCTCGGCGCCGGCCTCGGTGACCCGGGTCGCGCCGAAGTAGTCGGGCGAGTCGATCGGATCGAAGCGGATCACGGCTCCGGTGTAAGGGGCGTCGATCATGTAGCCGCCCCCCACATACAGGCCGACGTGGTGGATGGAGCGCGAGTCGTTCATGTCGTACGCGAAGAACACCAGGTCGCCGGGCAGCAGTTCGTCCCTGCCGGGGTGCGGCCCGGCGTTCCACTGGTCGTTCGCCACCCGCGGCAGCTCGATGTCCACCGAGGCGTACGCGGCCTTCGTCAGACCCGAACAGTCGAACCGGCCGCCTTCCTCCGGCGTGCCGTCACCGCCCCACAGATAGGGAGTCCCGAGCTTGTCCTGCGCGTAGTGGATGGCGCCGGCGGCCTGCTTCGAGGGCGACAGGCGGGAGGTGGGGGCGGCGAAGCTCTCCTCCAGGGCGCTGATGATCTGCACGTAGTTCTGCGTCTCGCGGTACGGGGGCACGCCGTTGTACTTGATGACGGCGTACGGGCCGGCGTTGTACGCAGCGAGCATGTTGTCGGTCGGGTCGCCGGGCACGTCCTCGACGTAGCCGGCGAGCTTGCAGTCGTACGTGGCCGCCGAAGGGATGGCGTCCTCGGGGTCGTTGATGTTGCGCTCGCCGTCGCCGTTGGCGTCGATGCCGTGGGTGGCCCAGGTGCCGGGCATGAACTGCGCGATGCCGCGCGCGTCGGCGGGGCTGACGGCGTTGGGGTCCCAGCCGCTCTCCTGGTACAACTGCGCGGCGAGCAGGGCGGGGTTGAGGGCCGGGCAGAGGTTGCCCCACTCCTGCACCAGCGACTGGTACGTCGCGGGCACGGCGCCCTTCGCCAGGCCGACGCCGCGGGCGGCGATGCCGGACGCGGCGGTGTACGTGCCGACGACGAGCAGGGCCAGGAACGACAGGACCATCCCCGACCCCAGCGCCACGAACAGCCAGAGCTTGCGCACCCCTCAACCATCCCTCATCGGGCCCCGGCTGTCTGCCCGTTCCCTGCTCAACGTCCCTTGCCCGTACGGCCCTTCGCGCACAGCGCCGCGTCGGCCGCCCCCTGCAGGTCCGCCAGCCGGTCGCCCTCGGCGGCCCACGTCGTCGTGTAGACGGTGACCGTCCCGCGGCCCCGGTCGGCCCGCCCGCCGGCGACGGAGTCGCCCGGCAGGTCGCCGCCGTGGCCCCAGTACACGCCGCCGCAGCTCAGCGGGAACGACGCGACGCCGTAGCCGTACCGGCTGCCCTCGGGGTAGGTGTCCTGGCCGCCGACGTCGGTGGTGTCGTGCGTCATCGTCCGCAGCGCCCAGCCGGGCAGCAGTCTGCCGCCGAAGAGTGCGTTCCAGAAGGCGTTCTGGTCCTTCGGCGTGGTCACGAGGCCACCGGAGGCACCGAACTCGTAGCCGGGCAGCTCGGTCACGTCGGTGACGCCGGCCTCGGGATCGATCGGATGGACGCCGTAGTTGCGGGCGTGCGGGCCGCGTATCGTCAGCTCGCCCTTCGCGGGCCAGTACGTGTCCTTCAGTTGCAGGGGCTCGATGAGGGTGCGTTCGATGTACGTGCGGTAGTCCTCGCCGGTGACACGATTCATCAACAGGCCGAGCGCGAGGTAGTTGGTGTTGGAGTAGCCCCAGCGGGCGCCGGGTTCGAAGTCGGCGGGGTGGTCGAGGGCGAGCGCGAGGTACTCCTCCTCGGTGGCGGCGCGGCTCCAGTCGACGAACTGCAGGTACTCCGGCAGCCCGCTGGTCTGCTTGAGCAGGTGCCGCACGGTGACGCCGGTGCCCGCGAGCTGCGGCACGTACCGCGCGGCGGGCGCGTCGAGCCGCACCTCGCCCGCGGCGACCAGCCGCATCACGGCGGTGGCGGTGAACGCCTTGGTGTTGCTGGCCATCCGGTAGCGGCCCTCGGCGCCGACCATGGGCCGCCCGGTCGCGGTGTCGGCGATGCCCGCGGTACGGGTCGTGCGCCCGTCGTAGGCGAGGGCGCCGGGGACGCCGTCGCGCTCGACGAGGGCGTCGAGGCGGCTCTGTACGGGGTCGGGGGCGGTCCCGGCGCCGTGGGCGGCGGCGACGGGCGCGGCGGCGCCGGTAACGACGGCGGCGAGGAGGGCTGCGGCCCCGGCGCGGCGGGCGGCGGTGCGGGTGCGGTTCACGGTGTCTCCCTGGGTCGTGGTGTGGCGGGCTCCACCCTCGTCCCCGTACGCCCGGTGATCACTGGTGCCGACCGCCGGACCCGTGGTGGCGCCAGCACCACCCCCGCCCGTACCGCACGGCCACCTGCGTCCGCCCTCACCTGAGGTGTTGACATAGAGAACACTCCAAACGGCATGGGCGGGGCGCCGGAGGGCATGGAGATGATGGCCTCCGACCAGGTCGCCGAGTCGATCGTCGGGGCGCTGAACCAGCCGGAGGGCGTCGACGTCAACACGGTCGTCATGCGCCCCATCGGCCAGCCCGTACAAGGCACTTGGACGCGCCGCCGGCGCACCCCCGCGTACGACCCGCTCCGCGCCCGCCCGCCACCGCACCCCGGCGGCCGGCGGGCGCGCCCGCGTCAGGCCGTGTCAGGCACCGGCCCGCCGGCCTCCGCGCCCGGCGCCGTCTCCGACGAGCCCGCCCCGGCCGCGTCCGCCACCTCCGCCGCAGCCGCCGACACCTCCGGCCCTCCCGCCTCGTGCAGGGACGCCCCGACACCGCTGACCGCGCCGACGAGCACCACTACCCCCGAGACGACCGTCATCCCTTCGAACACATCCGCCGCCTTCCCTAGGGCCTGTTTGAGTCAAATCCACCAACGAGGCCCGCCCGGCGCCCGTCACCGCGACGGCGACTCTTCACATACTCCGATTCGACACAGGTCGGACAAGCCGATCGCCTCCCCGGCCCCGCAGGCACGCAGCGTTGCCAATAGTCACCTAACGTGATACACACAGGAAAGCCAGTGGTGAGCGCCGAACACCCTTGTGAAATCCCCGCGGTTGACGCCAAATCGACTCTCACGAGGGCATCATCAGGGAGGATGGACAATGACTCCTGCCGTCCACACCGGACGGCAACACAGCGCATGGGGCGGTGAGTTACGACATGTTCCTGGCAGCCGACAAGGGCGACATCAACACCATCATCGGCGGGATCGCCCCTGACTGGGGCCCCTTCGGAAGCCTGGGCCAAGAAGCGCGCGTGATGATCGAAGTGGTCATGGCCGTCGCGATCCTGCTGTGCCTGGGCATCGCGATCTGGGGCGCGGCCAAGCAGCGCATCGGCGCGACCGCGCTGCGCGACACGTTCAGCGCGGAGCAGGGCAAGGGGCTGATCGTGGCGGGTCTGACGGGAGTGTTCATCATCGGCTCCCTCGGCACCGTGTTCACGATCGTGTACGGAATGGCGGTGTAGGCCGGGCCGTGACTTCAGGGCCAGGCGTACGGCGAACGGCGGTGCGGCACACGGCGGCGGGACGTCGCCCGAGCCCGCGACCCGGGAGGCAACCACCCCCCGGCCGCGGTCCGGGGACCCCCGTAGGACGTCAGACGGCGCACCGCTACCTTCTTGTGCCCACGGCACGCCGGTGCAACGCGGCACCGGCGCACGGAGGGGGGGACCCGGCATGAGCCACGACGACGACTACGCCGACTACGCCACCTCCGAACCCGGCACCCGCACCCGCTTCGCCGAGGGCGACAACGACGCCCGCTACGGCACCCGCCGCGGCGGCCGCGTCTCGCCCTCCCGCGCGATGGTCACGGTCGTGGGCGTGGTGGTCCTCCTGATCGCCGCCATCGCCTTCGCAAACCGCGGCGGCAACACCGAAGACGACCCCGAATCCACGGCCGACCCCGACACCACGGCGCAACCCACCTCCCCCACAGGCGACGCCCCCGTCAAGAACACCACCGACGGCATCCCCGCAGGCTTCCCCCAGACCACAGCGGGCGCCCAGTCGGCGGCGGCGAACTTCGCCGTCGCGCTCGGCGGCGACCAGATGTTCACGCCAGAAGGCCGGCACGAGCTGGTCGACGCCCTGTACACCCCGGATCTGGCCGAGAAGACCAAGACCGGCATGGACGCGGCGTACACCGAAGACTTCCTCGCCAATCTCGGCCTCGACGCCGAGGGCGAGCCGCCCTCCGGCATGACCTTCATCTCCCGGACCATCCCGATCGGCACGACCGTCAAGGAGTACGAGGACGGCACGGCCACCGTCGCCGTCTGGTACACCGGCCTGATCGGCCTGGCGGGTCCCGATTCGGACGTGCCCGTACGCACCACCTGGCACACCTGGACCTTCGAACTCCAGTGGTCGGACGGCGACTGGAAGATCGCCGCCGACTCCCAGAAGCGGGGCCCTGCCCCCGTCCCCGGTGACGTACCGGCGGCGACCGACGAGCAGATCGAGGACGCCGTCGAGCAGTTCGGAGGCTTCACCTATGCCCGGTAGCCCGCGGCGCCGCGTCGCCTCAGCCCTGACCCTGCTCGCCGGCGCGCAGGCCACCCTGCTGCTCGCCGCCCCCCGCGCCCTCGGTGCCGTACCCGCGCAGGACGACGGCGGCGCCTGCGACAGCCTCATCGGCCCCGCCCGGGACTACTGCGAAAAGGAAGACGACGGCGGCCGCTCCGCGCCCAACTCGCCGGGAGACGTCACCGAATCCGTCGATCCGCTGTCCTCGTTGGCGAAGGGGTGTGCCGAAGCCGCCGCCTGGACCATCGACAAGCTCTCCGACGCCGTCACCTCCACCACCACCGTCGACTTCACCAACGCCACCTTCCTGCGCCAGTACGCCGTCGTCTTCGCCGCCTCCACCATCCTCACCCTCACCCTCTGGCTCCTCGCCGTCGCCAAGCGCGCCATCCGCGGCGCCCCCCTCGGCGAAGCCCTCGGCGAGGCCATCGGCTTCCTCTGGCTCACCGTCCTCGCCTCCGCCTTCACCCCCCTCGTCCTCTACACCCTCGTCACCGCCACCGACTCCGTCACCGAAGCCATCGCCTCCGGTACGTCGTCCAATACCGACACCTTCTTCGGCGGCTTCTCCGAAGCGCTCAAGAAGGGCGAGGACATCGGCGGCGGGCCGATCATGCTCATCGTCGTCTCGCTCGTGTCCGTGCTCGCCGCGGGCGTGCTCTGGCTGGAGCTCGTCATCCGCGCGGCGCTCCTCTACGTCGGCGCCCTCCTCGGCACCGCCGTCTACGCCGGGCTCGTCGACAAGAACATGTGGCACCACGTCCGCCGCTGGGCCGGGATCATGATCGCCGTGATCCTCGTCAAGCCGGTCATCGTCATCGTCCTGGGCCTCGCCGGCGCCCTCTCCGCCGAGGAAGGACCCGACGCCTTCTCCGCCGTCGTCTCCGGCCTCGCGATCATCCTGCTCGCCATCTTCGCCAGCGCGATGATCTACCGCTTCGTGCCCGGCTTCGGCGACGAGATCATGACCGCCAAGCAGGGCCGCCGCGCCACCTCCGCCAACCCCGCCTCCGCCGTCATGGCCACCCCCGCCGCCCTCGTCACCGCCGGCATGAAGACCCACGGCTCCCGCACCTCGTCCTCCGGCCCGGCCGGCGGCGCCACCGGCGAGTCCCGCTCCGCCGCCAAGCCCGCCAACCCCGTCGCCGGCGGCGTCTCCGCCCACAGCACGCGCCCGCAGCAGTCCGCCCCGCCCAAGCCCAGCACCGCCAACCACAGCTCCGGCTCCGGCTCGCAAGGCGGCCGCAGCACGCCCCCGCAGTCCGCCCAGCCGCCCGGAAACAGGAGGTGACCTGCGGTGACCACGCACGACACACCACCGATCACCCCCCGTCGCACGTACCTCATCGGCAAGGCCCGCCCCAACGCCATCGTCGGCCGCAACCGCGAGACCGGCGAGATCGGCATGATCATCGGCGGCGCCTTCCTCGGCATGATGTGCGGCCTCCTCGTCCCCGTGCTGACGCTGCGCATCGTGCTGCTCATGGGCTTCCCGATGCTCGCCCTCGCCGCCGTCTACGTCCCGTACCGCGGCCGCACCTTCTACCGCTGGTTCGAGATCAGCCGCAGCCACCGCCGCCTCCTGCGCAGCGGCGCCGCCGTCTACCGCTCCGGCGCCCAGGAAGCCGGCACCCGCCTCAGCGGCGAGGAGGTCGCCGTCGGTACCCCTCCCGGCATCGGCCGCATCAACTGGATGGTCGCCCCCTTCGGCCCCGACGAGATCGCCGTCCTGCTGCACGCGGACCGCCGCACGGTCACCGCCGTCATAGAGATCGAGGGCCCCGGCGTCGGCCTGCGCGACAGCGAGGACCAGGAAGCCCTCGTCGACCGCTTCGGCACGCTGCTCAAGCACGCCGCCAACGGCGACGGCTTCGTACGCCGCCTGCAGATGCTCGCCCGTACGCTGCCCGCCGACCCCGACGCGCACGCCAAGGACGTCTCGCAGCGCGGCGATCCGCGCGCGCCGCAGTGGATAAAGGGCTCGTACGACCAGCTCCAGTCCATGGTCTCCACCTCCTCCGAGCAGCACCGCGCCTACCTCGTCGCCTGTATGCCCTACACCCGCGACCTCGGCCAGGAGGCCACGGTCATGGGCCGCGCGACCAAGCAGAGCCGCGACGAGTGCATCGCCGTCATCATGGCCCGGGAGCTGGGCGACATCTGCGCCCGTCTCGCCGAGGCCGACATCCGCGTACGCCAGCCGCTGGGCATCGCACGCCTGTCGGCCCTCGTGCACTCCATGTACGACCCGGACCACCCCATCGACCACATTCAGGCCATGACCCAGCGCAACGCCTGGCCGGCCGAACTGGACGCCGTAGACCCGCAGTACCTGCGCGCCAAGACCCGCGAGTCGGCGACCCGCGACCCCTGGTGCCACTCCACTGCGTGGGTGAAGGAATGGCCGATGACCCCGGTCGGCGTCAACTTCCTCGCCCCGCTCCTCGTCCACACCCCGGACGTCATCCGCACGGTCGCCGTATGCATGGACCTGGAGCCCACAGAAGTGGCCATCGAGCGGATGCTGACGGAGAAGACCAACGACGACGCCGAGGCGTCCCGGCAGGCGAAGATGAACCGCGTCGTCGACCCCCGGGACATCGCCCACCACGAGCGCATCGACCAACGCGGCGAGGACCTCGCCTCCGGCGCCGCCGGCGTCAACATCGTCGGCTACCTCACGGTCTCCGCCCGCTCCCCCGAAGCACTCGCCCGCGACAAGCGCACGATCCGCGCCTCGGCGGGGAAGTCATACCTGAAACTGGAATGGTGCGACAGAGAGCACCACCGCGCCTTCGTGAACACCCTGCCTTTCGCGACCGGGATCAGGTGACCCCCATGGCCCAGCGGTTGATGCTCCCCTACGACAGGGAACGCGTGGCGCACCGCGCCCCGTCGCCCCACGCCCCGGTCCCCGCCCGGAAGGGCACCCCGTGCGAGCGCCGACACCACCGCGCGTTCGTCAGCACCCCGCCCTTCGCGACCGGGATCAGGTGACCCCCCATGGCCGACCTCCTCGATCTGGCGACGCGCGCCTTCGCGGGCTTCGTCTTCGGCAAGACGGAGACCCAGCGGCTGCCCGTGCGCACTTCCTCCGCGCAGGCGCAGGCCGTCTATCTCCCCACCGCCGCGCCCGGCCTGGGCGACTCCGGCGTGATCATCGGCCGCGAGGTCTACAGCGGCAAGGGCTACATCTACGACCCCTTCCAGCTCTACGGCCAGCAGCTCCCCGCGCCGCACTGGCTGGTGCTCGGCGAGTCCGGTAACGGCAAGTCCGCGCTGGAGAAGACCTACGTCCTGCGCCAACTGCGCTTCCGCGACCGCCAGGTCGTCGTGCTCGACGCCCAGGGCGAGGACGGCGTCGGCGAATGGGCGCTCATCGCGCAGGAGCTCGGCATCACCCCCATCCGCCTCGACCCCCTCGCCGCCCTCGACAGCGGCATCCGCCTCAACCCGCTCGACCCGGCGATCACCACCACCGGCCAGCTCGCCCTGCTCCGTACGATCATCGAAGTCGCCACCGGCAGCGGCCTCGACGAGCGCTCCGGCTTCGCCCTCAAGGTCGCCCACGGGCACGTCACCGGGACCGTCACCGACCGCCAGCCGGTGCTCACCGACATCGTCGAGCAGCTTCGCCACCCCGCGCCGACGGCCGCCGAGGCCATGAACGTCGACGTCGAGGACGTCCGCAACTGGGGCCTGGACGTCGCCCTCGTCCTCGACCGCCTCGTCGACGGCGACCTGCGCGGCATGTTCGACGGCCCGACGACCGTCGGCATCGACCTCGACTCGCCGCTCATCATCTTCGACCTCTCCCACATCGACCGGAACTCGATCGCCATGCCGATCCTCATGGCGATCGTCGGCGTGTGGCTGGAGCACACCTGGATCCGCCCCGACCGCAAGAAGCGCATCTTCCTGGTCGAAGAGGCGTGGCACATCATCAACTCCCCCTTCGTCGCCCAGCTCTTCCAGCGGCTGCTGAAGTTCGGCCGCCGGCTCGGCCTGTCCTTCGTCGCCGTCGTGCATCACCTGTCGGACGTCGTGGACGGCGCCGCGGCGCGGGAGGCGGCGGCGATCCTGAAGATGGCGTCGACACGTACGATCTACGCCCAGAAAGCGGACGAGGCCCGCGCGACGGGAAAAGTCCTCGGACTGCCACGCTGGGCCGTCGAGATCATCCCGACCCTGACGCCCGGCATCGCCGTCTGGGACGTCAACGGCAATGTCCAGGTCGTCAAGCACCTGGTGACCGAGGCCGAACGGCCGCTGGTCTTCACCGACCGGGCGATGACGGAGTCCTCTCCGGTACCGGCCCTGGAGGCGGCGGACGACACCGGTCCGGTGGTGAGGGCGAAGGAATCGACGGTGGCCTGAGATGGCGCAGGGTCGCGGTGGACGAAACGGGGGCGGACGGGAGCAGGGCAGTCCGGAGCGAGGCATCCCCGACGCCCTGCTCCTCGGCATTCTGGCGTTTCTGCTCGGTCTGACGATCCTGGCGTGGACGGCGACGGGTCTGTCCGGGCTGCTGGCGCACGGCGCGTGGCCGGACGGCGTCACGTTCACGCGGACGCCGCTGGCGATGCGCGAGCTGGTCTCCGAGCCGCACGACCTGCCGGCCGCCTGGCCGGACACGCCACCGGCGTCCCTGTCGGGGTGGGGGCTGTTCTGGGGCGTGTTCATCAGCCAGTTGATGGTGATCGGTACGTTCACGCTCGTGGGGATGACGACGCTGGCGAGCTGGCGGGCGCGCCGCGCGGCGGCTCGCAAGGCGGCCGCGGGAGACGAGGCCCTGGCAGACGGCCTGGAGGACCGGTACGAGGACACGGAGCCCCCGGCGCCCGCGCCCCGGACCCGACCGCCCGTACGACAGCCGGAGCCACGCCCGCAGCCCACGCAGCCGCTGCCCACGGTCCCGCGGCAGGGCCCGGCGCAGTCCCCGACCGGACTGCCGCCGCATGCGGGCCCGCTGGTGTTCCGCAAGGGCAGCCCGACGGCGGTGTCGGTCACCCGGGAGACGCTGCTGGGGGCAGAGGGCCCGGCGCTCGTCATCACCTCCGACGCGACCCTGTGGGCGGACACCAAGGACGCCCGCGCCAAGCTCGGCCCCGTCCTCGTCTACGACCCGGGGCAGCTCTGCGACACCCCGGACCGTCTCCGCTGGTCCCCGGCCACCGGCTGCAAGGACCGCGCCACGGCCTCCGCCCGGGCAGCGGCCCTCCTCCGCCCGGTACGCCCCCAGCACCGTACGGACACGACGGTGGCGGACACCGCGGAGACGATGCTGGCGTGCTGGCTCCACGCCGCCGCCGTAGCGGACCGCCCCTTCGCCCAGGTCCACCGCTGGGCCCAGGGCACAGGCGCTCACGAACCGGTGGGCATCCTGCGCTCGGCCCCCGAGGCGGCATCGGGCGCGGCCGGCGAACTGGAGTCGGCGCTGACCGGGCATCCGGAGCGCCGGGACGCGGCGGCGGAGCTGGTGGCGACGGCGCTGGAGGGCATGTCGTCGATCCATATGCGCAACGCATCCAAACCGACCCGAGCAGATTCGCTCGTATTGGAGTCATTCATCGCCGAAGGGGGAACGCTTTATCTGGTGGGCGAAGCCATCGAGGGTCCCCGGTCCCGGCCGGGTGCGATGCCACTGCTCACCGCCCTCGCCACAGACGTGGTCGAGCACGGCCGCCGCATGGCCGCAGGGTCATCCACCGGCCGGCTCGACCCACCACTCACCCTCGTCCTCGACGACGTCGCCGCAGTCGCGCCCCTCGCCCAGCTCCCCGCCCTCCTCACCGAAGGCGACCGCGAGGGACTGCCGACACTGGCCACGATGCGCTCGCCGGAACAGGCGCGCAGCCGCTGGCCGGGGCTGTCGCTGGGGGTGTGAGGGGTGCAGAAATGACTCAACCCCCGGACGGTGTCCGGGGGTTGAGTACTAAAGATTGTTCGGCGGTGACCTACTCTCCCACACGGTCCCCCATGCAGTACCATCGGCGCGGTCGGGCTTAGCTTCCGGGTTCGGAATGAGACCGGGCGTTTCCCCAACGCTATGACCACCGAAACACTAT
>NZ_JBDPMI010000021.1:0-144096 GCF_039871555.1 Streptomyces sp. B5E4
GCAACTACACCGTCGAATGGAACTACCTCTTCGCCGCCTCCGTCGTCGCCATCATCCCCGTCGTCATCCTCTTCGCCTTCATCGAACGACACGTCGTCTCCGGACTCACCGCCGGATCCGTGAAGTAGGTCCGCAGGAGGGCTCCACCCCGGCCCGCACCCCGCCCGCCGCTCTGCCGGCCGGCGGGGTGCGGCGTACCACGGTCGGGGGAGCGCGGGGCGGGGCCGGGTGCGCCGGACGGGCGATCTACACCGACACCCCGCGCTTCCTGCGTCATGCCGCGCCGTACATCGGTAAGTATCAGCCGATGCGACGAATTATCACACAAACAGGAGCGACCGCGGCCCTGTGCGTCGCCCTCGCCATCCCCGCCGGCGCCCCGCACGCCGCCGCCCGCCCCGACCCGGGCACGGACGGCAAGGCCGGGGTGCGGGCGGTGCGCGGCACCGTCGACCGGCTGTTCCGGGACGCCGCCGCGGCCACCGAGCGCTACGAGGCCGCCCGCCGGGCGTCCGCCGCGCAGCGCGTGAAGATCGCCGAGCTCCAGCGGGCCGTCCGCGCCAAGCACCGCAGGCTCGTCGTGCTGCGCGGCCGGATCGGGCAGTACGCCGCCCGCGAGTACCAGTCCGGCGGCCTCGGCCCCACCGCCGCGCTGCTGTTCGCGCGTACCCCCGAGGAACTGCTCGACAAGGTCTTCCTGCTCGACAAGGGCGAGCAGGCCGCGGCCGGCCTCTACCACCGTGCCGAGCAGGCCGAGCGGCGGCTCGCGGACGAACGGGAGCGCCAGGCCGTCGCGCTCGCCGACCTGCGCGCGGAACTGCACACGCAGGCGCGGGTGAAGCGGTTCATCGAGCGCAAGCTGGAGCGGGCGCAGAGCAGGCTGGAGGATCTGCAGGGAGCCCAGGACGCCCGCTCGCGCAGCTCCGACTGCCCGCGCGCCGAGCGCTCCCGGGCCGTGACGCTCAGCACGGACGGCAAGGCGCTGGGAGGCCGCACATGGACGGCTCCGGTGGGCCGTTACACCCTGTCCGCGCGCTTCGACCAGGCCGGCGGGATGTGGTCCTCCCGGCACACCGGCCTGGACTTCGCCGTCGCCGAGGGCAAGCCCGTGGGCAGCGTCGGCTACGGCGTGGTGTACGAGATCGGCTGCGACGACGCGTTCGGCAACTCCGTCACCGTCCTGCACGACGACGGCTACTACACCTTCTACGCCCATCTCTTGGCGGTCCGCGCCAAGCCCGGCGAGCGGGTCTTCCCCGGCCAGCCCCTCGGCCGCGCCGGCACCACCGGCAACTCCACGGGCCCGCACCTGCACTTCGAGGTCCGGGTGACACCGCAGTTCGGCTCGGGGATCGACCCCGAGCCGTGGCTGCGGGGCAAGGGCGTACGCCTCCGCAAGCCGCCGGCGGAGTAGGGCTCACGCCCGGGGCTGCAGGCCGCCCGTGATCCGCTCGTGCTCCTCGTCCGACACCGTCTCGCCGGAGGCCGGCAGCAACTGCGGGATGCCGTCGCGCACCGGATAGCGGCGCCGCAGCCGCGGGTTGTACAGCGCGTCGCCGGAGTCCAGCAGGGTCAGCGGGCCCTTGTCGAGGGGGCAGACGAGGATCCTCAGCAGCGGGTCGTCGGGGTTCACGGGACGGGTCCTCCACGATGGGGGGTCGGTACGGGGGCGGGCGGCAGGACGGCGGGGCGCCGCTCCGGCGGCTCGGGCTCGGCGGCGGACGGGGGCGGGGAGCCGGGCACGTCGCCGCGTACGGCTCCGCCGCGTACCGGCCCGGGGGCCGGAGCCCCACCGGGGGTCTCCTCCGGCGCCGGCTCGTCGTGGCGCGGCAGCGCCAGCAGCACCGACACCGCCAGTGCGATCCCGCCCAGCCGCAGCAGCAGCCGCGGCGCGTCGTCCGGCAGCGGCTCGCCGAAGACGAACGTGCCCGCGGCGACGGCGTGCAGGCAGTTGGCGGTCGTGCACACCGGCACGATCAGCGACGCCCGGCAGCGCTGCAGCGCCGCCTGCGACATCACCAGCCCCGCCGCCCCGGTGAACGCCAGCGTGTACGGGTACGGCGACGCCAGCAGGTCGACCGCGGTGCCGAGCACGTCCGAGCCCGACACCAGGCCCGAGACGCCCTTGATCGTCAGCGAGCTGACCCCGTACAGGAAGCCCACCCCGACCCCGTACGCGATGCCCGTCGTCGGGATCCGGTGCCGCCGCTTGGCGCGCAGCTCCGCCGCCAGGTACAGCCACAGCCCCGCGGCCAGCGACGGCAGCGCGATCAGGAGGAACCGCCCGGCCGGCGCCGACGTGCTGACCGTGTCGGCCTCCTTGTCCAGGGACAGCACGATCATCCCCAGCGAGAGCAGGATCGCGCCCACCCCGGCCAGCTCGCGCGCGCTCAGCCGCTCGCCGAGGAACCGCGACGACAGCAGGATCAGCAGCACCAGACCCGAGACGAGGATGCCCTGCGCGGCGGCCAGCGGCAGCGTGCGGTAGCAGAGCAACTGGGCGGCGAAGCCCAGCCCCAGGCTGAGACAGCCCGCCAGCCACAGCGGGCTGGACACCAGCACCCGCACCATGCGGGCCGGCCGCTTCACGCTCAGCTCCGGCAGGGCCGACAGCGCCCGCTTCTCCAGCACGAAGCCGCAGCTGATGAAGACGTTCGCCAGCAGCGCCGCGGCAACCCCCCACCACATCGACTACTCCCGCCTGGCGTGGACGAGCAGGATCGAGGCCAGCGACGGCGCCCGGCAGGCGACGCGGTCGAACGGCCGCAGCGGCCGGGGCACGTCGTGGTACGGCGCGCCGGCCACCTTCTCCACCGTAAAGCCGGAGGCCGCCAGAAAGCCCCGGAGTGCGCGGGCCGTATACAGCCGGAGGTGGCCGACGACCTGGCTGCCGGGGCGGCCGTGGATGCCGCGCAGGCTGACTTCGGAGAACACCGGCTGCACGCCGGCCAGCAGCAGCACGCGGTTGTACCAGGCGGCGAGGTTGGGGGTGGAGAGCAGCAGATGGCCGCCGGGGCGCAGAACGCGGCGCAGTTCGTCGAGCGCGGCGTCCGGGTCGACCAGATGCTCCACGACCTCGCTGAACAGCACGGCGTCCGCGCTGCCGTCGGCGAGCGGCAGCCCCGCGGGCTGCGCGGCGCCGTCCGGCAGCCCGCCGCGGACGACGTGGACCGGTGTGCCGGGGGCGGCGTCGCGGGTACGGGTCCGGGCGCGGCGCAGGGCGTCGTGCGACCAGTCGACGGCGACGATGCGCTGCCCGCCGGGGCGGCGCGCGTCGAGCACCCCGGCTGCCACCGCGGCGGCGGAGCCGTCGCCGCAGCCGACGTCCACGACGACCGCGGGCGCCGCGCCGGTACGGAACGGGCCCAGGGCGTCCGCCAGCATCCGCGCCTGCCGCCGGCTGCGGGCGTCGCCGGAGGCGACGGGCACGGCGGGGTTCTCGTAGAAGTCCCGCAGCGAGGCGGGGGCTTCGGCCCGGCTCACGCCGGGGGCTCCGCGCAGGCCGCGAGGCCCTGCTGCATCAGCTCGCCGATGCGGACGGCGGCGGCGTGGTCGAGGAGGGCGCGGGAGTAGCGGACGGCCAGGTGCAGCCGTCCCGCGGTGGACGCGGCGGTGATCGCGAGGCCGCGCGGCATCCGGGACGGGGCGGAGACCCACACCGCGGTCGGGCGGCCGGCGGCGCCGAAGTCCAGCGGGTAGACGATGCGGCCGAGGTTGGACAGCAGGGTGGTCGACATCAGCGGTGCGGCGGCGCTGCGCAGCGTACGGGCCAGCACGCCGCGTACGCCGACGGGCAGCACCGGCGCGGTGAGCAGCACGCCGTACAGGCCCAGCGGGTGGCTCGGCTCGGACTTCAGCGTGTGGGTACGGGCCATGGTGGCGCGCAGCAGCCGCTCGACCGCCGCCCGGTCCGGGGCCTCGCCGCCGGTCAGTGCCTCCGCGTCGGCCCGCTCCTCCGGCCCGAAGGCGACCTCGGTCAGCCGGGTGCCGTTGCCGATGAGCATCTCCGCCGACTCCCGCGCGCGGTTGTCGACGGGCATGGTGATGCGCACCGGGGCGCTGCGGGCGCCGTGCGCGCGGTTCCAGCGGGCTGCGGTCAGGCAGGTCGCGACGAGGAGCTGGTCGTTGACGGTGGCGCCGTAGGAGGTGCGGCGGGGCGCGGGCAGGTCGAGGAGGAGCAGGCCGTTGCCGGTGCCGGGGGCGGCGGTGTCGCCGGCGATGCGGGCGGGGCGGGCGGGTCCCGCGCGGCCGGCGTCGGCGGACGGGGGCGCGGGCGGGGCGGGGGCCGCCTTCGGTGCCGTACCGCCAGACGCCCTGCCGGCGGCGGACGTCGCCGGCTGCGGTTCGCCGCCCGCGTACACCTCCGCCGCCGTGGCCAGCACCCGCAGGCACGAAGGGCCGTCCATGGCCGTGTGGTTGACCGTGGTCATCAGGACCGTGCCGCCGTCCTCGGTCTCGACGGCCTCGATACGCACCGGCGGCGCGGCGTCCAGCGGCGGGCAGTCGGTCATGGTCCGCTCGCGCGCCGCCTCCAGTACGCCGGGCCCTGCGGCCAGGAACGTCACCGGGTCGACGTCGGCCTCCGCGGTCACCTGCCACTGGTAACGGCGGTGCCACCAGCGGCCGGCGGCCTTGCGCTGCTGGAACCGCGGGTGCCGGCGCGCGGCCTCGGCGAGCGCGGTGCGCAGCCGCTCGGGCTCGAACCGCCCGGGGAAGTGGAGCTCGATGTGCACGGTCTCCGGCTCCACCGGATCCGTGCAGTGCAGCGAGACCTCGTCCACCGTGGGGAACGGGACCCGTCCCGGCGCCGCCGGGGCGGGCCGGGCGGGCTGCGTCACCGTCATCTACGCCTCTCCTTCGCGGTGGGCGCCCCGGGTGCGGGGCGCCCACCGGTGTTCACTTGCCGTTCTCCTCCCGCCGGTCGGCGGGCGTGCCGTCGTCCGGCGGGGTGTCCGCGGGCGGTGCGTCCGCGGGCGGGGTGTCCTGGACGTCGTCCGCCTGCTCCGCCGTGCCGCTGAGCGGGATCGGCGGCTTGGGCACGAAGGCGTCGCGCGGCTCGTCCTGGGCGGTGCCCAGCGGCGGGGTCTCCGAGCCGTCCGCCGCCCGCTCGGTGCCGAGCGCCGGCGTCCGCTCGGCACCCGCGCCCGCGGACCTGCGGCGCCAGAACCGCTGCGTCGGCCGGTCCGGCTCCGGCTCCGCGGCGGGCTCCGCCGCGACGGCCGTACGTCCGGGCGGCCCGCCGGGCCCGGGCGGCGGACCGCCCGCGGCACCGGCCGCACCCGCACCCGCCGCGGGCACGCCCGCGCCGTACGCGGGGAACGCGGCCGTCTCCGCCTCCGGGTCGGTGTCCGGGCCGTACCCGGTCTCCGTCCCGGCCGGCTCCGGCCGCTCCGCGGTGACCAGCGCCGCGGCCAGCGCCAGCACGGCGAGCGCCTGGGCGACGCCGCTGAAGGCCCCCTCGTCCATGCGGACAGCCTCGCCCGCACCGGTCAGCGCCGCAACACCCGCGCCGGCCATCGCCACCAGCGCCAGCGGCGCGAGCAGCCCGGCCCGGGTCCGCGCCAGCAGCGCCAGCGCCGGCACGATCAGCGCATAGGGACCGGCCACCACGGCGACCACGGCGGTGAGCACCAGCGCACCCAGCACCCAGCCCGGCGCCGGCGGCGCCGGCTCGGCGGCGACCGCCTCGCGCCGCCCGGCGCGGACGAACGCCAGCCCGAGCAGCGCCAGGATCGCCGCGACTCCGGCGAAGATCCCCGCGTCGTACCAGGCCGCCGGCTTGTACTCCAGCGTCACCTCGCCGCTCAGGTCGGCGGGCACCAGGAAGCCCTGCTGCCAGCCGTCGAGCCGCACCGACTCCAGCTCCTTGCCGTCGAGCGTGGCCTTCCAGCCGTCGTTGTAGTTCTCGTACATCGTGAGGTACGCGTCCTGGCCCTCGCCGACCGTGACGGAGCGCTCGTCGCCCGCCCAGTCGGTGGCCTCCACGTCGCGGCCCTCGGCCGCCGCGGCCGGCTCGCCGCGGGTCAGCGTCAGGTCGGTGACCGCCAGCGCCTCGCCGTCACCCGCGGCGACGGCGTGCCGCCCGGCCTCCAGCTGCACGGGGCCGGCGGCCTCGCCGTCGTCCGGGCACAGCTCGATGTCGACGGGCCGGCGGTCGACGAGGTCGCCCAGCGTGCCTTCGGCGCGCGTGTTGAGCAACTGACCGTCCACGGACACCATCGGGCCGCGGCCGCACTCCAGCTCGAAGGGCTCGTCCTTCTCGACCGGCTTGGTGCGCAGGTCGTCCTCCGCGTCTTCGCCGAGCGCCGGGACGTAGACCTCGGTGAGGCCCACGGGCAGTTGCACGTCGCGGTCCGCGAACGGGTTGTGCACCGCCAGGGACTCGGTCTCGGTCACCTTGATGTCGAGCCGGTCGGTCGTCACCGGCGGGATCCGCACCCAGCCGTTGGCGTCCACGCCCACGGTCTGCGCCCCGGTCGGGGTGACCACCTCGACCTCGGTCGGCCGCGCCGACAGCCCGCCGGCGGGCGCGAGCACGAACTCGCTGATCTCCGTCGCCTCCGGCCAGGTCAGCGTCAGCGACTCGTCCGTCCCGGCGATCCAGGCCGTGGTCAGGTCCTTGTCGACCAGGTTGCGCGGGCTGAGCTGCGGGCTCAGCGGCATCGTGGAACCCGCGGTGGCGCTGATCCGCTCCTCCGGCAGCGCGCTCAGGTCGTCCAGCAGCGCGTCGAGTTCCTGCCCCTGTACGGGCAGCGCCCTGCCGGTCACGGTGTACTCGCCCTCGCCGGACTCGAACCGCCGCTGCAGACCCGTCTCGGCCGCGGCCGGGTTGAGGCCGCCGAGGTCGCTGCCGCGGTGCAGGGAGATCTGCTCCGCGTCCGCCGCGACCTGCTTGGCGTCCGCCGGAAGCTGGAGCTGCCGGCTGACCGGCGAGACGCCGGGGATCTCGACCTCGGCGAAGCCGGCCCCGGCGAAGCCGGTGCGGTTGCCCTCGGTCTTGCGGATGGAGATCCGCAGCCAGTCCGCCTGCCCCTCGGGGGACTTGACGGTCTGCGTACGGCCACCGGCCTGCAGCGTGCTGACCTCGCTGCCGCGCGGGGTCTCCACCTCGACCTCGACGGGCTCGGGCCGGATGCCGGCGCCGGGCAGCGGCGTCAGGTCGAGCGTGCCCTCCAGGTTCGTGGGCTCGGTGAAGTCGATCTGCAGCCACTCGCCCTCGGACGTGTCCGGGTTGCCCTCGGCCCAGCCGGTCTGCGCCACCCCGTCGAAGGCGTTGACGGGGTCGAACTGCGGCAGGTGGAACATCCAGTTGCCGCTGGTCGAGGCGGTCACCGAGGCGGCGCCGTCGAGGACCGCGGTCGTCTGGTGCTCGCTGCCCTTCTCCGGCACGATCATCCGCGGCTCGTCACCGGGGTCCTGGAGGCTGTCCTCCGGGTTCTTCTCGTCCTCGGTGTAGGTGTACGAGGTGTTGTTGTTGACCACGCCGAACCGGGTGTCCGCCCGGCGCAGCCCGTCGGCCTGCACCTTGACCGCCGGCTCGTCGACGCCCGGGTGGCCGTCGCCGGCGAGCACCGCGGGCCGGCCCTGCCAGTCGGGGTCGGCGGAGAGCTGGAGCAGCGACTCCGGGCCGCCGCTGAGGACGGCGGTGTCGGCGGCGTTGAGCGCGCCGGCCGGTCCCGGGCGCAGGCCCTCGCCGTCGGCAGGCTGGTAGATCTCCACCGCGCGCTGGCGCGAGAACAGCCCCTCGATCTGCAGCGGCGTGCCCTCGGGGATGCGCCCGCCGGTCAGCTCGGGACCGAACTCGGCGACCTTCTCGTAGCCGGAGGACGTCAGGGTCTGCTTCACGGTGGTCGGCGGTACGTAGCCGACCTGGTCGGGGTCGAGGTCGTTGCGTACGACGACGTAGTGCAGACCCGCGCGGGCCAGGAACGCCTGCAGGCCCTGCACCTCGCCGCCGGTCATCAGCGCCTGGTCGACGGCGTCCATCGCGCGCCGCGAACCCGCCGTGCCGAACGGCACGTAGTCGCGCTGCGCCCAGCGGGACTCGGCGAGCACGTCCAGCGGCTGGTCGATCGGCTTGCCCCACTCGTACGTGCCGTGCGCGGTCGCCGGCACCACCAGCGCCCGGCTGTCGGGGGAGTACTCCTCCAGCCAGTCCGCCGTCTGCTCCCAGTGCTTGGGCAGCTTGTCGAACGCGCCCGGCTGCAGCACGTCGCCGTTGGCGTACGGCAGCAGCAGCCCCGGCAGCACCACGAGGGAGGCGACCGCGGGCACCCACGCGCTGCGCCGCGGGTTGGCGCGGGTGCCGCGGCGCTCGGCGGCGACCGCGACGAAGTGCGCGAGGCCCAGGGCGAGCGCGAGGGCCAGTCCCGGCTGGAACTTGTAGATGTTGCGGAACGGGCTCAGCCAGCTGTCCAGCGCGTCCTGCACGCCGCCGGAGAACGGGGCGCCCAGCGCGCCGCCGTAGCCGGCCAGGGTGACGAGCGCGACGATCATCACGGTCAGCACCAGCCAGCGCCGCTCGGGCAGGTCACGGCGGGCCAGGCCCGCCAGGCCCAGGCCGGCGGCGAGCACGGAGGACAGGATCGGCAGCCAGCCGGTGGCCACGGTCCAGCCGCCGGGCAGCCACGCCTCGCCGAAGTTCAGGTACGCGACCCAGTTGCCGGTGCCGCGCAGCACCTCGGTCGCCGACATGGTGGTCGTGGTGTTGTGCGCGGTCTCGATGAACGGCAGGAAGTTCTCGCCGTAGACGCCGAGGAGCAGCAGCGGCACGATCCACCACAGGCAGGCCAGCAGCACCCCGGGCAGCCACCACGCGAGCAGCTTCGTGCGCCGCGGGCCCGTGCGGGTGCACACGTACAGCAGCGCGGGCAGCAGCGCGGCCAGCGTGGAGGCCGCGTTGACGCCGCCCATGAACGGGATGATCAGCGCCGAGCGGGCGGCGGCGACCCGCGGGGTCAGCCGCTCGTCGAGCAGCGGCAGCAGCACCCACGGCAGGATCGCGCCGGGCAGCGCGCCGGCGGAGGTGGAGCCGACGATGACGGTGAACACCGGCCACAGCGCGTACGCGGTGGCGCCCAGCACCCGGGTCCCCGAGGTGCCGAAGCCCAGCCGGTCGGCCAGCTTCAGCGCGCCCCAGAACGCGGCGGTGACCACGAGCGACAGCCACAGCCGCTCGGCCAGCCACGTCGGCATCTGCACCAGGTCGGTGAGCAGGTAGTACGGCAGCATCGGGAAGGCGTAGCCGAAGTACTGGTCGTGGATGCCGCCGAAGCCGTTCTGGTCGTGCCACAGCTCGCCGAGGTCACCGGCGAACTTCCACGGGTCGACCACCACGCCGAGCTTCGTCTCGAACGTCGTCTTCCCCGCCGAGGGGATGAGCCAGGCGACGAAGGCGAACGCCCAGAAGCCGAGCGGCCAGCGCCAACTGCGCCGGCTCTCGGGCGGCCGCGCCCCTGCCGGCCCCGTGGGGGGCGGTGGTGAGTAGGGCCGGCCGGGCGTGGCCGGTTGCGCGGGGAGCGTGGAGGTCATGGGCACCGCCGGAGTATGAGAAGAAGGTTCCAGGTGGCGAACTCGCGTACGCCGGGGACACGGACGACGGCCTCGGCAAGGAAGGGCCAGTAACGGGACCGGGCCGCGACGACCTCGACGTCGTCCCGGGCCCGTACCGCCTTGAGCGTGGGGCCTATGTGGATGGGGAAGAGGTTCTCGCCCAGGGTGTGCTTGGGGTCGCGTCCGGCGCGCCGCGTGTAGCGGCGGCGTGCCCGGTCCGCGCCCAGGTAGTGCCAGGGCGCCTGCTCGTGGCCGCCCCAGGGGGAGAGCCAGTTGGTGAACGCCACGTACAGCAGGCCGCCGGGCTTGGTGACCCGGATCAGCTCGCTGAGAAAGGTCTCGGGGTCGGCGACGTGCTCCAGCACGTTGGAGGAGAACGCGACATCGGCGACGCCGTCGGCGAGCGGCAGCAGATAGCCGTCGGCGACCACCGCACCGGTGGTCACGTCGGAGCCGTCCACCGCACCGGACATCTCACCCGCGTCGCAGTCGAAGAGGTACGCCTCGGCGCCGCGGCTGCGGAACTCCTCCGTGAACCAGCCCCCGCCGCCGCCGACGTCGACGACCAGCCGGTCCTTGAGCGGGGTGATCCGCTCGACCTGGTCCGCCGCGTCCCGGGCCAGCAGGCTGTAGGCGCGGGCGGGGTCGTCCTGCTCCTTCATGAAGGCGCGGAAGAGGGCGACCGACCGCCGTATGGAGGGGTCCCGCACTGCTGTCATCCTCCCCGCTTGTCGTGCTGTCCGGCGCGGGCGATCGCTTCGCCGGCGACGGTACGGAAGTCGCGCACCGTCGCCTCCCAGCTCAGCCGGGTGGCGCGCCGCCGGGCCGCGGCGCCGAGGGTGGCGCGGCGCTCCTCGCTGAGTGCCAGCGCGCACCAGTGGGCGGCGAACGCGCTCTCGCCGCGGGCCAGCATGCCGGTGTCGCCGTCGCGGATGGAGTCGCGCAGGCCGGGGATGTCGAAGCCGATCGCGGGCGTGCCGCGTACCGCCGCCTCGGTCACGACCAGGCCCCAGCCCTCGACGAGGGAGGGGTGCAGCAGCAGCCAGGAGGAGGCGAGGAGGCGGTGCTTCTCGCCCTCGGAGACATGGCCGGCGAACGTCACGCCGGGCCCCGCCATCGCTTCGAGCCGGCCGCGCTCGGGGCCGGTGCCGACGATGACGAGCCGGCCGCCGGTGACCGGGCGCACCCGCTCCCACAGCCGCAGCAGCAGGTCGATGCGCTTGTACTCGACCAGCCGGCCCATCGCCAGGAACAGCGGTTCGGGCGACTTCGGCGGCAGCGGTCCCGGATCCTCGACGCCGTTGTGGACGACCCGTATCCGCTTGGGGTCGACGCCTATGTTGCGCAGGGCGGTGGCGGTGGAGGAGGAGACGGCGACCAGCAGGTTGCCGCGGTGCGCGCCGGCGAGTGCCCAGTGCTCCAGCCGGCGGCCGAGGCGGGCGAGGGGGCCGGGGTAGCGCATCGCCCACAGCTCGGTGTGCACGTGGTTGACGAGGCAGAGCGACGGGCCGCTGTGCCACAACGGCGCCAGATAGGGCATGCCGTTGCAGACCTCGACCAGCAGGTCGGTGCCGCCGACGTGGCGGGACAGCGCGCGGCGCGCGCGCAGGAAGTGCGCCAGCTCGAAGGTGGTGCCGCCCGCGGAGACGACGCGGTAGTCGCGGTAGGCGGCCGGGCCGCCGCAGACCAGGGTCACCTGGTGGCCGTGGTCGGTCAGGCCGCCGGCGAGCCGGTCCACGAGCAGTTCGGAGCCGCCCGCGGCGGGGTTGCCGAGGTCGCGCCGGGCGAGGAAGGTGATCCGCCGGGCGGGGTGGCCGTCGGCGCCGCGGCCGGCGCCCCCGTGGCCGTGGGCCGCGCGGGTGTCGGCGCCGTGGTCCTCGGGGCCGCGGACGCCGCGGTGTTCGGCGTCGTGGCCTTCTGCGCCCCGGCTCGCGGGCACGCCGACGGTCCCGGCCGGGTAGGCGTGCGTGCGCCGGAGCGCGTCCGCGTCCAGGGACGGGGGTACGTGCTGGGGCATCGGTGCTCCAACTCGTCTCAGGGTGCGGGCGGGTGGTTCAGGGCCGTTCGTGGGGTGCGGCATGACGGTCGGGTGGACGGGGGCGACGGGGACGCCGGCCGGGGGAACCGGCGTCCCCGTCACGGGGGTGGGGGGTGGGGGGCATCAGGCCGCGACCGGCTGGGGCGGGACGCCGTCCGGCTCCCGTTCGCCGTCCGGCTCGTCCCGCCGGCCGCCGCGGGCCAGCAGCACGGCACCGGCACCGGCGAGTACGAATCCGGCCACGAGGGCGACGACCGGCAGGGTCTCGCCGACCAGCTTCAGCCTGCTGCTGTCCTCGTCGGCGAGGTCGACCTGCTCCTTCTGGGTCTCCTCGGTGAACGCGATCCCGTCGCTCTGCAGCAGCGTGACCTCGTCGGTGCCGCCGCCGGGCTGGCGCAGCGTCTTCTTCGGCGCGATGGAGGCGTAGATGATGCGGCCGGTGCGCTCGTCGGCGACCAGCTCGATCTTCTCGTTGGCGTACCACTCGTCGGCGAACACCTGCTCCTTGTCGGGCAGTCCGACCATCACGCCCGGCACCTGCCGGGTGCCGGTCTTGACGGGCTCGACCTCGCCGGTGAAGGCGAGCCCGGTGTAGCCCTGGATCTTCCGCTCGCCGTCGTACTTCAGCGCCACGGTGTCCTGGGCGCTGCTGTCCCACCAGCGGTACGTGCGCTTCTCCACGTCGAAGGGGAACTTCAGGTACGCATCGCCGCCGAACCGGTTGCCGTCGACGCCGGTGTTCTCGTCGCAGCAGTGCTCCGGCGCGTTCGTCTCGCGGTCCATGACCCACCGCTCGGTGGTGAACTGGAACGCGCGGCGCGGATCGTCGATCTCGCGCGTCAGCGGGGTGTCGATGGTGGTGGCGGCGTCCCAGACGGCGGTGTCGTCGTCGCCCGCCGCCACGTCGCCCAGCACCTTCCGGACGATCGTCAGCTCCTGGTTGTCCCGTTCCTTCCGCGCTTCGGTGTCGTAGAAGGTGCCGGTGCCCTCGTAGCGCGTCGTCGAGTCGATGTCGAGAGGATTGAGCTTGGCGCGTGGCTCGACGTAGAACGCGAGCATGGGGGCGAGCACGAGCAGGAAGACGCCCAACCCCAGCAAGATGAGGGACAGGGGTGACGCGGTACGGCGGCTCATGCTGCACTCCCGGCAGGGGCTGGTTTACGACGCTGGTTTTGTCACCGCGGTGCAAGTTCTACGGGTCGGTAACGTAAGGCTGTGCTTGACAGGGTGTCAATGCTGCTCCCACACTCAGCGTCCATGCAGAACCGACTGGTAGCCGCCGTGGTGACCAGCGTCGCCGCCGCCGCTCTCGCCGTGGGCGCCGCCCTCGGCCTGGTGGCCGCGCTGAACGCCACGCCGGAGCAGCCCAACGTCCCGCTCATCAGCTTCGACGGTCGCTGACCTGGCATTCGTCCCCGTCGCGGAGGCCGCGACGGGGGCTTTGCCATGCCCGGGGAGCCGGCGTCCCACGGGCGGCGACACGCCGAGGACACGGTGTCGTATCGATGTCCAAAAATTGTCGACCAGGTGACAAGTAGTCACCGTCCGGTGGCGCGATGCGTCTGCTGCGGCGGCGGTACCCGGTACGCGCCGCGCCGTGCGCCCGCGCGCCTGCGGCCGTCAGCCGAACTCGGCCCACACGCACTTGTCGTTGCCGCGCGGCTCCACGCCCCACACGTCCGCCAGCCGGTCCACCAGTAGCAGACCGCGGCCCGAGACGCCCGCTTCGCCCGGTTCGCGGCGATGGGGCAGCGCACTGGAGCGGTCCTCCACCTCGACGCGCAACCTGCGCTCCGGCGTGCTGAGCGGCCGGATCGTCACCACCGCCGGACCGTCGGTGTGCAGCAGCGCGTTGGTGATCAGCTCGTCGGAGACCAGCTCGATCTCGTCCGCGCGCTCGCCCGCCCCCCAGGAGCGCACCGCGCTGCGGATCATGTGCCGGGCGGCGGAGAGCGCGTCGGGGTCGGAGGGCGGGATGTACTGGCGCAGCCTGCTGCCCGGCTGCGCGGTGTCGCCCGCGGTGCGGCGCAGCATCACCAGCGCCATGTCGTCCTCGACGTTCCGCTCGTCGACGACGTCGCACAGCCGGTCCGACAGCTCGTCGATGTCGCGCGGCCCCGCGCGCACCAGCTCGGCGAGCTGCGCCGTGCCCTCGTCCAGGTCGGTGCCGGGCACCTCGACGAGGCCGTCGGTGTACATCAGCAGCGCGTCGCCGGGGTCGAGGACGGTGGTCGTCACGGGATAGTCCAGCGGGCCGAACGTCGCCGAGAGCCCGAGCGGCAGCCCGCCGGGTACGGCCAGCACGCGGCAGCCGCCGTCGGCGTGCCGTACCAGCGGGTCGATGTGCCCGGCGCGGACGAGTTGCAGGGCGCCGGTGGACAGGTCGATCTCCGCGTAGGTGCACGTGGCGAACCGCTCGGTCTCCAGCTCGCGCAGGAACTCCGAGGCCCGGGCCATCACGGTGGCCGGCGCGTGCCCCTCGCCCGCGTACGCCCGCAGCACGATGCGCAGTTGGCCCATCACCGCGGCGGCCTGCGTGTCGTGGCCCTGGACGTCGCCGATGACGACGCCGACCCGGCCGCCCGGCAGCGTGATCACGTCGTACCAGTCGCCGCCGATGCCCTGCCCCTCGTGCGCCGCCCGGTAGCGCACGGCGACCTCCGCGCCCGGCACCTCGGGGATGCTGCGCGGCAGCATGGCCTGCTGCAGGTCCTCGGCCAGCCCGTGCTCGCGGTCGTGCAGCTTGGCGCGCTGCAGGCTCTGGCCGATGCCGCTGCTCAGCGAGACCAGCAGATTGCGCTCCTCCGGTGAGAAGGCGCCCTTGTCGCGGTAGGACAGCCCGAGCGCCCCGATGACGCGTCCCTCGGCGATCAGCGGCAGATACGCGGCGCAGTCGATGCCGAGGGACTCCGCGTACGGATAGAGCCGCGGGTAGGCGGCGGCGAACTCCGCCCGGGAGAGCACCAGCCGCGGCCGGCCCGTGCGCACCACCTCGCTCAGCGGCAGCCCGGGCTCGTCGACCCGGGTGTAGTCCGCGAGCTGCACCTCCGTACCCTCACCCATGGTGATGATCTGGATCCGCGCGGCGTCCACCAGTCCCAGGACCATGTTCACCGCGCCGAGCCGGGCCAGCCCCTCCGCGCCGCCGAGCACGCCGATCACGTCGTGCACGGTGGTCGCGTTCGCCAGCGCGGCCGTGGTCTGCTGCACGACGCCGGTCTGCCGGCGGCGCTCCTGGTCCAGCGCGAACTGCTGGGCGGAGTAGTTCAGCTCCAGCGTGGCGTCGCGGACCATGCCGACGACGCGGTGCGCGCGGCCGCCGCCGTCGCGCAGGATCGCGCCCTGGGTGTGCGTCAGGCGGGACGTGCCGTCGCGCAGCTGAACCCGCAGGTACGCGCTGTAGGCGGGGCGGCCCTGCGCGATGGCCCGGGAGACCAGCGCGTCGAGCCGCGCGCTCTCCTCCTTGGTGACGCGCGAGTTCAGCTTCTGGGGGTCGCCGTCGTACTCCTCCGGCCGCAGGTCGAAGACCCGCAGCGCCCCCTCGTCCAGGTGCATCTGCCCGCCGTCGAGGTCCCAGTCGAAGCTGCCCATGTGGTTCAGCTCCATGCTGACCACCGCGGGCGCGGGCCAGTCGCCGGCCTCCGGGGCCGGCGTGCCTCCCCGGTCGCTCATGCCGCCACTTTCACACTTTTTGTACGGATATTCGAGTGGAGCGCCATTCTACGCCCCACGGAGCGCCCCGCCATACAAACCGGTGGCGCAGCCACCCGCCGCCCCGGCATGCTGACCCCATGCTGATCAGGGACGCCACCGCCGACGACTGGCCCGCCATCTGGCCGTTCTTCCACCGCATCGTCGCCGCCGGCGAGACCTACCCCTACGCGCTGGACATGAGCGCCGAGCAGGGCCGCGAGGTCTGGCTGCCGCCGCCCCCGGACCGTACGACCGTCGCCATCGACGACGAGGGCCTGATCGTGGGCTCGGCGAAGATGAACGCCAACCGGCAGGGCAACGGCGACCACGTCGCCAGCGCGAGCTACATGGTCGACCCGGAGCGGCACGCGGGCGGCGTCGGCCGCGCGCTGTGCGAGGACTCCCTGCGCTGGGCCCGCGACCGCGGCTTCCTCTCCATGGAGTTCAACGCCGTGGTCGAGACGAACATCTACGCCGTGAAGCTCTACGAGTCCCTCGGCTTCCGCATCACCGGCACCCAGCCCCGCGCCTTCCGCCACCCCGCGGAGGGACTGGTCGGCCTGCACTGCATGCACGTCGATCTCTGACTCCGGTCCCCATTGCCCGCCGTGGAGGCGGACGTTACGCTGCGTTCGTCATTTCGATAACTGGTCGAGATTTCGGACCTTCGAGGGGTGGGTGAGCGCGCATGGGGCGACTCGTACCGGCCGTGACGCGCGCTCTCGACATCCTAGAGCTGTTCCTCGACCGGGATGCGACGCTCTCCGCTCCCGAGATCACCCGGAAGCTGGGCCTGCCCAGGACCACCGTGCACGAGCTGGTCACCACCCTGGCCGCCCGCTCCTACCTCGGCGCCGTCCCCGGCCAGCCCGGGCGCTACCGCCTGGGGGTACGCACGTACCAGCTCGGCAGCACCTTCGGCGAGCAGCTCGATCTCGCCGCCGAGGGCCGGGAGGTGGCCCGCGAGGTCGCCGAGACCTGCGACGAGACCGTGCACATCGCGATCCTGGAGGACACGGACGTCATCTACATCGCGAAGGTCGACAGCACCCGCGCGGTCCGGATGGTCTCCGCCACCGGCCGCCGGCTGCCCGCGCACTGCACCGCCGTCGGCAAGATGCTCCTCGCCTCGCTGCCCGAGCAGGCCCTCGACGCGCGGCTGCCGGAGAGCCGGCCGCTGGTCGCGATGACGGACCGCAGCCTCACCTCCGTACGCGAACTGCGCCGCCACCTCGCCGGGGTGCGCGAGCGCGGCATCGCCGTCGAGGAGCGCGAGTCCAACCCGGACGTGAGCTGCGTGGCGGCGCCCGTGCACGACTCCGCGGGCCGGGTGGTCGCCGCGCTCAGCATCTCGGTGCCGATGATCCGGTGGAGCGGGGAGCGCAGGGACGAGCTGGCGGAGCTGGCCGCGAAGGGCGCGGGCCGGCTGTCCGGGCGGCTGGGCCACCGGGGCGGCGGGACCGGAGCCGAGTGAGCCGCGGACGTGGCCGGGACGGCGGGCCGGGGCGTACCCGGGACGCGCGCCCGGGACGTACGCGGGAAGTGAGCCGGGGACGCGCCCGGAGACGAGAGCCGGGACGTACCCGGGAAGGAGCCAGGTGACGATGCTGGACGTGGCCGTACGCACGCGCGCCGAGCTGGGCGAGGGACCCACGTGGGACCCCGCGGCCGGCCTGCTGATCTGGGTCGACATCCTGGGCGCCCGCATCCACGCGTACGACCCGGCCACCGGCAGGCGCACCGTGCAGACCACCGAGCAGCACGTCGGATCCGCCAAGCCGCGCGCCGGCGGCGCCGGTTACGTCGTCAACCTGCGCGACGGCGTCGGGCTCTACGACGCGGACGGCGCCTTCCGGTGGCTCGTCCACGAGCCGGTCGCCGGCCGCCGCGGCAACGAGGCGATGGTCGCCCCGGACGGCGCCCTGTGGGCGGGCACCATGCGCTACGACTCCACCCCCGGCGGCGGCACCCTGGCACGCGTCACCGGCGACGGCACGCAGACCGTCGTCCTGGACGACGTCACCGTCAGCAACGGCACCGGCTGGAGCCCGGACGGCCGGCTCATGTACTACACCGACACCCCCACGGGCCGCATCGACGTCTTCGACACGGACGGCGCCGGGGTCACGGGGCGGCGCCTGTTCGCCGCCGTGGAGGACACCCCGGGCTCGCCCGACGGGCTGTGCGTGGACGCCGAGGGATATGTGTGGGTCGCGCTGTGGGACGGCGCCGCCGTCCGCCGGTACGCCCCGGACGGCACCCTGGACCGCACGGTGGAGGTGCCCGTACGCCGCCCCACCTCCTGCGCGTTCGGCGGCCCGGAGCTGACCGACCTGTACGTCACCTCCTCGTCGCTGGCGGACACGCATCCGCTGGCGGGTTCCGTGCTGGTGCTGCCGGACGCGGGCCGCGGGCTGCCGCAGGCGCCGTTCGAGGGGTGAGGCACGGATGACGGGCGGAACGTTCCGTATCGGCGGGGACCTGGAGGTCGGCCGGCTCGGGTTCGGCGCGATGCAGTTGCCGACCGGTCCCGCGGAGGCGCGGGCGGCGTCGGTGGCGGTGGCGCGGCGGGCGGTGGAGCTGGGCGTCACGCTGATCGACACGGCGCACCTGTACGGCGGCGGCGCCAACGAGGAGCTGCTCGCCGAGGCGCTGTACCCGTATCCCGAGGGGCTGTTGATCACCACGAAGGTCGGCGTCGCCCGGTCTGCCGAGACGGGGCAGTGGGGGCTCGACGGCCGGCCGGAGGTGCTGCGGGAGCAGGTGGACCATGCCCTGCGGCGGCTGCGGGTGGAGCGGATCGAGCTGCTGCAACTGCACCGCATCGACCCGGAGGTGGACATCGCCGAGCAGTTGGGGGCGCTGCGGGAGCTGCAGGAGGCGGGGAAGGTCGCGCGGCTGGGGCTGTCGGAGGTGACGGCCGGGGAGCTGGCGCGGGCGCGGGAGCTGGTGGACGTCGCGAGCGTGCAGAACCGCTACAGCGTGGGCGACCGGGAGCACGAGGCGGTGCTTGAGGCGTGCGCGGCGGCGGGGATCGCGTTCCTGCCGTGGCGCCCGGTGCTGGGCGCGGTGCCGCCGGCGCCGGACGCGCCGGACGCCGGGGGGCCCGAGGCTCCGTACCGGGTGATCGGGGAGGTGGCCCGCGAACTCGGCGCGACGCCCGTGCAGGTCGCGCTGGCCTGGCTGCTGGCGCACTCGCCGGTGGTGCTGCCGATCCCGGGGACGGCGAAGCTCGGTCACCTGGAGGAGAACGTCGCGGCGGCGGCCGTACGGCTGGAGCCGGTGCATCTGGAGCGGCTCGACGGGCTGGCGTGAAGCCCGCGGGGCTGCGGCCCCCGTTCGTGAAATCGATTGCGTGCCGCAGGGCTTGACAGCCTGGGGGTTCAACTCCTGCTCTGTACGCACCCCTTGACCGACCCCGGGACCGCGCCTAGCTTCTCGTGAAATCGATTTCGAGAAGACTGGGAGGCACCGTGGACAGACATGGCCGGATTCGCGGCGGCATCGCCGCCCTCCTCGCCGTGGTGACGGCGCTGGCGACCGGGGGCCTGGCGGCGGCCGCGCCCGAGGCGCCCGAGCCGCGCGGCGGTCCTGACCGGGGTGCCGGCAAGGGGCCCGTGGGATGGGACACCTACCGGCAGCTCGACCTGCTCTCCGACCTGCCGGCCGGGGTGCACACCAAGCAGTTCTCCAGCTTCGACCGCACCGGCGGCAACGCGCACGACGGCTTCGACGGCAAGTACTCCTGTCTGCGTACGACCGACGCCGGCTGCGTCATCGCCGAGCAGTCCGGGGCCGGCGAGATCGGCGCCATCTGGTTCACCCGCGACGAGGGCGACGTCAGCAGGACGGGCAGGATCACGATCGAACTCGACGGCGAGAAGGTCGTCGACGCGCCGCTGCAGGACCTGGTCGACGGCAAGCTCGGCGCCCCCTTCGTCAGCCCGCTGGTCGCCAACGCCGACCAGACGTCCGGCGGCGTGGTGGTCGAGGTGCCGATGCCGTACCGCGAGTCGATGCGGATCACCACCGAGCACAACCCGCTCTTCCACCACGTCTCGTACCGCACCTTCGCCGACGCCGAGGGCGTCGCCACCTTCGACCCGGACGACCCCGCCGCCGACGTCGTCGACACCCTGCGCGCCGCCGGCACCGCCGACCCCAAGCCGGCCCTGCCCGGCGCCCGCACCCAGCGCACCGGCCTCGCCCTCGCGCCCGGCGCGTCCCAGACCCTCGCCCGCGCCGACCGGCCCGGACTCCTCACCGAACTGCGCCTCAAGCTGCCGCAGGCCCCGTACGTCCGGCCGCGCAGCGAGACCGACGACGGCAGGGCGTACGGCGCGGGCGGCGGCAGCGAGTTCACCCTCGCGATCGACCCCGCGAACGACGGTGTGCGGCTCACCCGCCGCTACGACCCGATCATCGCCCACCAGGTCGCCACCGTGTACGTGGACGGCCGCGAGGCCGGCACCTGGGGCCCGACGCCGCAGGCCGGCGGCGGGCTGTGGGGCGAGGAAAGCGTGGAGCTGCCCGCCGGACTGACCGCCGGCAAGTCGGAGATCACCGTACGCAACGCCTTCGTCTCCTCCGACCTCGACGTCAACGAGTTCACCTACTGGGCCGACAGCCGCGTCGGCGGCGAGACACGCCGCACCGACACCATGGACGTCGGCGACGCCGCCGCCGAGACCGCCCACGGGTACGCCATCACGGCGCCGAACTGGCAGGGCGTGCGCACCTACGACTACCCCCTCGGCGACGACGAGCGCGCCGAACTCGCCGCGGCCCAGGACGTGCTCCAGGGCCTGCGGCTGCGCGCCACCTTCGACGGCGAGCGCACGGTGGACGCCCCGCTCGGCGAGTTCTTCGGCTCCGGCCACGCGACCGCGCCCGTGCGTGCCCTGATGTACGGCATCGATGCGGAGGCCGCGGGCGGGCCCGCACTCACCTCCTGGTGGCCCATGCCGTTCGCGCGGAACGCGAAGGTCGAGCTCTACAACGGCTCCGGCACGGCGATCACGTCCGGCACCGCCGAGGTCACCGCCGCCCCGTCCCGCAGCCACGCCCAGGCCGTCGCCTCCGGCGACGCGGGCCGCTTCCGTGCCACGTCCCACGCGGGGCCGACGGTACCGGGGGAGAGCTGGGACTTCCTCGCGACGGCCGGGACCGGCAAGTTCACCGGCGTCACCCACACCATGACCGGCGAGCTGAACCGCAACTACCTGGAGGGCGACGAGCGGGTCCACGTCGACGGCGCCCGCACCCCGCAGCTCCACGGCACCGGCACCGAGGACTTCTACCAGAGCGGGTGGTACTTCAACCGCGGCACCTACGCCCAGCCCTTCAACGGCAACCCCACCCACCTCGGCCCGCCCACCGGCTGTGCGGCGGACCGGGACTGCACGGGCACGTACCGGCTGATGATCCACGACGCGGTGCCGTTCACCCGGGCGATCGACTTCGACATCGAGCACGGCTTCGTCAACGACAAGCAGGCGGACTACTCGACGACCGCGTACTGGTACGGCGAGAAGAAGGCGACCGCCGCGAAGACCGACACCCTGGACGTGGGCGACCCGCAGAGCGAGAAGGCCCACGCCTACACCTCGGACGCCCCGGGTGAGGTCACCGAACTGGACTCCGTCTTCGAAGGCGACGCCGAGCACCCGCGGCGCCTCACCGCCGGCACCCGCGCCACGACGGCGCCGGTCAGCTTCACCCTGCGCGTCGACCGGCGCAACGAGGGCGTGGAACTGCGCCGCACGAGCGACCAGGCGGCGCCGTACCAGCGCGCGGCGGTGGAGGTCGACGGCAAGCGGCTGCCGGACTGGCTGCAGCCGCTGGGCAACACGGAGCGCCGCTGGCTGGACGACACGTACCAGATCCCGGCAAGCGCGACGGCGGGCAGAAGCGAGATCACGGTGACGCTGACACCCTCGGCGGACGCCCCGCCGTGGTCGGCGGAGTCGTACGAGGCCCACACCCTGCGCGACGCCGGCTGACCTCGTCCGCCCCCGTCCGGCGGGGGACAGCGGGTGGCCGTCCCGGCACGGGAGGGCCACCCGCTCGTGTGCACGGGTCAGTTGGTGCCGAAGGAGTGCACGGTGGTGGAACGGTACGTGTCGCCGGGCCGGAGAACCGTGGAGGGGAACGACGGCTGGTTCGGCGAGTCGGGGAAGTGCTGGGTCTCCAGACAGAAGCCGTCGCCCTGGCGGTAGACCCGGCCCGAGGTGCCGGAGAAGGAGCCGTCGAGGAAGTTGCCGCTGTAGAACTGCAGGCCGGGTTCGGTGGTGGCGATGCTCATCGTGCGGCCCGAGGACGGCTCCCGGACCGTGGCGACGCGTTCGGGGGCACGCGTGATGCCCTTGTCCAGGACCAGGTTGTGGTCGATGCCCTTGCCGTAGAGCAGTTGCCCGTGGTCGTCGCGCAGGTCCGCGCCGATCGTCTTCGCGCGCCTGAAGTCGAAGGGGGTGCGGGCGACCGGGGCCAGTTCACCGGTGGGGATGAGGCCCGCGTCGACGGGGGTGTAGCGGGAGGCAGCGATCCGCAGCTCGTGGTCGTAGACGTCGCCGCTGCCCTCGCCGGCGAGGTTGAAGTAGACGTGGCTGGTGAGGTTGACGACCGTCGGCTCGGAGGTGGTGGCGGCGTAGTCGATGCGCCAGTCGCCCTCCGCGGTGAGGGTGTAGTCGACCCTGGTGGTCAGCGCGCCCGGGTAACCCATCTCGCCGTCGCCGCTGACGTAGCGCAGCGTCAGGCCCACGCCCGCGGCGGAGGTGAACGGCTCGACGTCCCACACCCGCTTGTCGAAACCCTTGTCGCCGCCGTGGAGAGTGTGGTCGCCGTCGTTGAGCGGCAGTTGGTAGGTCCGGCCGTCGAGGGCGAAGCGGCCTGCGTCGATGCGGTTGCCGTAGCGTCCGATGAGGGCGCCGAAGTACGGACTCAGGGCGACGTAGTCGCCGAGGTCGCCGAAGCCGAGCGACACGTTGGCGTATCGCCCGTGCCGGTCGGGCAGTTCGAGGGACTGCACGATGCCGCCGTACGACAGCACCTTGAGCCGGGTGCCGCCGTTGCTCAGCGTCCAGCGGTCCACGCGGGTGCCGTCGGCCAGCCGGCCGAACGGCTCGCGCACCGGCTGACGGGGGCGGCTCGCGGTGTCCGCCGCGGCGGGGGCGGCCAGGCCGGCGGCGGCGAGGCCGCCGGCCGTGGCGGCGAGTAAGGTCCGTCTGCTGGTCGCCGAAGTCGCCGCGACCGGGGCTCGGTCCTGGGTCATGTCGATGCATCTCCTCATTGAGGGAAGGGGCAGGCACACGAGTCACGCGCTACGCGCCCGCCCGGCGTTTGTTCCAGATGTCGAAGCCCACCGCCGCCAGCAGCACCAGGCCCTTGATGACCTGCTGGTAGTCCGTGCCGAGGCCGACCAGCGACATGCCGTTGTTCAGCACGCCCAGCACCAGGCCGCCGATGACCGCGCCGAAGACCGTGCCGATGCCGCCGCTCATCGACGCGCCGCCGATGAAGGCCGCGGCTATCGCCTCCAGTTCGAACATCTCGCCGGCCTTCGGGACGCCCGCGTTCAGGCGGGCCGCGTAGACGCAGCCGGCGAGGGCGGCGAGGACGCCCATGTTGACGAAGACCAGGAAGGTGACGCGTTTGTCCTTGACGCCCGACAGCGTGGCCGCCGCCTTGTTGCCGCCCAGGGCGTAGACGTGGCGGCCCACGACGACGTTGCGCATCACGTAGCCCAGGGAGACCAGCAGGCCCGCCATGATCAGCAGGACGACCGGGACGCCGCGGTAGCTGGCCAGGATCAGGGTGGCGGCGACGACCGCGGCGACGATGAAGGCGCACTTGCCCAGCCACAGGGGGTACGGCAGGACGTCCAGTTCGTACGAGAGCTGGCGGCGGCGGTCGCGCCACTCCTGCCAGAGCAGGAACAGGCCGACGCACAGTCCCAGCAGCAGGGTGAGGTTGTGGTAGTTGGTGTCCGGGCCGGCTTCGGGGAGGAAGCCCTGGGCGATGTTCTGGAAGCCCTTGGGGAAGGGGGACAGCGACTGGCCTTCGAGCACGATCTGGGTGAGGCCGCGGAAGACCAGCATGCCCGCCAGCGTCACGATGAACGACGGGATGCCGACGTACGCGATCCAGAAGCCCTGCCACGCCCCCGCGGCCGCGCCGATCAGCAGCGAGCACACCAGGGCCAGCGGCCACGGGAAGTCGTGGTTGACCATCATCACCGCCGCCATGGCGCTGACGAAGGCGACCAGGGAGCCGACCGACAGGTCGATGTGGCCCGCGATGATGACGATCATCATGCCCATGGCCAGGATCAGGATGTAGCTGTTCTGCTGGAGGATGTTGGAGACGTTGCGCGGGAGCAGCAGGGTGCCGTCGCTCCATATCTGGAACAGCACCACGATCAGGCCGAGCGCGACGAGCATGCCGTACTGCCGCATGTGGGTGCGCATCGCGGCCTGCAGCGCCGCGGCCAGGGCGTTCGGCGCCCCGGAGCGCTGGTCCTTGGTCACCGGGCTCATCCCTCGCCCCTCACGTGCATGGTCATGTGGCGCATCAGGACTTCCTGTGTGGCCTCGGCCCGCGGGATCTCGCCGGTGAGGCGGCCCGCGGCCATGGTGTAGATCCGGTCGCACATCCCCAGCAGCTCGGGCAGTTCGGAGGAGATGAAGACCACCGCCTTGCCGCGGGCGGCCAGGTGGCCGATGACGGTGTAGACCTCGTACTTGGCGCCGACGTCGATGCCGCGGGTGGGCTCGTCCAGGAGCAGCACCTCGGGGTCGGCGTGGATCCACTTGCCGAGGACGACCTTCTGCTGGTTGCCGCCGCTGAGGCGGCCCACGGTCTCGAAGACCGTCGGGGTCTTGATGTTCAGCGACGTGCGGTAGCCCTCGGCGACCCGGCGTTCCTCGTGTTCGTCGACCGCGCCGCGGCGGCTGAGCTTGTGGAGGGAGGGGAGGGTGATGTTGCGCATGACGTTGTCGATGAGGTTCAGGCCGTACGTCTTGCGGTCCTCGGTGACGTACGCGATGCCGTGCCGGACCGCGTCCGGGACGGTCCGTACGTCGGCCTCCCGGCCGTCGACCCGGACCACGCCCGCCTCGTACCGGCCGTAGGAGCGGCCGAAGACGCTCATCGCCAGCTCCGTGCGGCCCGCGCCCATGAGGCCCGCGATGCCGACGATCTCGCCGCGGCGGACCTCGATCGAGACGTCGTCGACGACCTTGCGTTCGTGGTCGATCGGGTGGCGTACGGTCCAGCCCTCGACGGCGAGGGCGACTGTGCCGGCGCCGGGGCCGCCGTAGCGGGAGCGGGCGGGGAAGCGGTGGTCGAGGTCGCGGCCGACCATGGCGCGGATGATGCGGTCCTCCGACAGGCCGCTGTCCCCGGCCCCGGCCCCGCTCTCGTCACCGTCCCCGGTGCCGGCCCCGGACCGTACCGCCAGCGTCTCGATCGTCCGGCCGTCGCGCAGGATCGTCACCCTGTCCGCGACCTGCCGGATCTCGTTCAGCTTGTGCGAGATGAGGATGCACGCGATGCCCTGGTCCCGGAACTCCCGGATGAGGTCCAGCAGTTTGCGGCTGTCCTCGTCGTTGAGGGCCGCGGTGGGCTCGTCGAGGATGAGGAGCTTCACCTCCTTCGACAGCGCCTTGGCGATCTCCACCAACTGCTGCTTGCCGACGCCGATGTCCGCGACCCGCGTCTGCGGCTTCTCCGCGGCAAGACCGACGCGCGCCAGCAGGCGGGCGGCGGCGCGCAGCGTCTCGTTCCAGGAGATGACCTTCAGCCGCCGGCTCGCCTGCTCGTTGCCGAGGAAGATGTTCTCGGCGATCGACAGGTACGGCACCAGCGCCAGCTCCTGGTGGATGATGACGATGCCGCGATCCTCGCTGGCCCTGATGTCGCGGAACGCGCACGGCCGGCCCTCGAAGAGGATCTCGCCCGTGTAGCTGCCGTGCGGGTGGACGCCGCTGAGGACCTTCATCAGCGTCGACTTGCCCGCGCCGTTCTCGCCGCAGACGGCGTGGATCTCGCCGGGCGCGACGGTGAGGTTCACGCCGTCGAGGGCCGTGACGCCGGGGAAGGTCTTGGTGATGGCGCGCATGTCGAGGACCGCAGCGGTCACGTGAGGTCCCCGGCCTTGTAGTAGCCCTCCTCGACCAGCAGGTCCGTGTTGGTCCTGTCGATGCTGACGGGATCCAGCAGGAAGGCGGGGACGACCTTGACGCCGTTGTCGTACGTGTCGGTGTCGTTGATCTCCGGCTCGCCGCCGGTGAGCGCGGCGTCGGTCATCTGCACGGCCTGCTTGGCGAGTTTGCGGGTGTCCTTGTAGACGGTCTGGGTCTGCTCCCCGGCGATGATGGACTTCACCGACGCCAGCTCCGCGTCCTGGCCGGTGACCACGGGCAGGTCCTTGCCGCCGCTGCCGTAGCCCGAGCCCTTGAGCGAGGAGAGCACGCCGATGGAGATGCCGTCGTACGGCGACAGCACGGCGTCGACGTCCTCGGCGCCGTAGTTGCCGCTGAGCAGGTCGTCCATGCGCTTCTGCGCGGCGCTGCCGTCCCAGCGCAGCGTGGTGACCTGGTTGAGCCCGGTCTGGCCGGAGCGGACGGTGAGCTGTCCGGAGTCGAGGTACGGCTGGAGCACGGCCATGGCGCCGTCGAAGAAGTAGCGGGTGTTGTTGTCGTCGGGGGAGCCCGCGAACAGCTCGATGTTGTACTCGGCGCCCTTGTCGGCGTCGAGCTTCAGCGCGTCCACGATGTACTGGCCCTGGAGCCTGCCGACCCGCTCGTTGTCGAACGAGGCGTAGTAGTCGACGTTCTCCGTCTCCAGGATCAGCCGGTCGTACGCGATGACGGGGATGTCCGCCTCCTTGGCGTCGGCCAGCACCTCCGTCAGCGAGGTGTTGTCGATCGCCGCGACGACGAGCGCGTCCACGCCCTTGGTGATCATGTTGTCGATCTGCGAGACCTGGTTTTCGACCTTGTCCTCGCCGTACTGCAGATCGGTGTCGTAGCCGGCGGCCTCGAACTGCTTCACCATGTTCTCGCCGTCGGCTATCCAGCGCTCCGACGACTTCGTGGGCATCGCGATGCCGATCGTGCCGCCCTCGGCGCCGCCCTTCTTCTCCTCGCTGCCGCCCTCGCTGTCCTGGCCGCAGGCGGCGAGGGCGAGGGCGAGCGCGGACACGGCGGCGGCGGTGCGCAGACGGGCGGCTCGGGAGGTGCGGGGGGTGCGCATGGCGGTCAGATCCCTTCGGATACGGAGGCGGAGGAGGACTCGGAGGCGGACTCCGAGGCGGAGGCGGACTCGGGAGCGGGGGAGGGAGAGGCAGCGCCGGCGGAACCGGCCGCGGGGCCGACGCCGGACCCGGCACCCGGGAACCGGCGCAGCACGCCCGGCAGCCGGGATCCCGGCGGCGACATCGCGTCGCCCGCGCCGAGCCGGTCGAGGAGGTCCAGCACCAGCCGCCCCCGGCGCACCCGCTCGCGCGCGGTGGCGATCACCATCTCGCGCATGTGGGCCCCGTACGGGTAGATCCCCGGGGCCTTGGACAGGCCGAACTTCAGGTACAGCGGCGCCCCGCGGCGGATCAGCTCGGCCGCGTCGTACATCCGCACGAAGCCGCCGAGGTCGTCGGGCGCCTCCACGTACAGGTCCATCGGCGCCGCGCTGGCCCGGCGGATCTCGGTGAGCTGCTGGAGCGAGAGGTCCGAGGGGATGTTGAGCGAGTCGGCGCCGAGCCGTTCCCACACCGCGTACGCGGCGGGGTTCACCGGGCCGACGAGCGCGGAGACCTTGAACGTGGTGTGCGCGGGCAACTCGCCGATCTCGCGCAGCCCGTGCAGCAGCCACAGCACCCCCTCGTCCGCGACGAGCAGGCACCGCACGCCCAGCCGGGCGGCGCGCAGCGCGTCCTCCACACAGCCGGCGAGCTGGTCGTGCCCGCGGGCCCGCAGCCCCGCGCCGCCGGAGAGGCTGCGGGTGGCGGCGCCGGTGTCCCAGGTGCCCCGCGGGCCGGTGAACAGCGACAGCTCGATGCCCCGCGCCGCGCAGGCCGCGACCATCTCGGCGATCTCGGCGTCGGTGAGCATCCACACGCCGCTGCCCTGGCTGATCCGGTGGACCGGCACGCCGAGGCGGGTGCTCTCCTCCAGCACGGCGGCCAGCGCCTCCGGGCCCTCGACGGACGGGATCTCGGTACGCCAGCGGCCCCCGTCGGGGAAGGCGTGCGGCGAGGTGTCGGCGGGGTCGGGCGGCGGGGCCGCGAAGCCGAGGCGGCCGAGGGCCGGTTCACCGGGAGCGTGAGGCACGGTACTCCTTCGTTCGTCATATCGGACGTCGTTCGGTTTCGTACCGATGGGAAGGCCCACGGCGGCCACGCACGCACCTACGGCCGCAGCAGCACCTTGCCCACCGCCGGATCCCCGCCGCCGACCAGGCCGACGGCCTTCTCGTACGCGTCCAGCGGCAGTTCGTGCGTGATCAGCGCCGCCGGGTCCCACTGCCCCGCGCCGAAGGCCCGCACCGCGTACGACCACGCCGCCGACGAGGCGCCGAAGACCCCGTACACGGCGACCTGCCGCATCGCCAGCTCCACCGGATCGACCCCCGCCGCCCCGCCCGCCGGGATGCCGGCGACCACGGCCCGCCCCCCGCGCCGTGCCAGCGCCACCGCTGCCACCGCCGAGCGCCGCGCCCCCGCCGTCTCCACCACCATGTCGTACGTCCCCGCCAAACCCGCGGCAGCGCCGGGTGCCACCGTCCGGGCGCCGAACCTCCGTGCCACCTCGGCCCGTTCCCCCCGCGGCTCCACCACCAGCAGCTCCGCCGGCGAGTACCGCGCGAGCAACTGCACCGCCAGCAGCCCCAGCGTCCCGCCGCCCACGACGGCCACCCGCTCACCCGGCAGCGGCCCTCCGCGCAGCACCGCCGCCGCGGCGACGGCCGCCGGCTCCAGCAGCGCGGCGGCGCGCAGGTCGGCGGCGTCGTCCAGGACGTGCAGCAGCCGCGCCGGCACGGTGACCGACTCCGCGAACGCCCCGGCGCGGGTGAACCCCGTCTCGTCGTACGGCCCGGCGCACAGGTTCGTCTCGCCGGCCCGGCAGCGCGCGCACACCCCGCAGCAACGGAACCCCTCCGCGACCACCGGCCGCCCGGCCAGCGCCCCGTCGACGCCGGGCCCGACGGCCGCCACCGTCCCCGACCACTCGTGGCCCGGCGTCAGCGGGTACGTGACGTAACCGGCCGGCCGGGTGCCGTCGTACACCTCGCGGTCGCTGCCGCACACCCCGGCCGCGTACACCCGCACCCGCACCTCGCCGGGGCCGGGCGGCGGCGACGCCACGCTCTCGACCCGCGCCCGCCCCGGTTCGCGCAGCACGACCGCACGATGGGACTCAGCCATCGGGGTTCCTCTTCTCCCAGCCTTCCGCCCACAGGTCGAAGTGCGCCCGCTGCTGGGGGAACTCCGCCGCCGCGTCGGTGTCCAGCTCCACCCCCAGGCCCGGCGCCTCGGAGCGCGTGAAGTAGCCGTCGACCACCTCGGGCGCGCCCTTGACCACCTTCTTGATCTCGGCGTCGGCGAAGTCGTTGAAGTGCTCCAGGACCTTGAAGTTGGGTGTGCAGAAACCGACCTGCAGGGAGGCGGCGGTCAGCACCGGGCCGCCGACGTTGTGCGGTGCGAGCAGCACGTAGTGGGTCTCGGCGGTGGCGGCGAGTTTGCGCGTCTCCAGGATGCCGCCGACGTGCCCCACGTCCGGCTGCACGATGTCCGCGGCCTGGCTCTCGAACAGCTCCCGGAACTCGATCCGGTCGTGGATCCGCTCCCCGGTCGCCACCGGCAGGTCCACCCGCTGCGCGACCTTCGCCAGCGCCTTGAGGTTCTCCGGCGGCACCGGCTCCTCCAGCCAGGCCGGCCGGAACGGCGCCAACTCCCGCGCCAGCCGCACCGCTGTGGCCGGGGAGAAGCGGCCGTGCATCTCCAGCATCAGCTCCGTCTCGTCGCCGACGGCATCGCGCACGGCCTCGATGAGGGAGACCGCGTAGCGGGATTCGGCGTGGTCCAGCTCGAAGCGGCCCGCACCGAACGGGTCGATCTTCAGCGCCCGGTAGCCGCGCTCGACCACCCGGCGGGCGGCCTCGTGGTACGCCTCGGGTGTGCGCTCGGTGGTGTACCAGCCGTTGGCGTAGGCCTTGACCCGGTCGGTCACCGCCCCGCCGAGCAACTGCCACACCGGCACGCCCAGCGCCTTGCCCTTGATGTCCCAGCAGGCCGTTTCCACGCACGCGATCCCCGACATCACGATCTCGCCGGCCCGGCCGAAGTCGCCGTACTTCATCCGGCGGACCAGATCCTCGATCGCGAACGGGTCGGAGCCCGCGATGTGGTTCACCTCCGCTTCGCGGAGATAGCCGACCAGGGCGTCGGTGCGGCCCAGCATCCGGGTTTCGCCGACCCCGGTCAGGCCCGCGTCGGTGTGGACCTGGACGTAGGTCAGGTTCCGCCAGGGGGTGCCGACGACGTGCGTGCTGATTCCCGTGATGCGCACGGCTGGTGACTCCTTCAGCGCGTTCGAGATTTCGTCAGGCGTTCGAAATTCTGGCGAGACACTAAGGAGGCAGGCGGCCGGTGTCAACGGTCAGCGCACGGCGAACTCGTAGACCGTGGCCGAACGGTAATGCTCGCCGGGCCGCAACACGGTCGAGGGGAAGTGCGGGTGGTGCGGGGAGTCGGCGAAGTGCTGGGTCTCCAGGGCGAGTCCGTCGCCGGGGCGGTACGCCCTTCCGGAAGGCCCGGTGAACGACGGGAAGACGAAGTTCGCGGTGTAGAGCTGCAGTCCGGGCTCGGTGGTCAGCACCCGCAGCTCCCGCCCCGAGGCCGGCGAGACGACCTCGGCGACCGGCTCGGGCACGGCGGTGACGCCCTTGTCGAGCACGAAGTTCTGGTCGTACCCCAGGCCGATCAGCAACTGAGGGTGCCCGGAGCGCAGTTCGGCGCCCACGGGACGCGGAGCGCGGAAGTCGAACGGCGTGCCCGCCACGTCCGCGATCTCGCCGGTCGGCGCCGCGGTGGGGGAGTTGACGGTGAACCGGCTCGCGGCGATGCGCAGCCGGTGGTCCTCGACGCTGCCGCTGCCCTCGCCGTCGAGGTTGACGTACGAGTGGTTCGTCAGGCTCACCACGGTCGGCGCGTCGGTGGTCGCCTCGTAGTCGAAGCGCAGCGCGCCCCCGGCGGTCACGGTGTACGTGGCCCGCACGTCGAGGGTGCCGGGGAAGCCCTCCTCGCCGTCCGGGCTCGTCCGCGCCAGCAGCAGCGCGGCGGCCCCGGGCGCGGCCGGCGCCTCGGCGGCGGCCCACACCCGCTTGTCGAAGCCGCGGGCGCCGCCGTGCAGGCAGTTGGGGCCGTCGTTGGCGGGCAGCGGGTAGGTGCGCTCGCCGAGGGTGAACGAGGCGCCGGCTATGCGGTTGGCGTACCGCCCGATGAGCGCACCGAAGTACGGGTCCGGGTGCTCCACGTACTCGTCCACGGTCGCCAGCCCCAGCACCACGTTCGCGTACCGCCCGGCCCGGTCCGGCACCTCCACGGACTGTACGATCCCGCCGTACGACAGCACCCGCACCCGGGTACCGCCCGCGACCAGCGTCCACCGCTCGACGGGCGTGCCGTCGGCGAGCTTCCCGAACGGCTCGGCGGTCACGGAGGGCGCCGGCACGGCGTCGGGCGGGGGCAGGGGAGTCTCGGCCATGACAAAACCCTATGCGCCCCGCCGGGCCTCCCCGCGGGCCACCGCCGGCCGCCCGCCTCGCCTACCCCTCCCGGGCCTCCCGGAGCTTCTTGTACGCGATCTCCGCCAGGACGTTCTGGCCGTCCTCGTCCGGGTGGAAGGAGTCCCAGCGGCTCAGGTGGTCGCCGGTGAAGGCGTACCGGAACGCCGCCCCGTCGTCGTACACGCACAGCGGATGCCGTCCGCACTCCTCCTGCAGCACCGCGTTGAACTCCACCACCCGGTCCTGCACCTCCGTGCGCCGGTCGCTCGCCGAGGCGCCGAGGTCCGAGGGCTCCGCCAGCATCGACTGGCAGATGCCCAGCGACCAGACCTGGCGGGTCACCACACTGCCGCGGCCCACCTCCCACAGCCGCATCAGGCTCGGCACGCTGGAGACGTACACCTGCGTCCGCGGCAGGTCGGCCTCCAGCCGGTCCAGCGAGTCCGCCACCGCCGTGCGGAAGTCCGCCACGGATGTCATGTCCGCCGCACTGTCCGTGCAGGCGTCGTTGGCGCCCATGAGTATCGTCACGAGATCCGGGCGGCGGGCGATGGCCTCGCCCGTCTGGACCGGCAGATCCGCCACTTGCGCGCCCGAACGGGCGAAATTCCATGTGTGCCCCGACGGCTTGTCCAGTAACCGCTGCGCCAGGCTGTCGACGTCCGCCGAGTCGCCCGTCGACCAGGACTTCTCCGGGCAGTCGGTCAGCGGCTCGCAGGCGTGGAACCCGCGCGTGATGGAGTCGCCGAGGGCGGCCACCGACGTCGGCGGCCGGGGCGCCGCCCGCGCCCGCTCCGACGGCGCACCCGCGTGCTCCGCGCCGCCTGACGGCGCGGCAGATCCCTTGTCCTTCCCCTGCGTCGCGTCCTCGCCGGTGCAGCCGGCGAGGACCAGTGACAACGCGACCGCCCCCGTGTAGACGAGTGCCGCCCCTTTGCGCATCCCTGCGCTCCCTCCCGCCCCCGAGGTCCTCCTCCGAACGTGGGTCAGCATGCCCAGGACCGACCGTACGGCACGCGCGGGGTGCGGTGGCACGGTAGCTTGGCTGATGCTCAACGGGCCGTATCGCGGCGGGACAGCACCCGGTGACGGAGTGTCCTGTTTACCCGGAAAGGCGACCCGTGGTGTTTACTCTAGGCAACTTCGAGCCCGCGGATGGAGGCCCCCGGTGACGACACGTGGAGTTCTGTTCGTCCACTCTGCCCCGCGGGCGCTCTGCCCGCACATCGAGTGGGCCGTCGCCGGCGTCCTCGGCGGCCGGATCAGCCTCGACTGGATCCCCCAGCCCGCCTCACCCGGCACGTGGCGCGCGGAGTTCTCCTGGCAGGGCGAGCCCGACACCGCCTCCCGGCTCGCCTCCGCGCTGCGCGGCTGGCACCTGCTGCGCTTCGAGGTCACCGCCGAGCCGTACGCCACCGCGGAAGGCGAGCGCTACAGCTCCACCCCCGACCTCGGCATCTTCCACGCCGTCACCGGCGTGCACGGCGACATCCTCATCCCCGAGGACCGGCTGCGCGCGGCGCTGTCCCGGGCACAGCGCGGCGAGACGCAGCTGGAGGCGGAGATCGCCAAGCTGCTGGGCAAGCCGTGGGACGACGAGCTTGAGCCCTTCCGCTACGCCGGCGAGGGCGCGCCGGTCCGCTGGCTGCACCAAGTCGTCTGACGCGGCCCCCGCCGGGCGGGCCCCACCCGAACGCGAGGGGGCCTCGACGGATTCCCGGTGCCGGCCTGCCGCCCCGCGCACCCCTGCCCCGCACACGGGCAGGTCGGCGCACCCGGGCGGAGTCCCGGGACGGGTGCCGGCCCGGGGCCTGCCGGGAGCAGCCGCTCGCCGCACGGCCCGGGACCGCGCCCGAACTCCCCGACGGCGTCAGGCCGTCCGGAACGCCAGCACCACGTTGTGGCCGCCGAAGCCGAACGAGTTGTTCAGCGCCACGATCGGGCCGTCGGCCGGCAGCGGCGTCGCCTTCACGGCGATCAGCGCCGGGTCGACCTCGTCGTCCAGATCGGCGACGTTGATCGTCGGCGGGGCGATGCGGTGCTTGACCGCCAGCACCGACGCCACCGACTCGATACCGCCGGCGCCGCCCAGCAGATGGCCGGTCATCGACTTCGTACCGGAGACGAGGACATGCCCCAGCTCGTCGCCGAAGACCTTCTCCATGGCCTTGATCTCCGCGATGTCGCCCTGCGGCGTCGACGTCGCGTGCGCGTTGACGTGGACGACCTCGGCGGGCGTCACGTCGTTCTGCGCGAACAGGTTCTCCAGCGCCGCCGCGATCCCGCGGCCGCTCGGCTCCGGCTGCGCGATGTGGTGCGCGTCCGCCGACAGCCCCTGGCCCACCGCCTCGCAGTAGACCTTCGCCCCGCGCCGCTTCGCGTGCTCCGCCGACTCCAGCACCAGCACGCCCGCGCCCTCGCCGAGCACGAAGCCGTCGCGCGCCTTGTCGTACGGGCGGGAGGCGCCCTGAGGGTCGTCGTTGTTCTTCGACATCGCCATCATGTTGGCGAACGCCGCGATGGGCAGCGGGTGGATCGCCGCCTCCGTGCCGCCGGCCACGACGACGTCGGCGCGGCCGGTGCGGATCATCTCCACCGCGTACCCGATCGCCTCCCCGCCGGAGGCGCAGGCGCTGACCGGCGTGTGCACGCCGGCCCGGGCGTTGATCTGCAGGCCGACGTTGGCCGCCGGGCTGTTGGGCATGAGCATCGGCACCGTGTGCGGCGAGACGCGCCGGGCGCCCTTGTCCCGGAGGTTGTCGTACTGCTCCAGCAGCGTCGTCACGCCGCCGATGCCGGAGGCGACGACCGCGCCCAGCCGGTCGGGGTCGACCGCCGCGTCCTCGCCGGCCTTGGCGGTGAAGCCGGCGTCGGCCCACGCCTCCCGGGTGGCGACCAGCGCGAACTGCGCCGCCCGGTCCAGCTTGCGGGCCTGCGGCCGGGGGATGGTCTCGGTGGGCTCCACCGCGACCTCGCCGGCGAAGTGCACGGGCAGGTCGGCGGCCCAGGCGTGGTTCAGTTCCGCAATGCCGGAGCGGCCGGCCACCAGGCCCTCCCAGGTGGATGCGCTGTCGCCACCCAGCGGTGTGGTGGCGCCGATTCCGGTGACGACCACGGTGCGATCGGTCGCGTTCACGTCGATGCTCACTCCGAAGGTTGAGGTGTTTCTACGGCGCCACCGTGGGCCGCCGCCCGCGCCGGGGGCGCGGGGGAGGGGGTGGCGACAGCGGGAGGGACGTCGGTCAGCTCTGGTGCTTGAGGATGTAGTCCGTGGCGTCGCCGACGGTCCTGAGCGCCTTGACGTCGTCGTCCGGGATCTTGACGTCGAAGCGCTCCTCGGCGGCGACGACGACCTCGACCATGGACAGCGAGTCGACGTCCAGGTCGTCGGTGAAGGACTTGTCCAACTGGACGTCCTCGACCGGGATGCCGGCGATCTCGTTCACGATCTCCGCGAGACCGGCGACGATCTCTTCCTGAGTGGCGGCCATCTTGGGGACTCCTTCTTTCCGTTCCTTGAGGGTTCTCAACTGGGAGTGAGCTGCACGGCGGCCGGGCGGGCCCGGCCGCGGGTCAGGGGAGGGTCACGACCGTGGCGGCGTAGACCAGTCCGGCCCCGAACCCGATGACGAGGGCGGTGTCCCCGCTCTTCGCCTGCCCGGTCGCCAGCATCCGCTCCATGGCCAGCGGGATGGAGGCGGCCGAGGTGTTGCCGGTGGTCTCGATGTCGCGGGCGACCGCGACATGCTCCGGCAGCTTGAGGGTCTTCACCATCGAGTCGATGATCCGCATGTTGGCCTGGTGCGGGATGAAGACGTCCAGTTCGTCCGGCGTGATGCCGGCCGCGTCCAGGGCCTCCTGGGCGACCTTGGCCATCTCGTAGACCGCCCAGCGGAAGACCGTCTGGCCCTCCTGGGTGAGCGCCGGGAACTTCACGTCGCCGTTCTCGTCCACGGGCAGTTGCCCCAGGTCGCCGATGCGGAAGCGGTCCCACGGCACGGTCTGCCTGATGGTCTCGTGCTTGTCGCCCTCCGAGCCCCACACCGCGGGGCCGATGCCCGGCTCGTCGGCGGGGCCGACGACGACCGCGCCGGCGCCGTCACCGAAGAGGAAGGCGGTGGTCCGGTCGGACAGGTCGGTGAGGTCCGAGAGCCGCTCGACGCCGACGACGAGCACGTGCTCCGCGCTGCCCTCCACGATCAGGCCCTTGGCCAGCGTCAGCCCGTACCCGAAGCCGGCGCAGGCGGCGGAGATGTCGAACGCGGCCGCCTTGCGGGTGCCCAGCAGATGCGCGATCTCGGTGGCGACCGACGGCGTCTGCATGAAGTGCGAGACGGTCGAGATGATCACGGCGTCGATCTGCTCCGCCGTCACGCCGGAGGCCGCGAGCGCCTTGCCGGCGGCCTCGACGGACATCTGCGCGACGGTCTCGTCGGGACCGGCCCAGTGCCGCGTGGAGATACCGGAGCGGCTGCGGATCCACTCGTCGGAGGAGTCGATGTACTGCAGGATCTCCTCGTTGGGCACGACGCGGGTCGGGCGGTAGCCGCCGACGCCCATGATGCGGGCGTACGGAGCACCCTTGGTGGGGCGGATCTTCGCGGTCATGCGCTCTCCTCCGCGGCGGCGGCCGTCTCGGCGACGGCGGCGCGGGCCTTCTCGATGTCCTCGGGAGTCTTCAGCGGCACCGCCGCCACGCCCTTCAGGGCGCGCTTGGCAAGGCCCGTGAGCGTGCCGCCGGGGGCGGCTTCCACCAGTACGGTCGCGCCGTTCGACGCGAAGGTCTCCATGCAGGCGTCCCAGCGCACCGGGCTGGCGACCTGCGCGACCAGCCGCTCGACGACCTCCGCGCCCGACGCCACGACGCGGCCGTCGCCGTTGGACACGTACGCAATCCGCGGGTCCGCGGGGGTGAGCTGCCCGGTCCTCGCCGCCAGCGCGGACACGGCGGACTTCATGTGCTCGGTGTGGAAGGCGCCGGCGACCTTCAGCGGGATGACGCGGCGTGCCCCCTCGGGCTTGTCGGCGGCCAGCTCCGCGAGCTGCGCGGCGGTGCCGGCGGCGACGACCTGCCCGGCGCCGTTGACGTTGGCGGGGGTGAGGCCCAGGCGGTCCAGGTGCGCGAGCACGGTGTCCTGCTCGCCGCCGAGGACGGCGGACATGCCGGTCTCCGTGACGGCGGCGGCCTCGGCCATGGCCAGGCCCCTGGCCCGTACCAGCGCGATGGCCTCCTCGTCGGTGATCACCCCGGCGAGCGCGGCGGCGGTCAGCTCGCCGACGCTGTGTCCCGCGACCATGCCGACCTCCTGGCGCAGCGGCCCGGGGCCCTTGAAGAGCGCGTACGCGCTGACGAGGCCGGCGGCCACCAGCAGCGGCTGCGCCACCGCGGTGTCGCGGATCTCGTCCTCGTCCGCCTCGGTGCCGGCGCGGACCAGGTCGAGCCCGGCGACGTCCGACCAGGCCGACAGCCGCTCGGCGACGCCGGGGAGGTCGAGCCAGGGGGTGAGGAAGCCGGGCGTCTGGGCGCCCTGGCCGGGAGCTACGAGTACGAGCACCCTTCAACCTTCTCTTGTCGGGGGTGTCTGCCGCCCGTGGGGACGGGGACGAAGAACACCGGAGGGATTTGTTGAGTCCGAACAAATGACTAGGGCTGGGGTTCCGCCTCCGTCAGCCGGCCGAGGATCAGTGCGATACGCAGAGTAAACGCCGAACGGACATCGGACGGAGACCAACCCGTGACATCGGTCACACGTCGCAGCCGGTAGCGAACGGTGTTGGGGTGAACGAACAACATCCGCGCGGCGCCTTCGAGACTCGACGCCTGCTCCAGGTAGACGCTCAGCGTCTCCAGCAGCGCGGAGCCGGCCTCTGCCAGAGGACTGTAGATCTCCTCCACCAGTTGGTCACGCGCCGCCGGATCGCCGGCGATCGCGCGCTCCGGCAGCAGGTCGTCCGCCAGCACGGGCCGCGGCGCGTCCTCCCAGGCCGAGCACGCCTTCAGCCCGGCCGCCGCGGCCTGCGCGGAGCGCGTCGCGGCCAGCAGGTCGCCGACGACGGGACCGGCGACCACGGGACCCTGCGCGAACGGGCCGATCAGCGCCTTCGCCGCCTTCAGCGGCTCCGTGCTGCCGCCCGCGATGACCACCAGCCGGCTGCCCAGCACCCCGGTCAGCACCTGGAGCTTCGCGTGCCGCGCGGCCCGCCGGATCGCCTCCACGGTCAGCTCGCTGTCCCCGTCCGGTGCGGTGCCCAGCACCACGCACACGTGGTCCGGCGAACTCCAGCCGAGCGCCGCCGCCCGGGACACGGCGCCCTCGTCGGCCTCGCCGGACAGCACCGCGTTGACCACCAGCGACTCCAGCCGGGCGTCCCACGCGCCGCGGGCCTCCGCGGCCTGCGCGTAGACCTGGGCGGTGGCGAAGGCGATCTCGCGGGCGTAGACGAGCAGCGCCTCGCGCAGCGCCGACTCGTCGCCGGGCGCGGCGACGTCCTCGATCGCGGACTCCATGACCTCGATCGTCGTCCGCACCATCTCGACCGTCTGCCGCAGCGTGATCGCCCGGGTCAGCTCCCGCGGCGCCGTGCCGAACACGTCGGTGGAGATCGCCTGCGGCGTCTCGGGGTGCCGGAACCACTCCGTGAACGCCGCGATACCGGCCTGCGCCACCAGCCCGATCCAGGAGCGGTGCTCCGGGGGCATGGCCCGGTACCAGGGCAACTGCTCATCCATCCGGGCGATGGCGCCGGCGGCCAGTTCCCCGGACGACTTCTCCAGCCGGCGCAGGGTCGCGGCGTGCGGATGCTGCAGCCGAGCGGCGTCACGGTCGGGCGGCTCGGGTGTCTCGGTCGGTTCAGGCACGGGTCTAGCCTGCCCTATCCGGGTCGCGTCGGACGAAAGCGGCGTCTTCCCGCGGGGGCCACGGCCGCTTCGAGGGGCTTCGGGCGGCTTCGCGGCGGCGTACGGTGGCGGGGTGATTCAGCTACGGCGGGGGCGGGGGCGCTACCCCGGCGGGGACGCGGGGGCCGGGATCGAGACGCTGCACGCGTTCTCCTTCGGCGGCTTCTACGACCCGGGCAACGTCCGCTTCGGCTCGCTCGTCGCGTGCAACGAGGAGCGGCTGCGGCCCGGCGCGGGCTTCGCCGAACACCCGCACCGCGACATGGAGATCGTCACGTGGGTCCTCGACGGCGAGCTGACCCACGAGGACTCCGCCGGCCGCAGCGAGGTGGTCCGCCCCGGGGACGTCGCGCTGCTGTCGGCGGGCACGGGCATCCGGCACGTGGAACGCAACGCGGGCGCGGCGCCGCTGACGTTCCTCCAGATGTGGCTGATGCCGGCGGCCCCGGGCGGCGACCCGGCGTACGAGGTGGTCCGCGGCATCGCCGACGGCACGCCGCTGGCGGTCGAACGGGCGGCGTCGGTCCTGTACGTACGCCGGCTGCGCGCGGGCGAGCGGACGGCGCTGCCGGACGCGCCGTGGGTGTACGTCCACGTGGTCCGCGGGGCGGTACGCGTCGGCGGCGAATCCCCGGCGGCGGGGCCGGGCGACGCGGCCCGTATCGCGGGCTGCGAGGGTCTTGACCTGACGGCACAGGGCCCGGCGGAGGCGCTGGTGTGGGAGATGCAGACGGGCGGGGAATAGGGCTTTTTGGCGCGGGCGCTTGGCGTGCCGAAAGCGCCCTGGCCCGCTTCATTCCTCTGCGTCATGTCGCTCACGAAACCGGGCCGCGGCCTCTGGCAGGCTGATCTCCCCGCCGGAGAGCCGCCGTTTCCCCGGCCATCGAGTCGGCTGCCGCCAGGGGAACCGGTGAGGCAACCGGGGAGTGGAGTGCGCCGATGCGGACAGGCACCAGGGGGCCCGGCGGACCACCCGAACCCGCGGGCCGCGTCATGTCCGCCGGTTCGCCGCGCAGGCGGGATCTGACGGCCGGGTCGGCCGCGCTCGTATGCCTCCTGCTGTTCGGATGCGAGGTGCCCAGGCCCTACGTCCCGCCGAGCAAGAACTCCGGTGGCGGCTATACGTACTACGTCAGCCCGGACGGCGACGACGGCCACGACGGTCTCTCCCCGTCGCAGGCCTGGCGGTCACTGGCGCGCGCCGACGAGGTGAGGCTCAAGCCCGGGGACCGGCTGCTGCTCAGGGCCGGTGCGCGGTTCCGCGGCGAGCTGCGCCTGGAGAAGCGGGACGCGGGCAGCGCCGAAGCTCCCGTGAGAATCGAGTCGTACGGCAGGGGACGCGCCACGATCGCGGCCACCGGCGAAACGGGGATCTCCGTCCACAACACCGCCGGTATCGAGATCCGCGATCTCGAACTCGTGGGAAACAGGGCATCGTTCAGGAAGCGGCCCGGGATCAACTTCTTCGCCGACGAACCCGACGGCGGAAAACTGGACCACGTCATCGTGGACGGCGTCGACGTCTCCCACTTCAGGACCGGGATCAGCATCGGCGCCGGCAAGGGCACCGCGGGATTCCGCAACGTGCAGATCAGCAACTCCACGGTGCGCGGCAACAAAGACGCCGGCCTGTCCACCTACGGGCCCGCCTTCGACGCCCGCGATCCGGCGTACGCGCACGAGCGGGTGACCGTCTTCCGGGTCAAGGCGTACGGCAACGACGGCGACCCGGCGGCCCACGGCCGCAACACCGGCAGCGGCATCGTCCTCGGCAGCGTCCGCCGCGGCAGGGTGCAGCGGGCGGTCGCGCACGACAACGGGGCGAAGTCGGCCGCCAGGGCGGTGGAAGGGCCCGAGGGAATCTGGACCTACGACTCGACCCGCATGGTCATCGAGCACAGCGTCTCCTACGCCAACCACACCGGATCGCGTTCGGACGGGGGCGGGTTCGGCCTGGACAACAACGTGTCCGCGTCGGTCCTCCAGTACAACCTGTCCTACCGCAACGACGGCCCCGGCTACCTGGTCTACACGGCTGTCGACAACCGCGCGCAGAAGGACAACACCGTCCGCTTCAACCTCAGCGGGAGCGACTCCCGGAAGCTGCACCTGTACGGCGGAATCGTGGCCTACGGGGAGTGGGTCAAGAATGTGCACATCTACCACAACACCGTGGTGCAGGAGGCGAACGGCCCCTACCTCGTGCCGGCCCTTCGTCTGCAGGAAGGGCTCACGGGCGCCACCGTACGCAACAACATCTTCGTCACGGACGGAGCCCCGCTGGTCGAATCGTCGACGGCGTACACACCGGCCGAGGTGAAGATCCAGGGCAACAACTACTTCAGCACCGGTGCCTGGCAGGTGACGTGGGGCGACCGGAGGTACGGCGCGCTGAGCCGGTGGCGCAGTGCCGCGGGTCAGGAACGACTCGGCTCCACGGCGACGGGGACCAGCGAGGATCCCTGCCTCCCGGGGGCGGCGGCCCCGATCACGGGTGTGACCGGAGCCGCCGAGATGGTGCCCGGGTGCGCCGACGGGGTGACGGGTGCGGTGGACCTGAAGGCACTCGGCGTCGACCCCGGCCCGGTGGACTACTTCGGGGAGAGGCTCAGCGAGTCGGCGACCGCCGGAGCGGCACTGCCCGAGGCACCGTGAGGAATGACGACGCGCGGGGGCTGCCCGCCGGCGACCGTGGCCGGGGCCGGCCGTCCGAGCGCGTGCACGGTCCAGCCCGCGGCGCGCCACCGGTCGGCTTCCAGACCGTTGCGTGCGTCCAGGACCTTCGGCGCGCGTACGACCGCGGCCAGTGCGACGGGATCGAGGCGGCGGTAGTGACTCCACTCGGTCAGATGCAGCAGCAGATCGGCGTCCCGGCACGCCGCGCTCACGTCGGTGGCGTACCGCAGGGCCGGCAGGACCCTGCGGGCGTTGTCCAGGCCCTGCGGGTCGTGGACGTGCACCTCGGCGCCCTGGTCGTGGATCGCCGCCGCGACGGCGAGCGCGGGTGAGTCGCGCACGTCGTCGCTGTCCGGCTTGAACGTCGCGCCGAGGACCGCCACCCGGCGTCCGCTGAACGTCCCGCCGGCCAGGTCCCTGGCGAGGGCGACGGTGCGGCTGCGCTGCCGCAGGTTGATCTCGTCGATCTGCCGCAGGAACGCCACCGCCGGGCCCACGCCGAGCTCCTCGGCGCGGGCGGTGAAGGCCCGGATGTCCTTGGGGAGGCAGCCGCCGCCGAAGCCGAGACCGGCGGAGAGGAAGCGCCGGCCGATGCGGGTGTCGTGGCCGATGGCGTCGGCCAGGGTGACCACGTCCGCCCCGGCCGCGTCGCACACCTCGGCCATGGCGTTGATGAACGAGATCTTCGTCGCGAGGAACGAGTTGGCGGCCGCCTTGACCAGTTCGGCCGTCGCCGGATCGGTGCCGACGTACGGAACGCCCGCCTCCAGCATGGGTGCGTACACCGCGCGCAGCGTCTCGTCCGCCCGGCTCGAACCGGCGCCGACCACGAGGCGGTCCGGTTCGAGGGTGTCCTGGACCGCGAAGCCCTCCCGGAGGAACTCGGGGTTCCAGGCGACCTCGGCGTCGACCCCCGGGGCGAGTTCCCGCAGCCGGGCGGTGAGCCGGGCCGTCGTGCCCACCGGGACCGTGGACTTGCCCACGATCAGGCACGGGCGGTGCAGATGCGGCGCGAGGGAGTCGATGACCGCGTCGACGTGGCGCAGGTCCGCCGCCTGGGAGCCGCGCTGCTGCGGGGTGCCCACACACACGAAGTGGACCTCACCGAAATCGGCGGCCGCGCGCAGCGAGGTGGTGAACGCAAGCCGCCCGGAGCCGACGTTGCGGGTGAGCACGTCGTGCAGACCCGGCTCGAAGAAGGGCGGCGTGCCTTCGGCCAGAGCCCTGATCTTCCGGGCGTCGACGTCGACGCCGAGGACTTCGTGCCCGATGTCCGCCATGCACGCGGCATGCACGGCTCCGAGGTATCCCGTACCGATGACCGTCAATCGCATACCTGTCCCCATCTGTAGAACGTCCGGCTCCTGACACTGACGACACTGCTGACTGCGGAGGGATCAGTCGGGGTAGCCCGACGGATTCAGCTCCTGGAACGCCCACGCGTCGCGGCACATGGCCGCGAGATCGCGGGTCGTGGCCCAGCTCCAGGCCCGGGCCACGGCGCCCGGGTCGGCGACGAGCGCGGCCACGTCGCCCGGCCGCCGCGCGGTGATCTCGTACGGGATCGGCCTGCCGCACGCGCGCGTGAACGCCGCGATGAGTTCGAGGACGGAGGTGCCTACGCCGGTGCCGAGATTGAAGGTGCGCATTCCGCTCTCGTCACCGAGATGTTCGAGAGCGACCCGGTGCCCTTCGGCCACGTCCCGCACGTGGATGTAGTCGCGGACCCCGGTACCGTCGGCGGTCGCGTAGTCGTCGCCGAAGACGCGGAGCCCCGGGAGCCGCCCGACGGCGACCTGGGCCAGGTACGGCATGAGGTTGTTCGGCACGCCCCGGGGGTCCTCGCCCAGCAGCCCGCTCTCATGGGCGCCGACCGGGTTGAAGTACCGCAGCGCCAGGACGCTCATGTCCGGCAGCCGCCGGCAGGTGTCGGCGAGCACCTGCTCGCAGAGCCACTTCGTCGTGGCGTACGGGTTGGTGGGCCGGGCCGGGTCCGCCTCGGTCAGCGGCACCCGGGTGGCGTCGCCGTAGATCGAGCACGACGACGAGAACACCAGGCGGTGCACGCCGTGCTCGCGCATGGCGGACAACAGCGCCGTGGTGCCGCCGACGTTGGTGTCGTAGTACTCGACGGGCTGCCGTACGGACTCGCCGACCGCCTTCTTCGCGGCGAAGTGGATCACCGCGTCGAAGGAGTGGGCGGCGAACACCTCGGACAGCGCGCGCCGGTCCCGCAGGTCGCTCTCGTACGCCGCGGTGAGCGGCCGGCCGGCGACCTTGGCGACGCGCTCCAGGGCGCGGGGTGAACTGTTGGAGTGGTCGTCGACCACGACCACGCCGTAGCCGTGCTCCAGCAGCTCGACGCACGTATGGCTGCCGATGAACCCGGCACCGCCGGTCACCAGCACTGTTGCGGACATGGGAGTACCTCTTTCGACCTCGTCACGGGTTGCGGGGGGAAGCGGGGCCGGTCTCACCAGCCGATGACGCCTGCCAGGTAGACCGGGTACATCGAGAGGGCCCAGGCGAGCGGGACGAGCAGCGCGGCACCGGCGAGGAGCGGCACGCCGGCCGTTCCCAGTGCGCGGCGAAAGCGCACTCCGGTCGCTCTGGCCGTCTCGACGACGTGCAGCACCGCGACCACCAGGGTGACCAGCGCGTACGAGACGGCACCGGCGAGGCAGAGGAAGACGTAGCCGACGGCGGGACCGGTCAGCTCGCCGATGATGGCCGCACCCGTCAGCACCGAAGCGATGAAGAGATGGGGGGCCACCAGCCGCAGCGGCAGGGGCTCCAGACCGTCGCGGCTCTTCGGCGTGACCTTGAAGACGACCGTCCGGGGACGCAGCCGCTGGAGTACGGCCGTGCTCACCCCCCAGACGACGAACGGCCAGCGGGAGAGGCTGAACAGCCAGTTCTCCCAGCTCACCACCGGGGCGTCCCGGGGACGCAGCAGGCCGCGCCGACGCATCATCAGGGCCAGGAGAACCATCCACACGGTCATCGCCCAGAAGTGGCCGAGGAAGGCGAAGTAGTTCACGTCGAGCCACGGCAGCCCGGTGACGGCCGCGACCGGAGGCAGCGTGAGTCCGACCGTCGACGTCAGTGCGAGCAGCGGGTAGAACGACAGCGCCAGCACGAACCGTGCACGCAGCCACCCGCTCATCCGGCCCAGGTGCCGGGGCACCAGGCCCATCATCATCACCGTGAGACTGCGCGACCACTGGAACTCCTGGGTGACCATCGCCGCGAAGGTGATCGGCCCGTCGCCGTGGGCCTCGGCGTCGATGGCGAACGCCCCCTGCCAGCCCGCCGAGTTGAGCAGGAAGGCGGTGGAGAAGTCCTCGGCCAGCTCGGGACCGATCCCCCCGATGTCGCGCAGGGCCCGGGTGCGCACCGCGTAGTGGGAGCCGATGCAGACGGGAGCGAGCCCTTCGTTGTGCCCGAGCTGGACGGCGCCGTGGAACATGGCCTCCCGGTGCAGCCGGCCCCGGGCCGACCACGAGGCCGCCGCGTTGGCGTCGCACACGCTCGGGGCGGCCACGTAGCCGACGGCGGGATCGGCGAACGGCCGGATCACCTCGGTCAGATAGCTCCGGTGCGGCACGTGGTCGCAGTCGAGCTGGGAGACCACGTCGTAGTCGCGGTACCCCCAGTGGTCGTAGAAGTAGGCGAGGTTGCCCTCCTTGCAGCGCGTCCGCCGCGGCCAGGTGGCCCGGTGGTAGTCCGCCCGGCCGCGCCGGCACGACACCCGCACCCCGTTGGCCGCGCACCACCGGAGGACCTCCGCGGACGGGTCCTCGTCGCAGAGCCACACGTCGTACGGGTACGGGAAGTCCTGCGCCAGCATCGCCAGGAGCGTGCCGCGGGCCATCTCCCACTGCTCCGACGGCGCGCGCGTCACCACGAACGCGGCGCGCACGTGCGGAACGTCGATCGCCGGACTGAACCTGCGCAGCCGCAGGACCGGGACGAGGAAGTGCAGGGGCATGAGCGACAGGTACATCAGGAGTGCGCTGTTCACGATCAGCCCCACCCAGCCGATCCGGTGCGCGGGCTGCAGCCACCACACCCAGAACCAGACCAGGCACACCAGCCAGCCGAGCACCAGGATCGTCACCTTCCACCGGTCGGCCCGGGAGAACACGGAGACGAAGCTGCCGGCCCGGGTGCGCAGGGACGGTGAAGGGCGGCCGAACGTCGGTCCGCCGGCGGGGATGCGGACGACGTTGCCGTCCGAGAGTGCGAGGATCCGGGCACGCAGGTCTTCGTGCGAACCGGTGGGCGCCGTCCGGCTTTCGCCGGTTGCAACAGCCTGACCTGCGAGCCCTGACTCTGCCTGCGTCATGGGAACGTGCTCCGGGAGTGGTCTCGGCGCGGCAACGCGAGAGGTGCGGGCCGCGCTGGGCGAAGGGGGCGGCGGCCGGAACCGCGTGACGTCCGGCGGTTCCGGCCGGGGGCGTTCGTCAGAACCCGGCCTCGGCCGCCGTTCCGGCGGGCACGACGGCGGGGGCGCCGTCCTGCTGCCCGCCCCGGATCGCTGCGGCACCGGCCGCCACGTCCCGGGGCCGTGCGGCGAACCACTCCACCGTTCGCCGCAGCCCTTCCTCGATGCCCACCTCCGGGTACCAGCCGAGCCGTTCCTGCGCGCGGGTGATCACCGGGCGGCGGCGGGCCGGGTCGTCGACGGGGAGCGGGTGGTACTGCAACGCGGACGTGGCACCGGTGATGCCCAGCACGAGTTCGGCAAGCTCCGTCACGGTCCGTTCCGCCGGGTTTCCCAGATTGAACGGACCGTCTTCGGGCGAGTCGAGCATCGCGACGATGCCGCGGACCAGATCGTCCACGTAGCAGAAACTGCGCGTCTGCTTTCCGTCGCCGTAGATCGTCAGCGGCTCGCCGGTGAGGGCCTGGGTGATGAAGCTGGACACCACGCGGCCGTCCTGCGGGCGCATCCGGGGGCCGTAGGTGTTGAAGATGCGCAGGATGCCGGTGTTCACCGAGTGGCTCCGCCGGTAGGCCACCGAAATCGCCTCGGCGTACCGCTTCGCCTCGTCGTACACACTTCTGGGCCCGACGGGGTTGACGTTTCCCCAGTAGTCCTCTCCCTGCGGATGGACCAGGGGGTCCCCGTACACCTCGCTCGTCGACGCGAGGACGAAGCGGGCATCGTGCCGCCGGGCGAGGCGGAGGCAGTTCTCGGTGCCGCGGCTGCCCACGGCCAGCGTCTCCAGCGGCCTGCGCAGATAGTCGGGCGGCGACGCCGGGCTCGCGAGATGCGCGACGGCGTCGATCCGCCCCGGAACGTCCACGGCGACGCTGACGTCGGTGTGGAGGAATTCGAAGGCGGGGTGCGCCCTCAGGTGGGCGATGTTCTCCGGGTCACCGGTCGAGAAATTGTCCAGGCACACTACGGAATCCCCGCGCCGCATCAGTGCTTCGCACAGATGCGACCCGAGAAAGCCGCCGCCACCGGTCACGGCAACGCGCATGTCTCTCTCCACGAATCAAGGATGAAACCTCGGCTCCGCGACCGGGTACGCCCCGCCCCTTTCGCGGCGGAGTAGTTCCTGGATTGGAGACGGCTCTCGGTGAACCGCAGAAAAAGCATATGGGTATAAGTAGGATATTCATCAAAGGGCGTCGGGCGTGCAGGGCCGATCAGCCGTACGCCGAGCGGCCCACCCGCCGCTGTGACCACTGACGGGGCGTCTCCGTAGGGCCGGCCCCGCCGCCTCCGGCTCACTCACGCGAGTGAACCGACGCCGCGCGCGTCGCACCGCCCCGGGGGCCCCTCCGTGACCCCCGGGCGCCCCTCCCGCCGTTCGCCGCACCACGTGCCGGGCGGGCGGCCCGGTCGGCGGTCACCGCAGCGCGACCGCTCAGTCGACGCGCCGTACGCACATCTCCGCGAGGATCTCCGCTCCCTCCGGCATCTTCTGCAGCGGCTCGTACTTCTTCGCCGCGGCTGCCTCCTCCAACTCCTTCGATGCCGTGGGGTCGGCTGCGACCAGAAGGATCATGTACTCGTGACCTTTGTCCCCGGCGGCTCCCACCGACGGAATCCGCATGGTCCAACTGCTGCTCGCGGCCCGGGTCCTGGCTCTCGGGCCGGGCCACAGGGAACTGTCGTTCACCGGCTGGGTGATCTCCCACAGCGTCGCCCCCTTCGCCATCGTGGCGGTACCCCGGAGGGCCGGCGGATTCTCCCGGTGGACGGGGAGGCATTCGTCGGGGGCGACCTGCGGGCTCGTGATGACGGCGGAGCTGGCGCCGCGCTGATCGAATCTGTTGGCACGGTCGGACTGCTCGTTGGCGCGGTGGGCCTCCAGGATCGCCCAGCCGCCGAATCCGACGCCCAGGAACGTGAGCGTCACCGTGATCCACGTGCTGGCGGTCAACTGCCGCGATCGCGGCCGGTCTTCGGGCTGCGCTCCAGCGGGGGTCGTACGGTGGCCGCTTTCCGCCCCCGTGTCCGCCACGCTCTGCGCCGCGCTTTCCGCCGCCGCGGCCGGGGGTGCGTGACCGGCCGGGCCGCCGAGCGGTGGTGAGGTGCGCAGCCGGTATCCGGCCTCGTCCGCGGCGAAGGCCCGGAACGCCTCCAGCGCGTCCTGTTCGGCCCGCCGGATCCAGGCCGGCGGAACGGAGTCCGGCGCGGGCGAGCGGCGGACGATGCCGTAGACGATGCGCAGCGGCCTGCCGAACCCGTCCCGCGGGGGGCTGCCCAGTAGCGCCAGGGCGGCCTCGTCGAGATCGCCTGCTTCGAGGGCACGGCTGGTGTAGGTGACGTGCACCGACTGCCCCTGGTGCGGTGGGGACTGCCCGTGGAAGAGGTCCCCGTCGGGGTGGTCGGCGGAGACCAGGTCGGTGAGCACGCCGGTGCCGGTCCCCAGGAACTCCGGGGCGCTCAGCACCCGGTAGCCCTCGTTCCGGCCGCGGGCGACGGCGAACGTGCCGGCGACCGCCCCGCCGTGGTGAGCCGCCATCTCAGCCCACCCGCCTGAGGACGCCCTCGGGCAGCGCGCCCTCCGCGGCGTCCGTCTCGCGGCGCATCTCCTTGAGGATGAGCCGTGCGGCCTCCATGCCGGCGCCCCCCTCGGCGTCGTCGTTCCTCAGCCAGGCCGCGTCCGGCGGCAGGCCCGCCGACCGCCCGAGCCGCGGTTCGACGCCGATCATCCAGCGCAGCACGTGCAGCGGCAGTCCGCCGCCCGGCACCAGGGCGAGCTGGTCCAGTACCGAGGTGAGCACGCCGAATCGCATGTCGGAGCGCTGCTGGTGGTTCCGGGACGCCTCTGCTCCGCGGTCGTGGGCACTGGCCTGGGCCCGCGCGAGCGCCTCCGCACGGTCGAAGATGTCCGGCACCACGGAGGAGAACGGCAGCGTCACGCCCGTCGGACTGACGTTGCCGGCTGCCGTCTTGACCACCAGCCCGGAGGCGTCGAGCCGGGCGAACCCCGGGCCGACCGCACTGATCGGGAAGAGCCGGACGGTGAAGGCGGCGTCCTGGCGTTCCACCAGCCAGCGGAAGGCGTCGTTGGAGTGGAGGAACCGGCGTACCCGGGTGACGAGTTCGGTGTCGGTCTGCCCGGTCGTCTGCAGCAGGTCCCATTTCGTCACCGCGAAATTGACGGAACACCTGACGTGCCGCAGCGCGTCCACGAACGTGCTGACCGCGTGCTGGAGTCTCCCGCCCGCGTCGAGGTCCCCGCCGATCGCCCGAAGGACGTCGTGTCCGTCGAGGAGGGCCATGACCGCGTGTGCCTCGGCGATGTCCCGGTGGAGCATCTCCTGTTTTCCGCTGCCGTCGTCGCTGTGCGTCACGAGTAATTCTCCGGCATATTCGGTGTACCGGATCGTGAACGCCGGGTGGAACTCCCCGCCGCGTACCGGGGCCGCGGCGGTGAAGTGGAACCTGCGGAAATCCCCCCTGCTGGTCCCGGCCGGCCACGGTGCCGAGGAGTCGCCGATCGTTCGGAACATCGCGTTCAGCTCGACGGCCTGCTCCCGCGGCGCCTCCAGAGAGAAACTCCGCCCGTCGGCGGGGGCCTGGAAGCGGTTGTAGACGCTTGCGAGCAGCAGCGTTTTCCCGGCGCCCGGGAGCCCCACGGAGACGATGTTGAACTGGGGCGGAGACACCGGCCCGGCTTCCGCCCCCGCTTGCCGGGCGACCGACACTCGTTGCCGTACCCGGAAGAATAAGCCGACGAGAACCGCTACCAGCGCTGCGGCGAATGCTGCTTCCATGGACCTCGTTCCCCCATCAAATGGCGTTCCGCATCCACGTCCGTCGGTGTCCGGGGCGGAGACGCGACGCCAGTGTCGACCGGCGGCAGACCGACGGCTATCCACTGGACGCACCCCGTCTGTACGCTGAGCGCAAGCGTGGTTGAGGGGGCGTGGCATGACCCAGAACGTCCCGCAGGGCCGGGCGTTCGGCGACGCACATGCGTTCGGAAAGGGCGCGACTGCCGGGATGCGGCTGCCGCTGGACCGCTATCAGCAACTGCACACCCGGGATGTGGACGAGGCGCGGCACACCGTGGCCGAGGCGTTCTGCCCGCACCGCCTCACCGTGCCGCAGCGGGAGCGGGACTTCGACACCCGGTTCCATGCCGTACAGGCCGGCCGGGTGAATCTGTGCTACCTGGACTACGGCGGGCAGGTGGACATCACCGTGGAACCGCAGGAGAGCTTCTACCTGGTGCTCGCCCCGCTGGCCGGCCGCGCGGCCCTGGCGCACGGCCGGCAGGAGGCCCGGTACGACCGCAGCGGCGCGGCGGTGCCGCCGGTCGACCGCCCCTACCGGATCGACGTACAGGCGCACAGTCCGCACCTGGTGCTCCAGATCTCGCGCACCGCTCTGGAGCAGCAGTTACGCGCGATGCTGGGACGCCCGGTCGCCGAACCCGTCCGGTTCGCGCTGCGGATGGACCAGAGGGCACCGGACATCGAGGCGTGGTGGCGGATCGTGTCCCTGCTCCGCGAGGACGCCGAGCGCGGCGGAGTCAGCGTGCGCAACCCGTCGGTGATGCGCCCGCTGGAGCAGGCGCTGCTGGGCCAGTTGCTCGACGGGCAGCCCCACAACTACTCCGCCCGGCTGCACGAGGGGAGCGCCCCCGCCTCCTCCGCGGCCGTCAGACGTGCCGTCGACCTGATCGACGAGCACGCCGGCGACAGGGAGTTCACCGTGGCCTCCCTCGCCTGTGCCGTCTCCTTGAGCATCCGTGCGCTGCAACTCGGCTTCCAGCGCGAGTTCCACACCACGCCCTCGGCCCGCCTGCGCGAGGCCCGGCTGCGCCGGGCCAGGGAAGACCTGCTGGCCGCGACCCCGGCCACGACGACGGTCAGCCGGGTGGCGGAGCGCTATGCGTTCTCGAACTACGGCCGGTTCGCGGCGTACTACCGGCACCGCTTCGGCGAACTACCCTCCGACACCCTCCAGCGCTGACCCCGGCTGCGTGCGGCACCTGAGTGCCGGTCGGAGGCGAGCCGCATGAGCGGCGCCTGCCCGGCGGCGGCGACGGGCGGTGAGGAAGCGGCTATACCAGTGAGGAGTTCTCTTGTCGGAATCGGTGGCGCAGGTCAGGGAGATAGTGCGGCTTCTTGAGAGGGAAGGAACCCTGTCCCGGACATCCGCGCCGGTGCTGGTTCCGGATATATGGAAGCGCGTTACTCCTGAATTGCTCACACTTGCCGCCATTCATATGGCCGTCGTGGACGAGTTGGGAGGGCTGCCCGAAGACGGCAGCGCGGGATGGCTGCTGACCGAGGCTCTCGCCCACACAGACGGGTTGGAGGAGGTCGAGGTCGCCGACCTCGAAGGGTTGCTGCAGGCGGACGTGGTGCGCGCGAGCCGTCTGGTCGGTCCCGACGGGTTCACCTGGGATGCGGCATACCGCCTCCTCGGCGGGCTGGTGGGCGCCCGGCGACTTTCCTCCGCAGACCTTGACGACCTGCTGGAACGGGCGGAAGCCATGTGCCGGCAACTTCTGGAGAGCGACCTCCTGCGGGAGCCCCGGGTGCGCCGCGACGAGTACGGGCCGTGGGACGTTTCGGAAGCCTGGAACCCGGACATCCAGCGCGTCGCTCTCGGATCGTTGCGGGTACCGCGCATACCCGGAGTCGAACGTACGGTGGTCGACTTGCGGGACCGGGGCGGCGCAGAGGGCTGAACTCGTGCACGTCGCCGACGTCCGGGGTGACCGGCGGGAGTCAGGGTTCGGCTCGCAGGTGTTTCCGGGCCCACTGCTCGAAGCCGGTGAGCGGGATGCCGAGGTCCGTGGCGTAGTGCGGGCGGCCGGGCTGGCCCGCGGTGTTCAGCCACTCGTGCGAGACGCCCATCGGCGGCATGCCGGCGGCGAGGGCCTGCTCGGCGGTCATGTCCGGGGCGGGCAGGTGCGTACCGACGACGCGGGAGAGGACTTCGGCGATCTCCGTCATCGACAGGTAGTCGCTCGCCAACTCCAGCTCGACCCGGTCGAATCGCTCCGGCGCGGCGATCGCCGCGGCCGCCGCGCGGCCGATGTCGTCCACCGCGACCAGCGAGAGCCGGGTCCCGGGGTTCAGGACGCTCACCAGGCCGCCTTCGATGCCGCGCGGGAAGAGAAACCCCATGGACGGGAGGAAGTTCTCCATGAACGTGCCCGGCTTGAGGAGCGTCCAGCGCGGGAAGCCGGCCGCACGGAGGTGGTCCTGGACCGCGCTCTTGGCGGTCAGGCTCGCTTCCACCGCCCAGCGCCCCTCCGCCCAGCCGGGAGTCCCGGTGTGCTGTCCCGCGCCGGTGACGGACGTGTGCACGAACTGGCGGACCCCGGCGGCCCTCGCGCCCTCGATGAGGTTGACGCCCTGGGCCACCTCACCGTCGAAGTCGAAGCCGTCCGCGGTCATGGCGGGCATCTGTACGGAGAAGACCGCCCGGGCACCCGTCGCGGCCCGGACCACGGAGTCGCGGTCGTGGAGATCGCCGGTCACCAACTCGGCGCCGAGGGCCGCCACGGCCCGGGCCCGGTCACCGTCCGGGTCCCGTACCAGCGCGCGGACGCGAACGCCCGCCGCGCGCAGGGCGCGGGCGGTGGCGCCGCCCTGCCTGCCGGTGGCGCCGGTGACCAGAACGGGTGCGGAGTCTGTGGACACGGCACTCACGGCACTCACGGAGCTCCTCGGATGCTCGCCAGGAAGAAACGGCGGGGCCCGCCGTTTCGGTCTCGGGTACGATACGGCGGGCCCCGCCACTTAGCAATCCCGGAGGCGACACCATGCCCGGCAGCGGCCGACGCGCAGACGCCCGGCGCAACTACACGCGCATCCTCGCCGTGGCCGAGGAAGAGGTCGCCGCACAGGGCGCCGGCGCCTCCCTGGAACAGATCGCCCGCACCGCAGGCGTCGGCTCGGCGACCGTACGACGGCACTTCCCCACGCGCCGCGCCCTCCTGGAGGCGGTCTCCAGGGAACGGATCGACGCCCTGCGCCTCCGCGCCCTCGACCTGGCCGGCAAGGCCGACAGCCGTGGTGCGTTGCTGGAATGGCTGGACGACGTGGTCGCTTACTGCGTCTCCGCCCGCGGCCTGGCCGCCGCCCTGTCCTACGACACCGCCGGGGCCGACCCCGTACACGGCAACACCTGCGCGGCGGCCCTGGAGGAAGCGGCAGACCCGCTGCTGCACCGGGCCGTCCGGGACGGCACGGTGACACCGGACGTCACCGTCGCAGATCTGATCACCCTCATCGTCGGCATCACCCTGGCCACAGAGCACCACCCCGGCCCCGCCGCCCAGGCGCACCGCCTGTTCCGGCTGGCGGTGACCGGCCTCGGCCCGGCGCGATGAACGTGCGGCAGTGCGCCTGAGGGCCGCTGGAGGTATCCTTTACTTTGTGACAGAGAAAGTAAGGAAAGTGCGACGCTGCACCGCCAAGGTCTCCAGCAAGAACCAGATCACCCTCCCCGTCGCCGCGCTCCGTGCCGCCCACATCCACCCCGGCGACATACTGCGTGTCGAGGTGGACGATGAGGGCAGGCTGACTCTGGTACCGGAGCACGATCCGCTGGACGCGGTGGCGGTGTTCCCCGGGCTCTCCGACAGCGCCGACCTGGAGGCGGAACGGGACGCATGGGACGCGTGATCCTCGACTCCAGCGTCCTCCTGGGGCTGCTCGACCCGAACGACGCCCTGCATGCGTCCGCCCGGCAGGCCGTGTCGTCGAAGCGGCAGGACGGACACGAACTCGCCATCCCCGCATCGGTGCTCAGCGAGTGCCTCGTACGCGCACACAGGCAGGGCGGAAGCGACATGGCGGCTGAAGTGGAGAAGGCCATCGACCGCATCGCGGTCGACGTACTTCCTCTCGACCGCCGTATCGCCCGCGTGGCCGCGGAGCTGAGGGCACAGCAGAAGGCACTCCGGCTGCCGGACGCGCTGGTGATCGCAACGGCGACGGCGACGGGCGCCTCCGCGGTATTGACCGGCGACAAACGCTGGGACGGCGTCGACCCGCTCGTGGAGATCGTCACCCCGGACGTTTAGTGACGTGAGAGCTGCGCCCCCGCGGCCGAAAGCCACGGTACGTCGTGGCAGCGATGGATAGTCCGGGGAGCCGCGCTGCCCGTCCGGGCCGGAACCACTGCCAGCACCCACCGCGCCGGTACCAGGGCGAGTTCGGCGCAGACGGAATCGCCTCGAAGGCGGCCACGGACTGTCCGTCCGGCAACCCTCCGGCAACGTGCAGACGCCCGGCGCAATCCCCCACGGCCGCCGTGCCTCGGGCAGAGGCTCCGAGCAGCGTGCGGGGCGGTGAAGCCGGCGGCGCCGAAGACAGGTAGAGCACGTCGCTCCACCCGCCCCATCCTGGCCAGTACGGCAGCCGCCCACGGGGGTTATCCCCCTGCGGCGTACGGGAGTTGGCCCGATGGCCGCAGGTCACGCCCGCATCGTAGCTTCAGGGCCCCGGCCTCCGAGCGCCCCGGCGCTCCCGACCCCTGCCCCCGAGGAGCACGATGCGCAGACCGACCCTCACCTCCCTGGCCCTCCTGGCCGCCACCACCCTCGCCGCCTCCCTCTCCGCCACCGCACCCACCTCCGCCGCCACCCCCACGCCCGGCGGCGGTCAGACCGTCGACTGGGGCCCCTGCTCCGCCGAGCAGCACCCCGAACTGGTGGAGGCCGGGGCCGAGTGCGGGCACCTCACCGTGCCGCTCGACTACGCCGCCCCGCAGGGCCGCACCATCGAGATCGCCGTATCGCGCATCCGCGCCACCGCCGAACCGGCCCAGCGCCGCGGCATCCTCCTCGCCAACCCCGGCGGACCCGGCGGGCCCGGTCTCGACTACCCCCTCGCGCTCAGCCCCGTGCTGGGCAAGGTCGCCGACCGCTACGACCTCATCGGCTTCGACCCCCGCTTCCTCGGCGGCAGCACCCCCCTGGCCTGTACGCCCCCCGCCGGGCCGCCCGCCCCCGCCACCGGCAACCACCGGCAGGTCTTCGACGCCACCGTCGCGTCCGCACGCGACATGGCGCGGCGCTGCGGACAGCCCCCGGGCAACACCGCGTTGCTGCCCCACGCCACCAGCCGCAACGTCGCCCGCGACATGGACGCCATCCGCGCCGCCCTCGGCGAGCCCGCACTGTCGTACTTCGGCGTCTCCTACGGCGCCGACCTCGGCGCCGTCTACACCCAGCTCTTCCCCCACCGCGCCGACCGCATCGTCCTCGACAGCGGCACCGACCCCGCGCTCACGCAGTACGAGCTGTTCCAGGTCACCGGCCCCGCAGCGGAAACGGCCCTCGACGAATGGGCGGCGTGGACGGCCGCCCGCCACGGCACGTACCGCCTGGGCCGCACCGCCCCCCGCGTCCGCGCGACCGTGGAACGGCTGATCACCCACGCGGAGCGGCAGCCCCTCACCCTCGGCGGCCACACCGCGGACGCCGGCCGACTGCGGCTGATCATGCACCAGTTGCTGCAGTATGAGGAGAGCGACCCGGCGCTCGCGCGCATCGTACGCAACCTCCAGGACGCCCTCGACGGGCACGCCGTCGAACCCGACCCGGTGCTCGCGCAGTGGCTGACGCTCCTCAGCTCACCCGAGGCGGACGCACTGTTCTCCGTCCCCTCCTTCACCATGTGCGCCGACGGCGGCTGGCCCGCGGGCGGCTGGCCCGCCGGGACGAACGCCTACTGGCGCAACACCCGGCAGAGCCGCACCACCCAGCCGGTCTTCGGCCCTCAGGCCAACGCCATCTCCGCCTGCACCTTCTGGCCCACCCCGCCCGGCGACGGCGGCACCGCCATCGACAACGACGTACCCGTCCTCCTCCTCCACGCCACCCGCGACAACAACACCCCCTACCCCGGCGGCGTCGCCCTCCACCGGGCACTCGACGGCTCCCGCCTCCTGACCGCCGACATCCGCAGCCACGGTGTCTACGCCAACGCCATCAGCGGCAACCAGCCCATCCCCTGCGCCGACAAGGCCGTCAACACCTACCTCGCCGGCGGCCCCCTGCCCCCGACCGACCGCACCTGCCACCCCTGACCACGGTCGATCCAGGTGCATGGGCGGCGCTCCGGCCAGGGTCTGGACCCGTAGGTCCTCCACACCTCCTTGTTCGGCCGTAACGGGGCGATAGGTGGCGGAACTTCGCGACACTGGTGAGATGGAGATGACGGAGACATTCGCGGCGACGGTGGCAGCCGTGGCGCCGGTGATCGTCTTGGTGGGGGCCGTCGAACTCGCGGTCTACGAGCGGCTCTCGCGCACCGCCATGGGTGAGGTGCGTGACTTCTTCGATCGTGTCGAGCGCGGTGATGTGCCACCTGACGAGGAGGGGCGCCGGGTCGCGGTGATCAACTGGGTGTTCAGTGCCGGGCGTTCGATCTGGCCCATCAGTCTCGGCCTCGTCTGGCTCTCGATCATGGGCATGTTGTGCCTGGTCGAGTTCTTGGCCCTGTTGGCGCTGGCCGACCCCGGCCGTGGAGACCCGGCGGCGAAAGCGGAGCTGTGCCTGACCGGATTGACGGTCGGGATCATATGGGTCGCGCTTGTTCCCGCGGTGCGGTTGTTCGTGGGGCCGCTGACGCCCTTCGCCGCCGCCTGGTTGCGCAAGCGGTTGGCCGAGCACCTGGAGAGCCAGAGGGCTCCTACGGGAGGAGGGCCGACACCGCAGCGGTGAGCACCTTTGTCCCGGAGGCCGGGGCGGTCCGGTTCTCAGGGCCGCCCCGGCCTCCGGGCAGGGTCAGTCGGTGGTGGCTGCGGTGGCGGCGTGGGTGACGAAGGCGGACCAGGCTTCCGGGGTGAAGCAGAGGTGGGGGCCGTGGGGGTCCTTGGAATCACGGACGTGGACGGCGCCTGGGGCGGAGGCAACCTCGACGCAGTCGCCGCCTTCGCTGTTGCTGTGCGTGGACTTGCGCCAGGCGACGGCGACTTCGATGCAGTCGCCGCCGGAACTGTCGCTGTAGCTGGACTTGACCCAGTCGAGCTTGTCCATCATCACTCCTCCAGGAGCTGCGTGATGAAACGGAGGGAGTCCCCTGGGCACAGGGCCTCGCGGGCGATCATGTCATGGCGACGCATCACGGTGCTGACCTTCTCCGGGTCAGCGTAGAGGACTCCGGTCGTCTGGCCTTCCTCGTAGGCGAGGTGGTCGTGCTCGGGCGTCTCCAGGATGACGACCGGGCCTCTGAGACCGGCATGAAGGCCACGGTCGGACGGCATCACTTGCAAGGTGACGTTGCGCCGCTCGGCGGCTTCCAGCAGTCGGCGCAGTTGCCGTTCGCACGCTTCCTCCTCGCTAAAGCGGCGGCGCAGCACGGCGTCTTCGATGACAAAGCTGAACGAGCGACTTTCGTGATCCAGCAGTGCTTGTCGTTCTAGTCGCGCCTTGACCTGCTCCGCGAACGTCTCTGCGGCCAACGGCGGTTGGTGGGAGGACAATACCGCTCGGACATACTCCTCGGTCTGGAGCAAGCCCGGGATGTACCTCGGCTCGTACGACATCCTGGAGACAGCCTCGGCCTCGTACAGCATGAACTCCTGCGAGTACGACGCGAACTTCTCCGGCTGCAAGTACCCCAGCGCCGCCACCAACATCCCCTGCGCATCGCACATCTCATCCGCCACCTGCAACAACCGCGGCGTCGGCCGACGACGACCCTGCTCCATCATCTTCACGGTGTCGTAGGCGTACCCCGCCTCCGTCGCCAGCTCCTCGCGGCTCACGCCCGCCCGCGTGCGCCAGCGCTTCGTCTGGTTGCCGCAGTACCGCCACTGCACCGGGGGCTGGGAGTTTTCGAGCGTAGTCACCGCGTTCACCTCGCCATTGAGGGGTACGGAGGTCCATCGACCCCCCCTGTCCCTACTCACAGTAGCGACCAGAAACCACTCTGTGAGAGGTGAACCTCAAAGATCCCACCCCCTTCCCACCGGACGTCGTGTGGCGGCTGCCGACGAGCCGCCGCAGCCCTGCCCGCGGCCGTGTTCTCCTCGCCGAGCAGGCACGCGAGTGGAAGCTGCCGCCCGGAACAGCCGACACCGCCGTGCTGTTGGTGAGCGAACTACTGACCAACGCGTGCCTCCACGCACACGCCCCGCGCGGTCGCCACATCACCGCCCGGTGCGTGCTGGGCGACGGCGGACTGCGCGTCGAGGTCTCCGACGCGGGGAGCAGCGAGCTGCCCACCCCGCGCGAGGCCGGGCCCGACGACGAGTCGGGCCGGGGGCTGACGCTGGTGGCGGCGCTGGCGTCGCGGTGGGGGGCCTACCCGCGGCGGCACGGGATCGGCAAGACCGTCTGGTTCGAGCTGCGTGACGTACCGCCCGGAACGTAGAGGGACTGCCTCACGCCTCCGCGGGCCGGGTGTCCTCGGGCGCGCCGTCCCCTGCCGCGTCCGCCGGTTCGGTCTCCTCGGCCAGCTTCACCACCGCGACCGCCGCAACCACCACTCCCGCGACCGTCACCAACTTCTCTAACGCGCTGCCGAATCCGAAAAGCATCGTCTCTCCCCCTCCACGTCACTCGACCACCAGCCTAGCCCCGGCCAGAGACACGGGACACGCCGTCACGGCGGATTGAGCGTGCTCCGGGCGCGGGCGATGATCCGGTGTGCTTCCGGACCGTACGACGCGGACTCGCGTAGTGCCTTCCACACCTGCAAGTAGGTCGTGATGCTCTCGGCGTCGTCCAGCCATAGTTCGGCGTGCCAGTCCTCAGTGATGACGAGTCGTTGGTCGAAGACCCAGAAGCCGTTGGCGGGCGGGAGCTTCAACGACGCGCTGAGTGGGACGACTCCAAGCTCAACGGTGTCGATGCCGATGATGCCGGCGAGTCGGTCGAGTTGGGCGCCGAGTACGTTCGGAGGGCAGACGAGCGCGTGCAGTGCTGCTTCCCAGACCAGGGCGTGGAGTTTGTGTCCTGGTTCGTACAGCCATTCCTGCCGTCGTGTCCGCGCCCGTACGGCGTCGTCGGTGTCGGGTGCGGTGCCCTGGAACTGGGCGTAACGCAGGAAGATGTGGCGGGCGTAGTCGGCGGTCTGCAACATGCCCGGTACGACGGACTCCTCCCAGGTGTGCAGGACCGTGCTCCGGGCGACTTCGTTGTTCCAGGTGTCCTGGACCGGGCGGTGGCCGGCGGCGAGCTGCCGGCGCCAGGAGCGGATGTGGGATTCGAAGCCCTGAAGGCGCGCGTGCAGCTCGTCGGCGGCCTCGGGTTGACCGGTGGCCTCTGCCCACGACTGCAAGTCGTCGGTGCTGGCGGTCTGCTTGCCGTTCTCCAGCTTGTAGATCTTCGAGTGTGGCCAGCCAAGTCGCGCGGCGAGTTGCGGGCCGGTGAGTCGGCCTTGGGGATGCGAGAGGCGAAGCTCGCGCAGGCGCTGCCCGAGGGCTACGCGCGCCTGCTGGTAGTCCGTGCTCACCGGCCGGCGTTCACCGCTTCAACTGGGTGGCGAATCGGAGGTACGGCGTGGCGTGGTGCATCGCGGCGTCGAACGCCTGCATGTACCCGTTGACCTCGGCGGGCTCCGTGATGACCTCGACGTTCAGCAGGACGTCTGCCTCGTCGAAGTTCAGCAGTGCCACCATCCGCGAGTCGAAGACCCAGAAGTCCGCGTCGGGGAGGTTCAGCCGCTCGGCCTCGGTGCGTCGCAGGTTGCGGATGTCCTCGCCGGTGGTCGCGTTGCACTCGGCGTAGGCGAGGAGGAACAACTGCCCCTCGGTCGGCGGGTCGTCGACGATCCGGACCCGGCCGACGCGCTTGCCCGCGCCGGTCTGGCGCCGCATGTTCGTGCACCACTTGGAGTCGAGGTCGTAGGTCACTGTGCCGGTCTTCTGGAATTCTTCGAAGTCCAGGTCGTCGCGGTCGGAGGCATAGCCGCGGCGCGACTCCAGCCGCCAAGCGGAGTGTTCGAAGGTCTCGAAGAGCCTGCCGAACTCGTCGAGGTCGATCAGGTTGGCCACGTGCTCGACCTCCTTGGGGCCGTGGTGAACGAGCAATTCCCGCGGCACCACGACCGCGACATCCGAAGTACCGAGGTGCTGTAACTGCCGGAGTTCTTCGGGGGCCGTGAGCTGTGGGCCTTGCACGACGATATCGCCCGTGTCCAGCTCGTGGACGGCTGGGCATCCTCCGTTCTTGCTGTCGGTGCCGTTGAAGCGCAGCCTGCGCACCATGGTCGTTTCCCCTTTCGTGGGAACGGTGTTGTCCGTCCAGGATCCTCGGCCAGTGGGAGCGCGACTACAGCGTGCCACCGGCTGTTTGCGAACACACGAGAACATCCGGTCAAGCTGCGAGAACATCGGAGAACATTGCGTCGACCAGCGCCGGGGCCGTCCCTAGCTTCCTGCGCATGGCAATGACCCAGGCCGTAGATACGCACACGGCTGCCGAACAGCTCCGGCACGCGCTCACCCAGGCGGACGTAGTCCTGCCCGGCTCGCGGTTGGCACGGCCCCGCCTCGTCTCAGCCTCGTCTCCGCCTCGGCGCCGTGCGGGCCGATGTGGCGGTGACGCTCACCAGAGTGATCAGAGCCGGAGATGAGTGCGATGGGCAGTGCCGAGCTGACCACCGCCCCGGGCGGCCCGGGGCGTCCCTTAAGAGGAGGCACCCAACGATGCACCTCCCGAACGGATTGACGATCTCCCCCGCTGCCTGGGGCGACCCGGGGGACGAGGACGACAACACCGACATCGAGGACGGCGACGGAGGCGGCGGCAACCCGTCCCCCGGTCACCGCTGATATGCGCCGAAATGTCAGTCCCCGCGGCTACTGTGCCGCGGGGGCCGACACGGACCGACAGGAGCACCATGGGCAGCGAGCAGACCGGCACCGGCCGTGTCACCGTCTTCCCGCTCACCCACCACTGGCCCGACCGCCGCTGCCTGCTCGCCTACACCACCACCGGCCACTTCGGCACCACCGCGATCGTCGGCGTCCTGCCGGTGCCGGAGCTGGAGCACCCCGACCTGCTGGCCGTCGCCGCGGCACACCACGCCCTGGGTCTGTACGGCTCCCGCGGCGGACACGAGAACGCCTGCGCCGGCTGGGTGATCTGCACCGGCTGGTCCGCCCGCATCGGCGGCTCCGGACCCCGCCTCGACATCCCGCACACCCGCTGGAGCCTGCGCCCCGACCGCAGCATCGCCCCGGCCAGGCAGATGTACGGCCACGACCTCCTGCACACCGGCACCTTCGCCCTCGACGACAGCGAGCTGATGAAGCAGGCCCTCCAGCTCGTGCGCTGAGCGTCAGCCACCGCCAGGTGCACGACCCGCCGCCGACTGCGCGGCAGAGGTCACTTGCCCGCGGCCAGCTCCGCCAGCACCCCGTCCGTGAACGGCGGCCACGCCTGCACCGCCCAGTCCCCGAACCTTTCGTCGGCCAGTGCCACGCACGCCGCCCCGTGCCCCGCCGCCGTGGGCGCCTCCGGGTCGACCCACAGGAACGTGCCCGACTGGCCGAAGTGGCCGTACGTCTGCGGGGAGGACGACGACCCCGTCCAGTGCGGAGACTTGCCGTCGCGGATCTCCAGGCCCAGGCCCCAGTCGTTCGGGCTCTGGTGCCCGAAGCCCGGCAGCACGCCCTTCAGGCCGACCCACGCCACCGACGTCGCCTCCGCGTGCGTCTCGTCCGAGACCAGGCGCGGCACCAGCAGCTCGCCCGCGAACCGCGCCAGATCCGCCACCGTCGACGTCGCCGCATACGCGGGTGACCCGTCCAGGCTCGTCGCCGCCATGCCCAGCGGTACGAAGACCGCGTCCCGGACGTACTCCGCCAGCGGTATGTCCGTGGCCTTCGCGAGATGGTCGCCCAGGACCTCGAAGCCGGCGTTCGAGTACAGCCTGCGGGTGCCGGGCGGGGCCATCACGCGGTGCTCGTCGAAGCCGAGCCCGGAGGTGTGCGCCAGCAGGTGGCGTACGGTCGAGCCCTCGGGACCCGCCGGCTCGTCCAGCTCGATCGCGCCCTCCTCGACGGCCACCAGCGCGGCGTACGCCACCAGGGGCTTCGTCACCGACGCCAGATAGAAGCGGTGGTCCGCCGGGCCGTGCGACCCGGCGAGCGAGCCGTCGGCGCGCAGGGCCGCGGCTGCCGCCGTGCCGACGGGCCACGACTCGATCACAAGCAGGCTGTCCATGCGCCGAGCCTAACCCGCGCATATCGTGTTGCTTGGAGTGCACTCCAAGCCAGTAGCTTCGACGCGTCGAGAGTGGGGAGCCGGCAATGAGCCTGACCACAGCGGCCCGGGTGCGCCCCGTGGGCCAAGATCACTACTCCATCAGCGAGGTCGCCTCGTACACCGGGCTGAGCGCGCACACCCTGCGCTGGTACGAGCGCATCGGGCTGCTCAACGGCGTACACCGCTCGCACACCGGGCAGCGCCTCTACACCGACGGCGACCTCGACTGGCTCGACCTCATCGGCAAGCTGCGGCTCACCGGGATGCCCGTGGCCGACATGGTCCGCTACGCCGAGCTGGTACGGGCCGGGGACCAGACGATGCCGGAGCGCACCCAGCTCTTCCGCGAGCACCGCGAGGTGGTCAGGCAGCAGATCGCGGATCTGCAGACGACGCTCGCCGTCCTCGACTTCAAGATCGAATTCTACGAGGGAGTATCTTCCGGATGCACTCCGTGAACACCCCCATCGCCACCGTCCCCCTCGGCACGGACGGGCCCCGGGTCGGGGTCCAGGGACTCGGCTGCATGGGCATGAGTTTCGCGTACGGGCCCACCGACGCGGACGCCGCCCGCGCCACCCTGGACCGCGCGCTCGAACTCGGCGTCACCCTGTACGACACCGCCGACATGTACGCCGACGGCGAGAACGAGAAGTTCATCGCCCCTTTCATCCGTTCCAACCGGGACGCCGTCACCCTGGCCTCCAAGTTCTCGCTGAGTACCGACCCGCAGGACCCGCAGAAGCGCGTGATCCGCAACGACCGCCCGTATCTGCGCTCCTGCATCGAGGGCAGCCTGCGCCGGCTCGGCGTGGAGACCATCGACCTGTACTACATGCACCGCCGCGACCTGCGGGTCCCGATCGAGGACACGGTCGGCTTCATGGCCGAGCTGGTCCAGGAGGGCAAGGTGCGCCACCTCGGGCTGAGCGAGGTCACCGGCGCCGAGCTGCGCGCGGCGCACGCGGTGCACCCGATCGCGGCGGTGCAGTCGGAGTGGTCGGTCTTCAGCCGGGACGTGGAGCGGACGGCGGTGCCCGCGGCGCAGGAGCTGGGCGTCGCCTTCGTGCCGTACTCGCCGCTCGGCCGGGGCTTCCTCACCGGGGCCTTCGTCGACGCCGAGTCCGACCTGACCGCCGACGACTTCCGCCGGACGATGCCGCGCTTCACCGGCGGCAACGGTGCGAAGAACGCCGAACTGCTCGCGCCGCTGCGGCAGATCGCCGAGGCGCACGGGGCGACGCCGGCGCAGATCGCGCTCGCTTGGGTGCACGGGCAGGCGGCGCTCCGCGGGATGACGGTGGTGCCGATCCCGGGGACGCGGAAGGCGTCGCGGGTGGAGGAGAACGCGGCGGCGGCGGCGATCGAGCTGAGCGAGGCGGACCGCGCGCTGCTGGAGCCCCTGGCCGGGCAGGTCGCGGGGCCGCGGTACGCGGACGTCAGCTTCACCTCGGCGGGGCGGGAGTAGCGGGGCAGGAGCAAGGGCAGCGCCACCGCCTGACGGTTGACAGGCGTCAGCCGTCAGATGACAGATTCTGATATCTGTCAATCGTCCGGCCATCCCGCCACCCACGCACCGCGGGCCCGGGGCGTACGAGAAGTCTCGTACGCCCCGGGCCCGCGCTCATGCCTCAGTCTGCCGCGGAAAGGCGGGCGAACCGGATCGCCCGCCCCGCCGGAGGCGTCAGGCGTCGCCGCCCGCCGCCCCCGGGTCGGCCGCGGTGACGTCGAGAAGCTGGTACCGGTCGATCGCCTGCTTCAGCGCCGAGCGGTCCACCTTCCCCTCCTTCGCCAGTTCCGTCAGCACCCCCACCACGATCGACTGCGCGTCGATGTGGAAGAAGCGCCGCGCCCCGCCGCGGGTGTCCGCGAAGCCGAAGCCGTCCGCGCCCAGCGACTGGTACGTGCCCGGCACCCACCGCGAGATCTGGTCGGGTACGGACCGCATCCAGTCCGACACCGCCACGAACGGCCCCTCGGCGCCGGAGAGCTTCCGCGTCACCCACGGCACCCGCTGCTCCTCCTCCGGGTGCAGCAGGTTGTGCCGCTCGGTCTCGACGGCCTCACGGCGCAGCTCGTTCCACGAGGTGGCGGACCATACGTCGGCGCGTACGTCCCACTCCTCGGCCAGTATCCGCTGGGCCTCCAGCGCCCACGGCACGGCCACGCCGGACGCCATGATCTGCGCCGGGATCCGGCCCGCCGCAGCCGGCGACAGCCTGTGGATGCCCTTGACGATGCCCTCGACGTCGACGTTCTCCGGCTCGGCCGGGTGCACGATCGGCTCGTTGTACACGGTCAGGTAGTAGAAGACGTCCTCGCCGTGCGGGTGCTCCGGCGTCGAGCCGTACATCCGCCGCAGGCCGTCCTGCATGATGTGCGCGATCTCGAAGCCGAACGCCGGGTCGTACGCCACGGCCGCCGGGTTCGTCGACGCCAGGAGCTGGGAGTGGCCGTCGGCGTGCTGCAGGCCCTCGCCGGTGAGCGTGGTGCGGCCGGCGGTGGCGCCGATGACGAAGCCGCGGCCGAGCTGGTCGGCCATCGCCCAGAACTGGTCGCCGGTGCGCTGGAAGCCGAACATCGAGTAGAAGACGTAGACCGGGATCAGCGGCTCGCCGTGGGTGGCGTACGCCGTGCCGGCGGCGGTCAGCGCGGCCGTACAGCCGGCCTCGGAGATGCCGTCGTGCAGGAGCTGGCCGGTGGGCGACTCCTTGTAGGCGAGGAGCAGCTCGCGGTCCACGGACTCGTACGTCTGGCCCAGCGGGTTGTAGATCTTGGCGCTCGGGAAGAAGGAGTCCATGCCGAACGTGCGGTACTCGTCCGGCGCTATCGGCACGAACCGCTTGCCGATCTCCTTGTCGCGCATCAGGTCCTTCAGCAGCCGCACGAACGCCATCGTGGTGGCGATCGCCTGGGTGCCGGAGCCCTTCTTGACGGCCGCGTAGGTCTTGTCGTCCGGCAGCTTCAGCGGCTGGGAGCGCACCACGCGCGTCGGCACGTACCCGCCGAGGGCCTGCCGGCGGTCGTGCATGTACTGGATCTCCTCGGAGTCCCGGCCCGGGTGGTAGTACGGCGGGAGGCCGTCCTCCAGGTCCTTGTCCGGGATGGGGAGGTGCAGCCGGTCGCGGAAGCGCTTGAGGTCCTCGACCGTGAGCTTCTTCATCTGGTGCGTGGCGTTGCGGCCCTCGAAGTTCGGGCCGAGGGTCCAGCCCTTGATGGTCTGGGCGAGGATGACGGTCGGCTGGCCCTTGTGCGCGACGGCGGCCTCGAAGGCGGCGTAGACCTTGCGGTGGTCGTGGCCGCCGCGGCCGAGGTGGAGAAGCTGGTCGTCGGTCATGTCCTCGACCATGCGGCGCAGCCGCAGGTCGTCGCCGAAGAAGTGCTGGCGGATGTACGCGCCGGACTCGGTGGCGTACGTCTGGAACTGGCCGTCGGGCGTCGTGTTCAGCTTGTTGACCAGCGCGCCGTCGCGGTCCTGTGCGAGCAGCGGGTCCCAGGAGCGGTCCCAGACGAGCTTGATCACGTTCCAGCCGGCGCCGCGGAAGTACGACTCCAGCTCCTGGATGATCTTCCCGTTGCCGCGGACGGGGCCGTCGAGCCGCTGGAGGTTGCAGTTCACGACGAAGGTGAGATTGTCCAGCCCTTCGCGGGCGGGCAGGGACAACTGGCCCAGCGACTCCGGCTCGTCCATCTCGCCGTCGCCGAGGAACGCCCACACGTGCGAGTTCGAGGTGTCGGCGATGCCGCGGGCCTGCATGTACCGGTTCATCCGGGCCTGGTGGATGGCGCCCAGCGGGCCGAGGCCCATGGAGACCGTCGGGAACTCCCAGAAGTCCGGCATGTTCCGCGGGTGCGGGTAGCTCGACAGGCCGTGGGGCGCCTTGGAGTGCTCCTGCCGGAAGCCGTCGAGCTGCGCTTCGCTGAGGCGGTCGAGCAGGAAGGCGCGGGCGTAGATGCCGGGCGAGGCGTGGCCCTGGAAGAAGACCTGGTCACCGCCGTCGCCGCGGTCCTTGCCGCGGAAGAAGTGGTTGAAGCCCACGTCGTAGAGCGACGCGGACGAGGCGAAGGTGGCGATGTGGCCGCCGACGCCGATGCCGGGGCGCTGGGCCCGGGAGACCATCACGGCCGCGTTCCAGCGGGTCGCGTTCAGGACCTTGCGCTCGATCTCCTCGTTGCCGGGGAAGAACGGCTCGTCCTTGGTCGCGATGGTGTTGACGTAGTCCGTGCTGCGCATCTCGGGAACGGCCACACGCTTCTCGCGGGCGCGTTCGATGAGGCGGAGCATGAGATAGCGGGCTCGTTCCCGGCCCCGCTCGTCGACGGCCGCGTCGAGCGAGTCGAGCCACTCCTGGGTCTCCTCGGGATCGAAATCCGGGACCTGGCTGGGAAGGCCGCCAATGATGATCGGGTTGCGATCGGATCCGGAAGCCACGCTGTTCCCTCGCTGTACGTATCGGTAATCGGACTGCTCACAGATGAGACGTCTCGCGCTGATTCCCATCGTCTACCGCGGTTGCGGCCACGTCATCTCTACTGTTTGGTAACCCTGCATTCGTTCCACCGGGGCTCCACCGACACGGCCGTGGAGGGGCCGTACGGGCTGATCGCCAGCGTACCCGCAGGCAACCCGGGCGACTGCGCCCCCTGGTCCAGGGGTGCCCTCCATAGGGCGGGATCGGCCGCCGGGTACTTGCGCGATTCGCCCGGCACGTGTGGACTACGCCCATCGCCTCGCGTGCGCGCGGGTGTGATGCTGATTTCGGAAGATCGACGGACACGAGCAGGAGGCAATCCGTGAGCGCGACCGCGGACCACGCGGAGGAGCGGACCAACCCCGCCACGAGGCTGGGTTTCCAGGCCGGAGAGGTGGTCCAGGAGATCGGTTACGACGACGACACCGATCAGGAGCTTCGCGAGGCCATCGAATCGATCACCGGGCAGAACCTTGTCGACGAGGACTACGACGACGTCGCGGACGCCGTCGTGCTCTGGTTCCGCGAGGACGACGGCGATCTGACGGATGCGCTGGTGGACGCCACCACCATGATCGACGAAGGCGCCCCGGTCTGGCTCATGACGCCCAAGACCGGCCGTGACGGCTACGTCGAGCCCAGCGACATCGGCGAGGCGGCGCAGACCGCCGGTCTGGCCCAGACCAAGAGCATCAACGCGGGTACGGACTGGAGCGGCAGCCGGTTGGTCACCCCGAAGGGGGCCCGCTCGACCAAGCGCTGAGACACGTCATTTCACCGGGGCCGCGCGGGCGGTCCCGCGATGCCACGTGGCCGGGATCCCGGTCGACGCGACGGGATCCCGGCGCGGGGCGGCCTCCGCCCCGGCCGTACGCTCGTGACCCGGTAAAGGTTCGCTGGACGGGCAGACCGGAGGTCACGGATATGGCACTGGACGGGATCGAGGCGCTGGCGCCCGGCGCCGAGGCGCCGGACTTCGCGCTGCGCAACGAGCACGGGGAGACCGTGCGGCTCTCGGACTACCGCGGCGAGAAGGCGGTCGTCCTGCTGTTCTTCCCGTACGCCTTCACCGGCGTGTGCACGGGCGAACTGTGCGCGCTGCGCGACCGGCTGCCCGCCTTCGTCAACGACGAGGTCCAGCTCCTCGCCGTCTCCTGCGACACCCCGTTCGCCCTGCGCGTCTTCGCGGACCGGGAGGGTTTCGGCTACCCGCTGCTCAGTGACTTCTGGCCGCACGGCACGGTCGCGCGCGCGTACGGCGTCTTCGACGAGGAGAAGGGCTGCGCGGTCCGCGGCACGTTCATCATCGACACCGCGGGCACGGTGCGCTGGACGGTCGTCAACGACCTGCCGGACGCCCGGGACCTCGACGAGTACGTGACCGCGCTGAAGGCTCTCGCCCCCGCCTGACGGTCCCGCGGGGCCGGGCGGGTGTTCGTTCGGGTGTTCGGCAGGGTGGGCGCGGGCGGCCGGAATCCCGCACGATCCGGCAGCGGAGCGGCTCTTGACGCTTCCGGACCCGGGAAGTGCGGGGACTTGACACCGCCGGGGAAGATGGGGTCACGACGTACGTGCCGGGTGCTGGTGAACCGTGCGGGTACGGTGACGACAGCCCCGTGCCGCGCAGGGCCGCGGAGAAGGACGGACACACGATGAGAATGGACGACTGCCAGTGGTGCTGAAAACCTTCGGCTGGTCTTTCGCGGTGACCGCCGCGGGCCTCGCCTGTGCCGCGATCTTCTGGGGGTGGGAGGCGTTCGTCCTGGTGGCGATCCTCTCCATCCTGGAGATCTCGCTCTCCTTCGACAACGCGGTCGTCAACGCCGGCGTGCTGAAGAAGATGAACGCCTTCTGGCAGAAGATCTTCCTCACGATCGGCATCCTCATCGCCGTCTTCGGCATGAGGCTCGTCTTCCCCGTGGTGATCGTCGCCATCACCGCCAAGGTCGGGCCGATCGAAGCGATCGAACTGGCCGTGGACGACCCCGACCACTACGAGCAGCTCGTCACCGACGCGCATCCGTCGATCGCCGCGTTCGGCGGGATGTTCCTGCTGATGATCTTCCTGGAGTTCCTGTTCGCGGAGCGGGAGCACAAGTGGATCCCGTTCCTGGAGAAGCCGCTCTCGAAGGTCGGCCGGATCGACGCGATCTCCGTGTGCATCGCCCTGATCGTCCTGCTCACCACCGCCATGACGATCGCCACCAGCGCGATCCAGCATGGCGGAGGCCATGTGGACAAATCGGGGACGGTCATGTCCGCTGGCATCGCCGGCCTCATCACGTACCTCATCGTCGGCGGGCTGTCCGGACACTTCGAGAACAAGCTCGAAGAGGAAGAGGAACGGGAACACGAGGCGGAGGAGGCCGCGAAGCGCTCCGGCCAGCAGCCGTCCGCCGTGGGGCTCGCGGGCAAGGCCGCGTTCTTCATGTTCCTCTACCTGGAGGTCCTGGACGCCTCGTTCTCCTTCGACGGGGTCATCGGCGCCTTCGCCATCACCAACCACATCTTCTGGATGGCGCTAGGCCTGGGCATCGGCGCGATGTACGTCAGGTCGCTGACGGTGTACCTGGTCAGGCAGGGCACTCTCGACGAGTACGTGTACCTGGAGCACGGCGCGCACTACGCGATCGGTGCCCTGGCCACCATCCTGCTGATCACCATCAAGTGGCACATCCACGAGGTGATCACCGGCGTCATCGGCGTCGCCTTCATCGGCCTCTCCCTCTACTCCTCCATCCGCCGCAACCGGCGTATCGCGGCCGAGGGCGGCGACGGGGACGACGAACCGGCCGAAAAGGAGCTTCCCTCCCGCGTGTAGGTTCCGCGCGGTCTTCGATGCGGAAGGATTCCCCTCGGGGCCGGTCGTCCGACCGGGCCCGAGGGGTTTCCCACGTCTGGGGGTGCGAGGTGTCGTTCTGGGGCAACTGGCGGCGGGAGGGGGTGCCGCAGTTCGACAGCGCGGGTGCGTCGTACTCGGTGCAGCTCACCAAGCGCAAGCCGCTGCTCTCGCTGACGAAGCAGGGATCCGACACCGGCAACCTGCGCATCAACCTGTCCTGGCGGATGCGCACCTCCGACCTCGGCGGCCGCACCCGCAGGGGCAGCGGGACGCTGCTGCACCCGGCGAAGCTGTTCCGGCCGGAGATAGTGCAGGCGCAGGGCCCGGCCGTCGTCAACGTCGACCTCGACCTGGCGTGCATGTACGAGCTGGAGGACGGCACCAGGGGCGTGGTGCAGCCGCTGGGCAACCTCCTCGGCGACATCAACGACCCGCCGTACATCAAGCTCAGCGGCGACGACAGGTTCGGCTCGGGCTCCGGCGAGACGGTGTACGTCAACCTCGACCACAAGGACGCCTTCCGGCGGCTGCTGGTCTTCGTCTACATCTACGACGGCACCCCCGCGTTCGACCGTACGCAGGCCGTCGTCACGCTCTATCCGTCCAGCGGGCCGCGGGTGGAGATCGCGCTCGACGAGCGGGCGCCGGAGGCGCGGTCGTGCGCGGTGCTGCTGATCGAGAACAAGAAGGGCGAGCTGACGGTGCGCCGCGAGGTGCGCTACGTGTACGGGTTCCAGTCGGAGCTGGACCGGCTCTACGGCTGGGGGCTGGTGTGGGGCCGGGGGTACAAGACGAAGACGTGAGTCCCCGTCGCGGCGGTCAGCGGCCGATGAACTGCGGGCCCTGGGGCGGGAGGGTGAACGCCGGGGGGTAGCCGTACGCGATGGGGGGCGCGGGCTGGGGCTGCCGGGCGGCGGCCGGCGGGGCGCTCTGCGGGGCCTGCGCGGGCTGCGGGGCCTGGGCGGCACCCGGTGCGGGCCGGCCGCCGGAGGCCGGGTCGTTCGCGGGGTCCGGCGTCGGGTGGTGCCCGGTGTCGGTCTCGTCCACCGAGATGCCGAACTCGCCGGCGACGCCGACCAGGCCCGTGGTGTACCCCTTCGTCACCGCGCGGAACTGCCAGCCGCCGCCGGCCCGCCGCAGCTCGCCGCAGATCAGCGCCGACGAGGCGCTGCCGTCCGGCTGGATGTCCACGTACGCGAAGGGCTCCCCGGCCGCCGCCTCGCCGCCGCCGGCGTCGTGCAGCTCGACCCGCAGGTTCCGTACCCGCGCGAGGGTGCCGCCGTCGGCGGAGGCGACCAGGATCATGCGGTCGACCGACGGGTCCTGCCGGGCGAGCTGCGCCTCGACGGAGTCGGTCAGCCCCTCGCCCTGCCGCTTCTTCGGCAGCTTGCGGGCGAGCCCGGAGGGGTGCCGGGGCTGGTTGTAGAAGACGAAGTCGGCGTCGGAGCGCACCCGGCCCTTGTCGTCGAGGAGGATGACGCAGGCGTCGACGTCCGGGACGCCGGCCCCGGGGGTCCAGCGCAGCACGGCCCGTACCGCAGGGACGGATACGGACATGTCGGATCCCTGCGCCATGGCGTGCGTCATGCGAGCTATCCTGCCCTGTCGCCCGCGGCGGCCACAATGCGGGGCGATCGGGGAACGGTGGAGGCCTCCCGGACGTCCCTTTTACCGAATCATCGCCAATCCTCGACCTTCTTTTACCCGCCGTCCTCCGCCCGCCTTCTGCCATCCACGTCGGCCCCGCATGGCCGCGACGACCCTTGGAGCACCGGATGCGCCACTTCGGGCACGTCCCCCCGGACGTGCGTGCCGCGCTGTTCCACCGCGAGCCGGCCGAGTTCACCGCCGGCGCCCCGCCCGCCGAGCTGGCCATGGCCCTCGGCGCGACGCTCTACAGCCCCGCCACCCGCCCGCAGCTCGCGCGCGACATCCGCGTCCAGGCGGCGCGGGGGGTGGTGTCGATGGTGCTGTGCCTGGAGGACTCCATAGCCGACGACGAGGTGCCGGAGGCCGAGGCCAACATCGTCCGGCAGTTGAAGGAGCTGGAGCGGCAGGACACCGGCGGTGCCCTGCCGCTGCTGTTCGTCCGCACCCGGGAGGCGGGCCAGATCCCCGATCTCGTGGCGCGGCTCGGTCCCGCGGCGCGGCTGCTGTCGGGGTTCGTGCTGCCGAAGTTCACGGCGGTGCAGGGGGTGGCGTTCCTGGAGGCCGTCATCAAGGCGGAGCAGGTGCTGGAGCCGGGCGGCCGGCGGCTGTACGCGATGCCGGTGGTGGAGTCGCCCGAGGTGCTGCACCTGGAGTCGCGGGCGGCGGCGCTGCGGGGGATCGCGCGGGTGCTGGAGCAGTACCGGGAGCGGGTGCTGGCGGTACGGCTCGGGGTCACGGACTTCTGCGCCGCCTACGGGCTGCGGCGCTCGCCGGACATGACGGCGTACGACGTGCAGTTGGTGGCGGCGGCGATCGGGGACGTGGTGAACGTCTTCGGGCGGGCGGACGGGAGCGGCTTCACGGTCACGGGGCCGGTATGGGAGTACTTCCGCCAGCAGGAACGATTGTTCAAACCGCAGTTGCGGAGCAGCCCGTTCGCGGCGGGACGCGCGGAGGAGCTGCGGGCGGCCCTCATCGAGCACGACATGGACGGCCTGCTGCGGGAGATCTCGCTGGACCGCACGAACGGGCTGCAGGGCAAGACGTGCATCCACCCGAGCCATGTGGCGCCGGTGCACGCGCTGTCGGTGGTGAGCCACGAGGAGTACGTGGACGCGACGGACATCCTGCGTAAGTCCGGTGCGGGCGGCGGGGTGATGCGATCGGCGTACACGAACAAGATGAACGAGGCGAAGCCGCACCGGGCGTGGGCCGAGCGGACGCTGCGGCGGGCGCGGGCGTTCGGGGTGGCGCGGGAGGACACGACGTTCGTGGAACTGCTGGCGGCGGCGGGACGGGGGGAGGGCTGATGGCCGGGGGCACGCGTTCCGGTGCGGGCGCCGGCTCCGGTGGAGGGCCGGGTGCCGCTTCCGGGGTGTGGTCCGGGGAGTGGGTGGAGCGCAGGCTCGGGGTCGAGCTGTCGGGCCCGGCGGAGCTACGGGACCTGGTGGGCCTGGCGCTGCGCCGCAACCCGCGCCGGGCACACCTGCTGGTCTCCACGGTGCTCGGCAAGCACGTCCCGCAGCGCCCGAGCCGCATCCACGGCGCCGGTCTGCGCCTCGGCGGCCTCGCCCGGGACCTGCTGGGCGCAAAGGCCGCGGCCCGGTCGGTGGTCCTCGGCTACGCCGAGACGGCGACGGGCCTGGGCCACTGCGTGGCGGACGGACTGGGGGCGAGCGCGTACCTGCACTCCACCCGCCGGGCGGTCCCGGGCGTACGGCGGGCGGCGGGCTTCGAGGAGGAGCACAGCCACGCGACGGAGCACCTGCTGCTCCCGGCGGACCCGGCGCTGCTGACGGGGGACGGCCCGCTGGTGCTGGTGGACGACGAGCTGTCGACGGGCCGTACGCTGCGCAACACGATCGCCGCCCTGCACGCGGCCCGGCCGCGGACCCGGTACGTGGTGGCCGCGCTGACGGACATGCGCTCGCCGGAGGACCGCAGGGCCCTGGAGAAGTCGGCGGCGGACCTCGGCACGCGGGTGGACGTGGTGTCGCTGACGTCGGGAACGGTACGCCTGCCGGCGGACGTGCTGCGCCGGGGCGCGGACCTGGTCGCGGAGCACGAGGTGCCTGCGGCGGGCGGGCCGGATGTTCCGGTGGCCGCTCCGGGGGGTTCGGGGGCGGAGCCCTCGGGGTTCGGGACGGGGCGGGGGCGGGGAGCGAGCGCCGCCACCGTGCGCCGCGTCGCGCTGGGGTGGCCCTCCGGGCTGCCCGACGGCGGCCGGCACGGGTTCGGAGCCGGGCACCGTGTGCGGCTCGATGCCGCCCTGTCCGCCATGGGCGCCCGTATCGCCGGGGCCCTCGACCTCCCCGCGGCCCCGGCGGAGCCCCCTCGCGTGCTCGTGCTCGGGACCGAGGAGCTGATGTACGCGCCCCTCCGGCTCGCCTGCGCCCTCGAAGACCTTCTCCCCGGCGCCGACGTGCGGTTCTCCTCCACCACCCGCTCGCCCGTGCTGCCCGTCGACCACCCCGGCTACGCCATCCGCAGCCGTCTCACCTTCCCCGCCCACGACGCCCCGGACGCCTCCGGCGCCGACGACGCCCCCGGCGGCGCCCGCTACGCCTACAACGTCACCGGTGCCGACGCCCACGACGCCGTCGTCGTCGTCACCGACTCCGCCGCCGACACCCCCGCCCTGCACGCCCCCGGCGGGCTCCTCGACAGGCTCGCCCCGCACACCGACCGGGTGCTTCTCGCCGTGATCCCCTCGTACGTGCCCCCCGTCGCAGAACCGGAGGCCCCGGCCGAGCCCCTGCGCGGGCCCGCGTTCTCCTCCTACGCCCCCGACGAGGTCGGCTGGCTCCTCAAGGACCTCTCCGACGTCGCCCTCGAAGCCCCCACGGAAGAGCGCGAGGAAGCCATCCAGCGCGGCGGCGCGCACTACGCCGAGTCGCTGCCCGTCGAGTACCAGCCCAGCCCCGACTACGTACGCCTCTTCCACACCGCCCTCGACGCCACCGCCGGCCGCATCGCGCACGCCGTCGCCACCGTCACCGAGACCGTGCTCGCCGAGCGGTCGCCCGCACCCGTGCTCGTCTCCCTCGCCCGCGCCGGCACCCCCGTCGGGATCCTGATGCGCCGCTGGGCCCGGCACGCCCACGGGCTCGACCTGCCCCACTACGCCGTCTCCATCGTCCGCGGCCGCGGCATCGACACCGCCGCCCTGCGCCGGCTCGCCGCCCACCACGACCCCGCCGACGTGGTGTTCGTCGACGGCTGGACCGGCAAGGGCGCCATCGCCGGCGAACTCGCCGCCGCGCTGCGCGACTTCCCCGCCTTCGACCCGCGGCTCGCCGTCCTCGCCGACCCGGGCCGCTGCGTGGACACGTACGGCACCCGCGAGGACTTCCTCATCCCCTCCGCCTGCCTCAACTCCACGGTCTCGGGCCTGATATCCCGTACGGTGCTGCGCGCCGACCTCATCGGCCCCGCCGACTACCACGGCGCGAAGTTCTACCGCGAGCTGGCCGGCGACGACCTCTCCGGCCACTTCCTCGACGCCGTCACCGCCCGCTTCCCCGCCCCCGGCGCGGTCCGCCCCATGCCCGCGAGTGCCGAGCGTGAGCCGACCTGGGCCGGCTGGGCGGCGGTGGAGCGGATCAGCGAGGCGTACGGCATCGGGGACGTGAACCTCGTCAAGCCCGGTGTCGGCGAGACGACGCGCGTGATGCTGCGGCGGGTGCCGTGGCGCGTGCTGGCGCGGCGGGGCGCGGGGGCGGACCTGGACCACGTACGGCTGCTCGCGGAGCAGCGGGGGGTGCCGGTGGAGGAGACGGACGATCTGCCGTACACCTGCGTGGGGTTGATCCACCCGCGGTACACCCGGGGGGCGACGGGCGCGGACGGCACCGCGGCCACGACGGCCCCGGGCACCCCCCTCCCCGACGCCCCTGGAGCGCCCGCACCGTGACCGTCATCGCCAGCGACCTCGACCGCACCCTCATCTACTCCCCGGCCGCCCTCGCCCTCGGCATGCCCGACGCCGCCGCGCCGCGCCTGCTGTGCGTCGAGGTCTACGAGGGCAGGCCGCTGTCCTTCCTGACCGAGACCGCCGCCGCGCTCCTCGCCGGCCTCGCCGGACGGGCCCCCTTCGTACCGGTGACGACGCGCACCCGCGAGCAGTACGGCCGCGTCCGGCTGCCCGGGCCGCCGCCGCGGTACGCGATCTGCGCCAACGGCGGCCACCTGCTCGTCGACGGCGAGGCCGACACCGGGTGGCGGGCACGGGTGGGCCGGGAGCTGGCCGCGGGCAGCGCGCCGCTGGCGGAGGTCCGCGCGCACCTGGAGCGGGCGGCGGACCCGGCATGGCTGCGGAAGCTGCGGACCGCGGAGGACCTGTTCGCGTACCTGGTGGTGGAGCGGGCGGCGGTGCCGGAGGAGTGGCTGAAGGAGCTGGGGGAGTGGGCGGAGGGCCGCGGGTGGTCCGTATCGGCGCAGGGGCGGAAGATCTACGCCGTGCCGCGCCCGCTGACGAAGAGCGCGGCGGTGGCGGAGGTCGTACGGAGAGTGGGTGAGCCGGCGGCGGAGGACGGCGTGCTCGCCGCCGGGGACTCCCTCCTCGACACCGACCTCCTCCTGGCCGCCGACCGCGCCTGGCGGCCGGGACACGGCGAGCTGGCCGCCCGCGGCTGGACCGCGCCGCACGTCACGGCCCTCGACGAGCGCGGCGTGGCAGCGGGCGAGGAGATACTCCGGCAGATGACAGGATGCCTCCCATGACCTCTCCCTCTCCCGCCGGCCGGGACAAGCGCGCTGATCAGACACCGGAGCTGTACCGGTACGTGCTCGACCACAACCCGCCGCTGGACGCCGTGCAGCGCGATCTCGTGGAGCTGACGCACAGCCGCTTCCCCGACTCGGCGAGCATGCAGTCCGCGCAGGAGCAGGGTCCGCTGCTGGCGTTCCTGGTACGGCTGGTCGGTGCCCGGCACATCGTGGAGGTGGGCACGTTCACCGGCTTCTCGTCGCTGTCCATGGCCCAGGCGCTGCCGGCCGACGGGAAGCTGGTGGCGCTCGACGTCTCCGAGGAGTGGACGGCGTACGCGCGCGAGGCGTGGGAGAAGGGCGGCGTCGCCGACCGCGTGGAGCTGCGGCTCGGGCCGGCGGCGGACTCGCTGCGGGCGATGCCGGCGCAGCCGCACATCGACCTGGCGTACCTCGACGCGGACAAGGAGGGCTACGTCGCGTACTGGGAGGAACTGGTGCCGCGGATGCGGCCCGGCGGGCTGATCGTCGTGGACAACGTGCTCTTCCACGGCCGGGTCGTCGACCCGGGTGCCACCGGCGGGGCCGCGGCGATCCGCAGGTTCAACGACCACGTGGTCGCCGACGCCCGGATGGACTCGGTGCTGCTGACGGTCGCGGACGGCCTCACCGTCGCGCGGCGCCGGTAGCGGCCCGGGCCTCCTCGTCGGCCTCCGCGGCCGCCTCCTTGGGGTTGCGGGTGCGCCAGTACGGGTTGTCGTGGGGGAGCCGGCCGCTCACGCGCCCGTACATCCCGAACATCGCCAGGACGACGCCCAGAATGAAGCTGAACAGCACGTTCTGCATTCTGAAGGCGAAGAAGTTCCCACTGGTGTCCAGGACGGCGAGGTTGACGAAGCCGCTGAGGACGAAGAGCCCGCCGAGGACCATGTTGAGCGTCGAGGCGAAGTTGCCGCCGCGGACCATGCCGTAGAGCAGCAGCGCCCCGACGGCGATGGACAGGACGCTCAGCGCGCCGTTGCTGTTCAGACCGAGGGTCTGGTGGCCGCCGGTGTCGAAGAACCCGATGCGGTCGATGAGGCCGAGGATGCCGAACACCAGGAGGAAGAGGCCTGCGAGGCCGGCACCGAAGCGGTAGACGTTGCTGAGGTGGTGGTCGACGGGCAGATGCTCGTCGAGCTTGGTGTGCTGGTGGACGGGATGCCCGACGTTGACGACGTCCTGGAGGGCTTCGCGGCTGCCGGGCACCTCGTCCTTGGGCGGTTCGGCCAGGGGATGCGGCAGGGACTCCATGACGTGCTGCTGCTCTGCCATGGCGGGACCTCCTCACGGCGGTGCCGCCACGTGGGGCCGCGCCGCCTTCGCGGCTGTGCCGTAATCCAGCATCAGCCCGGTCCGCGCATCGGGGCAAATCGCCTGGCCCACGCTCCGTACGCTACGAACCCCCGCGGCTACGCGCAGCAACCCCCGCCGCAGCATCCCCCGCCGCCCCCGCCGGCCTGCGGCGCGGCGCCGGTGGCGGCTCCGCCGACGGCGACGGTGGAGAGCAGCTTGACGGTGTCGTCGTGGCCCTGCGGGCAGTCGGCGGGGGCGGAGGACTCGGCCATGGGCCGGCTGACCTCGAAGGTCGTCCCGCAGGACCGGCAGCGGTACTCGTATCGCGGCATGGCGGACAGCATATCGCCGGTACGGGACGGGCCGTAGGGCGCGCGGCGGGCGAGGGCCGGGGTCAGCGGCCGGCGCCGCCGCCGCGTTCGGTCCGTATCGCCTGGACCACCTCGGCGACCGTCTCGCGGACCGCCTCCAGCTCCTCCAGGAAGCTCCAGTAGTCGGGGTGCCGCCCCGTGAGGCCCGCCTCCGCCCGGTCGACGCGCTCGACCGCCGCGTCCAGCGGCCCCGCGTGCCGGGGGTCGGGGCGGTCGCGGCCGGCCATCGCGAGGCGCTGCGCGTCGCGGATGGCGAAGCGGGTGCGGTTCACCTCCGAGGTGCGGTCCTTCTCCACCTCGTCGAGGCGGTGGAGCCGGTCGCGGGTGGCGTCCACGGCCTCGTCGGTCTGGTTCAGCAGCGCCCGTACGCTCGCCAGCAGCGCGATCGCGTCCGGCCAGCGCTGCTCACGGCGGGCCCGGCCGGCGTCGGCGATCTTCTCCTCCGCCTCGGTGACGGCCTGCGCGGCGCGGTTCGGCACCTCCTGCAGATCGCGCCAGCAGGCCAGCGCGAAGCGCCGGCGCAGCTCGCTGAGCACGGGCTTGACCTTCTCGGCGCGGGTGGCCAGCGCCTGCGCGCGGGTGCGCAGGCTGACGAGGCGGCGATCGATCTCCTCGGCGCGCTGCGGCAACTGCTCGGCCTCGCTGCGCAGCGCCTCCGCGTCGCGCTGCACGCCGACGGCGCGGTGGATGGTCTCCTGCACGCCGTGCCGCCCGGCGCCCTCGTTGAGCTTGGTCAGCTCCGGCCCCAGCCCGGCGAGGCGGGCGGCCAGATCGTCGGCCTGGAAACCCTTGCCGCGCACCTCGTCCAGCGCCGTCGTCGCCGCGAGCAGCGCCTGCCGGGCCCGCTCCACGGCGGGCGCGAGACGGGCGAGCTGGCTCTCGGCCTGGTCGAGGAGGGGGCCGAGGCCGTGCGCGAAGTGGTTGAGGTCGGAGCGGACCTTCTCCAGCCCGTTGGTGGCCTGCTGCAGCTCCTGCCGGGCGCGGGAGGCGGTGCCGTGGTCGAGGTCGTCGCGGTCGAGGTCGTAGGAGTCGACGGCGGTGATGTACGTGTGGCTGACCTCGTCGATGCGCTGCCCCAGGGCGGCGAAGTCCGAGGTCGCCTTGCGGGCGGCGGGGGAGTCGTCGACGGCGGCGATCGTCTCCACGGAGATGCGCAGGTCGCGCTGCGCGGTATCCAGCTCGTAGAACGCGGTCGCGGCGGCGTCCTTGGCCGCCTGTGCCTCGGCCCGAGCCCCGTCGCCCCGGTCTCCCCAGCCCCACCGCCGGGTGCCGCCTCCGCCTCCGCCGAATGCCACGAGACCCCTTTCCGTGCCCTGCGCTCCCCTGGAGACTCATTCTCCCACCAGGGCTGAACGAACACACGGCCCACGACGATCCCCGCGGCCCCCCGCAGGTCGAGCGCGGTCGGCGGGGCACGATACGCTGTCCCCGCGTCCGGGCGCGTAGCTCAGCGGTAGAGCGCTGCCCTTACAAGGCAGATGTCGGCGGTTCGAACCCGTCCGCGCCCACCCGGCTGACCAGCAGCGGAGCCCCGTACCAAGATCGGTACGGGGCTCTCGCGCGATCCAGTGGGAGCGAAACGGGAGATCGACTCCCGAGGATGACTCAAGTTCGCTTCCGCCGCTGGTCCCAGTGCGTGCCCTTGCGGGCCTGCACGAAGCGGGCCTGTAGCTTGTCGACACGGCGCTTACGCATCTCCGGCGTGATGCGTTCGTAGGCGCCCTTGATGTCGTCGGTCGCCCAGCCCACCACCTCGTAGCGCAGCGCGCGATCGACGCCGTCGTCCACGGCCGGGGCACGGGGCACATTGTCGTGCGCGCCCGTCTGCCTCGACCCCAAGGGCGCCACGGTACGCGCAAGTTCGTGCACACCTGTGGCCGCGTGGTCGGCCTGCGCGCAAGCCTGGGCAAACCGGTTCGTCACTCCGCGAAGGAGGCCAACCATGGCACTGCACATGCTCGGGACCGCGGACGGCTCGACGCACTACACGTGCACGGGCGACGAGTCACCCCCGACGACAACCCCGGGAACCGGCCAGGCCCCTCGCCGCGGCACTCGACGCCCACCGACGGCAGTACACCTAGACGAGAGCGCCCCTGTCCTGGCCACACGGCCGGGACAGGAGGCGCTTCGTCGTGTCAGGAAACGTATGGCTCGTCACCGGCGAGCCCGTGTTCGATACGCATCCGAAGCGCTGGGTGAATCGGGTAGTCGCCCAACTCGCTCGGTGGCACCCACCGCACCTCTGCCGCCTCCGACGGATCCGGGCGAACCTCACCGCCGACAACTCGTGCGCGCAGGCAGATGTTGATCGGCTGGCGTACCTCGTCGACCTTGTCGCCGTGCATGTACACGATGACGTGCTCCGGGGTGGAGAACACCCCGACCAGGCCCGTGACTTCCACGTGCAGGCCGGTCTCCTCGTGGCACTCCCGCGCCCCGGCCTGCCCGACCGTCTCCCCCTTCTTCACGCCGCCCGTGGGGATCGTCCACAGGTCGTTGTCGACCCGTCGGAGCATCAGGAGGCGCCCCTCGTCATCGAGGACGAACACGCTCGCCGACGTCTTCCGGCTCGTCGGCTTCGGGGCGTTCGGGTCCTGCCAGTGATCAATGCGGCGGGTGCCCCTCGCCATGGCCATCACGCCTCCACAGACGCGGAAGCCGGCCGCGCCGAGGCCCACACCCGCTCATACGACTCGACATAGGTGTTGAAGTACCGGCCGTCGATGCGGCGCAGGTGCATCACCGGCGTGTGCGCGGCGAGCACCCCGTAGGCGTGCATGTTCACGACCAAGTCGTCGTCGAACCGGTAGATGCTGTTGTAGAGCGGGGTGTCGTGCAGCCGGATCTCCACCGAGTCCGGCATGTGCTGCTCGTAGTAGGACCGCACGGCGGCTACACGCCCAGCGACACCACCCCCGATCTGGTACTCACCATCGCGCGCGGCGAGCTGCGTTCCCTCGGGGTCGCCGAGGAGAAGCCGCACCCGAACCCCGGCGCGCGCCTTCGCGGCGAGCGTGTCTAGCCACTCAGGGTGTTCCTCAGTGAGGAACAGGCCCGCGAACGCCAGCAGGCCGACGTCCCGCTGGGCCGCGCGTAGCAACTCCATCCACAGCTGCGGAGGAACTTCGCTGCGACGCGGGTACGTGGCGACCAGCTCGGCGCCCGCCAGCGACGCGGTGTTCGTGGCCTCCGGCCACAGGTACGACTCCTCCTCGTGCACGACGGCGGCCACCCGGTATCGGGTGCGGGGGTAGGGAGCGGTGCCGGCGATCCACCGCTCAACAGTCTTCGTGGAGACCTCTGCGGCGGTGGCCAGGCCAGCGATGTCGAGCCCGGCCCGGTGCATGGCGCGGCGGAGGCGTTCGTTCGTGCCCATGCCGCACAGGATGACAGCAACCCTCGGGCACCGACAGGGAGATGTCCGTAGACGTCTTGTCATGTCGGTGCGCTGTCCGTAACGGAACGCGATGATCCCGTAACAAGGCCCCCGCGACCGCACCACCGGTCCGAGGGCGTGGCCAACGCTTCCTGGAGCGTCAGCATGTACGAGCCTAGTGCTCCCGGGTTACGGGCGGCGCCTGAAAGCCCCCGCATGACGCTGCGGGTCTCCCGCGACAGCGGGCGCACCTTCGGCCGCGAGAAGCGGTTCTACTCCCGCGACTGCGAGCCGCCTCTGCTCACCGGCGTCTACCCGCCCTGCCGGTGCCTCCGCTGCCGCGGAGGGCGGCCGTGAGCGCCGCCCGGCCGCCGGTGCCATACGTGACCGCATGGACCGGCGAGGACCGCCGAACCGCTCCCGTCGTGATCCGCAAGGCCAACGGCATCGGCTACCCGCACGAGAACCCCCACGACCGCGACACCGTGGGCGTGCTGTGGGCCCGCAGGCCGTTACGGCAGGGCGCCGGCCGCCCCCGCTACGGCCACGTACACCCCCAGCGGCAACGCCGGGCCATGCACCGGCTCCTGTGCCAGATCTGCGCCATGCCTGCCTATGAGGACGAGCACGGCACGCTGTTCCTGCTGGAAGACCACCGCAACGTGCCCGGCTGGCCCGAGGACGAGGTGACCGCCCACCCCCCGCTGTGCCTCCGGTGCGCCGCGATGTCGCCGCGGTGGTGCCCGCACCTGCGCCGCACCGGCGCGGTGGCGGTACAGGTGAAGCACCCCGACATCGACGGCGTGCACGGCCTGCGCTACCAGCCCGACGGCCCGCTTGCCGTGCCCGACAAGCCGGTCACGGTGCCCTACGACGACCCCGCGGTTCCGTGGGTGCTGGCCGCCCACCTGACGCGCGTGCTGCGCGGCTGCACCGTCGTCGAGCCCGAGGAGTTCGCAGCCCGGTTCACCCCCTGAACTCCGCCCCGTAGCCGCCTGGACAAAGCGGCCACGGGGCGGGCCGCCCACCTGCCGGACAGATGGCAGGCCGGGCATCGGCCGGCGCGGTCATCCACGCGCTTGCTCGCGCCGGCCGTACCGACCGCGCCCGAGGTGAAGAGAACGGAGGTGAAGACCATGAACTGCCCCGCATGCGGCGCCCCCATGCAATCCAACGGCAAGTCAGCGACGTGCAGCAAATGCGGTTACACGACCAGTACGTAGAACCGCGAAGGGCTGACTCCCGCCTCCGGCCGCGGGACACCGCGGCCAAGAGGCGGGCCCCGGCGGGCCGCTGATACTTACGGCCGCCTAGAAGGCTCCCCGCCCACCGTTGCGCCGGCTCCGGCGGGCGGGGCTCCGCACCACTGCATCCCATCAACGGATCACGGAGGAGTAATGAGCGTCGCACTCGAACCCGCCCGCGCCGCGACAACGGAGCGCGACCCGCGGGCGCTGCTGGACGCGGTCCGGCCGCGGATCAAGGAGCTGACGTACAACGTGCTGGAGTCCCCGGGCTCCGAGCAGGTCACGCTGTGGGAGCGGGAGATCAAGCTCCTCATGCGCGACGGGACCATGGTCCGCGACATGGCCGAGCGGATCCTCGACAACGCGATCATGTACCTCGTCACCGCCATGGAGCACCCCGAGGTCCATCTCGGCGTCGGGAAGATCGTCGACATCGGCGTGCACCAGATCATCCTCGACACCCCCGTGTACTTCGCCTTCTGTGAGGCGTACAACGGCGGCCGGTACAAGCACCACGCCCCGCTCATCGACCGCCGCAGAGACGGCACCGTGCTGCGCACCGCCGACTTCATCCGCGGCTGTGGCTTCGCCCCGGACGAGGAGTTGTGGGCGATGGACGGCGCGGAGTGCTCTCCGTGCGACGACAAGGCCCCTGACAGCCACTGACCACCCCTACGCTGGCCCCGCCCCGCACCCCCGGGGGGGCGGGGCCAGTCCCTTCTCCCAGCGTCCAAGGAGACCCGGTTGCCCGCCCGTCACAACCTCGCCCACGAGACCGAACTGTGGGACGCCTATGCCGAGAGCGTCACCAAGGACATCACCGAGCCCGTCCTGAACTGGACGCAGTACGCCGGCCACGGGCCCGGTCCCGAACTCCTCGGCGAGCCGAAGACCGCGCTGGAGCTCGGCTGCGGCACAGGCCGCGCCGCCGTCCACCTCACCGCCCGCGGCGTCGAGGTCACCGGCCTGGATCTGTCTCCCGTGATGGTCAAGCAGATCACCGCACACTGGGCCGGCCGCCGCGTACCGGAGTTCGTCTGCGCCGAGGTACTGGACTACCTCACCGGCACCGGCCGAACGTGGGACGCGGTGTACTCCATCTTCGGCGCCGCCTGGTTCACCGACCCCGTCAAGCTGCTCCCGCTCGTCGCCCAGCGCCTCAACCCCGGCGGCGTCTTCGCCTTCTCCCAGCCGCCGCCCATCCCCGGCGCCTACGGCCCCCAGGGCATGTACAAGGGCGGCTTCGCCGGGAAGGCCCTGTACACCTACCGTTACAGCTACACCCCGCGGAAGTGGCGCGTCCTGCTGGAGCGCGCCGGCTTCACCGACATCGCGGTCGACGTCCTCCAGGCGCCGAAGCGGGACCACATCGGCACCCTCATCGCCCGCTCCGCCCTGGCACCCTGAACGCCCGCGTGAGGCGCTGTGGCGGCGGCTGCCGCCTCCCCGCCGTAGGCAGGGCGAGCACGGGCATAGGCCGGCCCCGGGAGCGTGCATCCGCTCCCGGGGCCGTTCCGTGCGGGCGGGGGAGTGGGAGAATGGAGTCTGGGCAGGTCACCGCCCCCGGAGATCCGCTGGCTTGCGTGAGCGATGCGTGAGCGGAGGTCCCGGAGACGCCCGGAATTGCCGGAGTGACCCGGAGGGTAGAAGGCTCTGACCTGGGGTCGGGGGGAGCGTGTCAGAGTAGCCGGAGTGCGCCAGAGCATCGCCTCTCGTCTTACAAGGCAGATGTCGGCGGTTCGAACCCGCCCGCGCCCACCACCCGACAGCAACGACGAAGGCCCAGGCCACCCGGTTCCCTACCGGGCACCTGGGCCTCTGCCGTCCCGGGTGGCGGCGCCCGCGAGGGTGACGAGGCAGGTGTCGGCGGTTCGGGTTCTTCCGGGGTCGGTTGCGGGGGCCGGGGGCGGCGGGCCCCCGGCGGGGGCGGGCGCCGGTTGCGGTGGCGGCGGGTGGCGAGGAAGCACAGCGCTGCGGCGCACAGGGCCGCTTGTACGGTCACGGTGATCCAGAAGCCGCGGGTGATCCCGAACCAGAGGACCAGCGGCGGTGTCGCCGGCAGCGCCGCGGCGGCGACGGCCAGCCCCACCCGCCAGGCGAGGACCTTCAGCCGGCCGGGGGGAGGATGACGTTTGTTCTTCCAGCCGATGCAGAGGGAGAAGTAGACGAGCCCCCTCACGCAGGCTCCCGTCCACAGCACCAGGGCCGTACCCGACACGGCATCCAGCAGTCCCATGCGGGGAATGTCCTCCCGGGAGTTCCGGCCGGCATGAGTACACCTGCTCACCACGCGGCACGTACCGCCCGCGACCCGGCGTCGCCGCCGCCCCGCGGGTCAGGTGGTTATCGGCTCCTCCGCGTCGCCGTCCGGTTCGGCTTCCGTTTCGGTTGCCGTGAGTCTGGCGTCGAAGCGTTCGCGGGCCCACGACCGCAGTGCCGAACGTGAGCTGAAGCGGCCCACGTTCGTGTCGACCGGCGACGACGTGTACTGGTGGAAGCGCCACGACGCCTGGATGTCGGGCTTGCCCGGGTTGCCGTTGTACTGGGCGATCCACAGGCCGTCGCCGGCGTAGCTCGTGGTGTCGCGGTTGAGCCAGAAGTCGCGGTTGCAGTAGAGGAGGACCCGGTGGCGCGGCCGCAGCCGCTTCACCTCCTTGATGAAGGCGTCCTTCTCCTTGTTGCTCGCCGCGGTGCCCTCGCTGGTGTGCTCCCAGTCGCAGGCGAGCATGTCGCCCGGTTTCTCCTTCGCCTTGTCGACGAAGTACTGGGCCTGGGCCTTGATGTTGCCCGGCCAGAGAAAGTGGTAGAACCCCAGCACCAGGCCCGCCTCGCGGCCGTGCGTGGCCTGGGCGCCCTGCTTGGGGTTGACGTAGCTGCGGCCTTCCGACGCCTTGACGAAGACGAAGTTCATGCCTCGCGTGGAGTAGTTGCTTGACTGGTGCGAACTGACGTCGATGCCCTTGATGGTCATCATTCGTCCCTTTCGAGTGGGGGTCGGGACGGGACGGTGGCCGAATCCCTCGCGCTATCCCTTGCTGTCCTTGCCGTCTCGTGCGTTTCCCCCCTCGTCCCCGTTGCGGCCGCCGCGCAAGCGCGGCCGTGGATTCCTGCGTGCCCGGAGTGCGCCCCAAGGGGCGGGTGGGCCGGGGGAGTTCGATGCGGAACTGGACGTTCAGGTTGTGGTTCAAGGGGCCGCTGTGCGGGCATCCCCGTAGCAGAAGGCCACTATTCACCCTTGGTGGCGACAGATCGGGGGATCTGACCATGAATCTGTACATCTCTGTGTTACGTACCCTGGTTCCGCTGCTCGTCGGCTGGGTCGTGACCGCGGCCGGTGCCTTCGGTGTCGACGCCGACTCCACGACCGCGACCGCCGGGGTCACCGCGCTGGTCACCGCCGTGTACTACGCGGTGTTCCGGGCGCTGGAGGAGTGGGCGGCGAAGCGGGAGTGGAAGCCGCTGCAGGTCGTCGCGGGCGTGCTGCTGGGCTGGGCGCGGCCGCCGGAGTACCCGGCGCGGACGGCCGCGGCGCCCTCGCCCGTGGCCGCCGTACCGCCGCCCGACGCCGCCGAGGGGCGGCCGGCGTGAGCGGGGCCGACTGGATCTGGGGCGGCCTGCTCGCCCTGGGCGCGGTGGTGGAGGTCATCGCGCTGCGGACCCCGCAGAAGGGCGACACCCTCTCGGAGCGGACCCGGGCGTGGTTCCGGGTGCGTACGCCGGTGGGCAAGGCGGTCTTCGTCGCGGCCTGGCTGGGCTTCGCGGGCTGGTTCCTGGTGCACATCGCCTGGTGACGGGCCCCGTGCGGACGCGGGGCGGGCGGACGCCGTTACTGTGGCGCACGGGGGGCGGGTCCGCCCCCCGTGCGGCGACGGGAGGACGGCATGAAGCTCACTGTGCTCGGCGGCTGCGGCGCCTGGCCGACCGCGGAAGCCGCCTGCAGCGGCTACCTCGTCGAGCACGACGGGCACCGGCTGCTGCTCGATCCCGGGTACGCCGTGATGCCGCAGCTCCTCCGGCAGCTACGCCCCGGTGACGTCGACGCCGTCGTCGTCACTCACGGGCACCCCGACCACTGCGCCGACCTCCATCCCCTTCTACGCGCCCGCGCACTGGCCGAAGCGCCGGCGCCCACGCTTCCGGTGTACGCCCCGGCCGGTGCGCTCGACGCGGTACTGGCGCTGGACCGGCCGGGGATGCTGCGCGGCTCGTACGAGCTGCGTGCGTTCGACCCGGCGACGGAGCCGGAGTTCACCTCCGGCCCGTTCCGCGTCGGGACCCGCGCGCTGCCGCACCACGTCCCCAACGCCGGGCTGCGGCTGACGGCGGGGGGCCGGGTTCTCGCGTACACCGGCGACACCGGCCCGAGCCCCGCCCTCGCGGAACTCGCCGCCGCGGCGGACCTGTTCCTCGCCGAGGCCACCTACCCGGAGGAGGTGCCGGAGGAGGACGCACCGTACCTGTCGAGCGCCCGCCAGGCCGGCGAGCACGCGACCCGCGCGGGCGCGGAGCGACTGCTGCTCACCCACCTGTGGCCGGGCGGGGACCGGGACGCGGCGGTCGCCGCGGCGCGGCGGGGGTTCGACGGGGACGTCCGGGTGGCGCGGCCCGGCACGGCGGTGGAGTGGGGGGCGGGGTGAGGAGAGGGCGGGACGGGCAGCGGGTGCGCCGCTGCCGCCGGACGCGCCCGAGCCCCCTACACCTCCCGTGCCGCCTGCACTTCCCGTGCCGCCTGCACCAGCGCCTCCACCGCCCGGTCCACATCCTCCGGCCCCGTACGCCAGTTGCTGAACGCCGCCCTCAGGCCGTGCGTCCCCCCGTACACCGTCGGCGTGACCACGACCTCCCCGCTCGCCGCGGCAGCCCGCGCCAGCGCCGCCACCCGCTCCTCCGTCGGCTCCGCCGCGAGCGTGAAGCACACGACGTTCAGCCGCACCGGCGCCAGCAGCCGCAATCCGCCCCCCGATCCGCCCTCCACCCCCGAGCCGAACCGCCGGGCCAGCGCCGCGTTGCGTTCCACCACCTCCCGGTGGCCCTCGCGCCCGTACGCCGCCAGCGTCAGCCACGCCGGCAGGGCGCGCAGGCGGCGGGAGTTCTCCGGGGTGAGGTGAACGAAGTCGGGGTCGTCGCCAGGCTGCGCCATATACGCGGCCGCGTTGCGGAAGACGCGGACCTGGAGGTCCCGGCGGCGGGTGAACTGCACCGCCGCGTCGTACGGGACGTTGAGCCACTTGTGCAGGTCCACGCAGACCGAATCGGCGGCGTCCAGCCCCGCCACCAGGTGCGCGTGCTCCGGTGACAGCGCCGCGAAGGCCCCGAACGCCGCGTCCACGTGCAGCCAGAACGGATACCGCTCCCGCAGCGCGGCGATCGCCCGCAGGTCGTCGAAGTCGACGGTGTTGACCGTGCCGCTGTTCGCCACCACGATCGCCGGCCTGCCGTCCAACGCCGCCAGTGCGGCGGCCAGTTCGCCCACGTTCACGGCCTCCCGCCCCGGCAGCGGCGGCACCGCGCGCAGCGCGCCGCGGCCGAGCCCGAGGAGCGACAGCGCCTTGGGGACGCTGGAGTGGGCCGCACCCGACAGGACCGTGACCTCGCCCAGCGCGCCCGCCCCGGCGTCCGCGACCGAGACCCCGAGCCGTTCGCCCAGCCACTCCCGGGCCACGGCCAGCCCCGCGACGTTCGACATCGTCGCCCCGGACACGAACGCGCCCGCGTGCGCCCCGCCCAGCCCGAACAACTCGCGCAACCAGCCCACCGTCTCGCGCTCCAGATCCGTCGCCGCGGAGTCGCCCGCCACGACCACGTTCTGGTCGTACGCACCCACGAGCCAGTCGCCCGCCACCGCCGCCGGCGTCGCCCCGCCGGTCACGAACCCGAGGTAACGCGGCCCCGCGCTGCCCGACAGACCCGGCTCCCAGCGCTCCCCGAAGCGCGCGAGCGCCGCCGCGCCCCCGGCGCCGCGCTCGGGCAGCGGCTCGTACGGGCCGGGGGCATGCGGCGCGGGCGCGGCGACCGGGCGGTCCGCGAGGCCGCGGAGAGCGGCCACGGCGCGGGCGCGGGCGGCGTCGAGGAGCTGGTCGAAGCGGTCGAGGTCGGCGGCGAGGACGGGGTGCACGGGGGCCTCCTGGGCGTACGGCGAACGGGGCGGCGGGCGGACGGCGGGCGGACGGCGACGGCTGCGGGACTTCGGCCGACACCGCTGTGACCTTCGGCGATGCGCCGTGCGCCGTCCCCGTACGCTACGGGCCCTCACCCGCCCCGGTCCGTGGCCACTTCCGCCCCACTGGACCCCAGACGCGCGCTCCCACCGGTTCGGGCCGTCGCGCCGCCGCCGCGCGCCGCTTGCGCCCGCTCCTCGCCGACGCCCTCGCCACCGCCCGCGGCGTGCACCGCTGCTTCGTCTGCACCTTCGCCGTGCGGGACACTTCCCGCACACCCCGGACGACCCGCGGCACGGCCTGGACACGGCCGGCTCCGGGGTGGTCCGGTTCTTGGAGGGCGAGCCGGAGCGGTGGGAGAAGAAGGAGACGTACGAGGCGGTGGCCAGGCTATACGGCACCTGAGCCCTGACGCCCTCCGCCCGACGCCCCGCGTCCGACTCCGCGCACCTGACGACCGACGGCCGACAACCGTGGCACAACCGGCCGCGGGGAAGGGGCCGAAGGGCCTCGACCCGGAGGCGGTCGACTCCCTACCCTACTGGCCAGTTGTCACCGGGTGCCGGAGGACCTGATGGAGACGAAACGCTGGGTGGGGCCCGTGCTCGCCGTGGCGTTGGTGGCCGTGGCCGTCGGCTGGGGCGCGGTGTCGCGCTCCGACGGCGGCTCGGCGGGCGGCGATGCGGTGGACAGCGCCGTACGGGACCAGGCGCCGGACCGCTCCCGCTTCACCCCGCCCGACGCCGCCACCCCCCGCCCCGGCGCGTCCGGTTCCGCCTCACCCGGCCCCGGCGCGCCCCCGCGCACCCCGCAGGACGTGCTCTACCTCGGCGACTCCCTCGCCATGGAGGCCCAGGACATCCTCGGCGGACGGCTCGAACGCTCCGCCCGCGTCGGCTCGTACAGCAGCGAGCCCGTCGCCGGGGTGACCGTCTGCGACTACCTCCAGGGCCGCCCCGGCCGCTCCCTCGTCCCGAAGGAGGACAAGGCCGCCGCCCTGGTCAAGGAGCGCGAACCGGGCGTGATCGTGCTGCAGTTCTGGGGCAACACCTGGGGCTACACCCCCTGCATGGAGGGCGTCGAGTGGGGGACGGCCGCGTACTACGAGCGCTACGCGGCCGACCTGCGCGCCCTCACCGGGCAGATCGCCGACGCCGCGCGCGCCGCGGACGTGCCGCGGCCCCGGATCGTCTGGGTGCAGCAGCCGCCCGACGCGCTGCACCCCGACCGGATCGAGCAGGTCAACGCCCTCTACGACGAGCAGGCCGCCGCCGCCGGCGACCTGCTGGCCGACGGTGGCCGTGAACTGCGCGACGACGACGGCAAGTGGACGCAGTACCTGCCGTGCAACGCCTACGAGCAGCGCACCGCCGGCTACTGCACCGGACCCGGCGACACCGCCCGACTGCACCGCGACGACGACCCGTTGCACTTCTGTCTCGCGCCGACCCCCGAAGGCGGGCGGCCGTGCCCGGCCAGGTCCCCGGGTCTTGAGCGCTACACGCGGGCGGTCGCCGACGAGGTCGACGCCTACCTGCGCGGCTGACCCGTCCCCGCCGGCGGTCAGTCGGAGGCGGTCGGCTGTGGGCGCGGCCTGCGGACCAGGTACGCGGCGCCGAGCCCGGCGACGAACAGCGCCAGCACCGACACGCCCGTGGCCAGCCAGCCCGCGCCCAGCCAGCGGCTGCCGAAGTACCCGAGCGTCACGCCGTACGCGGCCCAGAGCAGCCCGGCGAGCGCGGACCACGGCAGGAACTCCCGTACCTGCCGGTGCATCGCGCCCGCACCGAGCATCACGACGCTGCGCCCCGCGGGCGCGAACCGGGCCAGGACGACGATCCCGCCGCCGCGCCGGCCGCTGAGGTGGTGGCCGAGGCGCTCCTGCGCGCGGACCAGCAGGCGGGAGTTGGCGAACTTCTCGCGGCCTCTGCTGGCGAGCCGGAACGCGAGCATGTCGCCGAGCACGGAGGCGGTGGCTGCGCAGAGCATGAGGGCCAGCAGTTCGGCGAGGTGGTCGGCGGCTGGCAGGGTGGCGCCGTTGCGTACGGCGTCGGCCGCGGTGGTGGTGCCGGCGGCGGCGGTGGCGGCCATTATGACCAGCGCGCCACTGGGCAGCAGGGGCAGGAAGACGTCGAGGAGGACGGAGGTGGCGACGATCGCGTACATCCACGGGGTACCGCTCAGTGACCCCACAAACTCCACTGTTCCCCTGCTCCCCGTGTCCCGGCGGTCATTCCGGTGATCCTCTGCCGCGGACGAGAGCGCCGGGCGGATCACAGCGTACGCCTGGGGCGTCGCCGGAATTCGCACGGGGGCACCAGATGTAACCTGCATCACTCCTGAGGGCACGCTCACCTGCTGTCACCCGGATGCCGTACGGCACGGCGTGCCGGGTGCCGCCGTAGGCCAGTCGTTGCGGCCGGCGCACGGCACGGGTGCTGCGGCGTGCCGCTCAAGCAGGGGGTTTCGGCGGGGAGTCCGGGTCGGGCCGCCATTTCTCGACGGCTTCGCCGGGCGGCGCCTCGTGGTCGGAGCCGCACAGCTCGGCCGACAACTGCTCCACCAGCTCGGTGAGGTCCGTGGGCCGGTCGGGCGTCCACCAGTCGCCCAGCATCTCGGCCAGCGCGGCCTGCCGCGCCGTCGCGAGCCGCCGCGCGGCCCTGACGCCCTCCTGCGTACAGAGGATCGGCAGCCCTTCCCGGCGCGTCAGGCCCTCTTCCTCCAACTCCTGTGCCGCGCCGAGGACCACGTCGAGGGGCAGCCCGGTGCGCTCGGCGAGCGCCACCGGCTCGGTGGACTCGTCCCGCTGGACGCGCAGCAGCAGCCAGCTCGACGCGGGCCGCAGGTCCAGGCCGGCGCGGCGGGTGATGTCCTCGTACAACTCCCGCCGCCCCTCGCGGGTGCTGAGCGCGCTCAGGGCGCGGCACACCTCGTCGCGGGGGGAGCGCTCGACGGGGTTGGTGGCGACGGTCTCGCTGCCGTCGGGGACGGTGACGGTGCCGCGCAGGGGGTCCTCGCGCAGGAAGAGCGCGATGAGGAAGGCGAGGAGGGCGACGGGCGCGGCGTAGAGGAAGACGTCGGTGATGGAAGTGGAGTAGGCGTTCACCACTTCCTGCCGCAGGGCGGCGGGCAGCCGGCCGAGGGAGCGCGGATCGGACTCCAGCGACGTGATGCTGATCCCGTCGGGCAGGGACACGCCGCTCAGTTCCGTTTCGAGCTTGTGGCGCAGCCGGCCGCTGAAGACGGTGCCGAAGACGGCGACGCCGAACGACGCGCCGATGGAGCGGAAGAAGGTGGCGCCGGAGGTGGCGACGCCGAGGTCGCCGTACGAGACGGCGTTCTGCACGACGAGCACGAGGACCTGCATGACGAGGCCCAGGCCGAAGCCGAAGACGAAGAAGGAGCCGCTGAGTTCCCCGTCGTTGCTGCCCTGGTGCAGCCGGTGGAGCAGGAGGAGGCCGACGGTGGTGACGGCGGTGCCGAGGACGGGGAAGATCTTCCAGCGGCCGGTGCGGCTGATGAGCTGCCCGGAGCCGGTGGAGGCGATGAGCATGCCGGCGACCATCGGGAGCATGTGGACGCCGGAGGCGGTCGGGGAGACACCGCGGACCACCTGGAGGAAGGTCGGCAGGTAGGTCATGGCGCCGAACATCGCGAAGCCGACGACGAACCCGATGACCGAGCAGAGCGTGAACGTGCGGATGCCGAAGAGCTTCAGCGGGATGACCGGCTCTGCCGCCCGGCGCTCGACCTGGATGAACGCGGTGAGCAGAGCGATCGCCAGCAGCCAGGCCACGGCGACCTGCCAGGAGCCCCACGCCCAGGTCGTACCGCCGAGGGAGGTGACGCCGACGAGGCAGATGGCGAAGGAGGCGATGAGGGCGGTGCCGAGGTAGTCGATGCGGTGCTCGGTGGCGCGGCGCGGGAGGTGCAGGACGACGGCGATGACGACGAGGGCGGCGAGCCCGATGGGCAGGTTGATGTAGAACACCCAGCGCCAGCTCAGGTGCTGGGTGAAGATGCCGCCGAGGAGCGGGCCGAGGACGCTGGTGGCGCCGAAGACGGCCCCGAACAGGCCCTGGTAGCGGCCGCGTTCGCGCGGCGGCACGATGTCGCCGACGATCGCCATCGCCAGCGACATGAGCCCGCCGCCGCCGATGCCCTGCAGCGCGCGGAAGCCGATGAGCTGGCCCATGTTCTGTGCGATGCCGCAGAGCGCGGAGCCGGCGAGGAAGATGACGATGGCGGTCTGGAAGAGCTTCTTCCGGCCGTACTGGTCGCCGAGCTTGCCCCAGAGCGGGGTCCCGGCGGTGGCGGCGAGGAGGTAGGCGGTGACCACCCAGGACAGGTGCTCCAGGCCGCCGAGGTCGCTGACGATCGTGGGCAGGGCGGTGGCGACGATGGTCTGGTCGAGTGCGGCGAGGAGCATCCCGGACAGCAGGGCGCCCATGGACACCAGGACGGCGCGCCGGGGGAGGCCCTGGCCGGGGACCCCGGGGGCGGACGGGGCGCCGGCGGTCTGGGACATGCGCGGCTCCCCTCGGGTGGCGTGACCGTGCGGCGGGCGGTGCTTTTGATGCTCGTGGTGCCGGTGATGCGCGGGTCGTTTGCCTCATAGTCGCCCGGATGCGTCGATACGGCCCGCCGGGGCGGTCCGCTCGGGACGGATTGCGGCCGGGGTGCGGTGCGCAGGGTTCCGCGGGGTCTGCATAATCGCCTCCAGCCCACAGGAGGGGGAGCACGGTGATACCTCGCGCATGCCGCACCTGCGGCGAGCCGCTCCAGGAGCGGGGCGGGCGGGCTTGCGTCTGCGGCGCGGAGGGCGGCGTCGAGGCGAGCGCGGGGGAGGCGCCGGAGCAGGAAAGGCCGCTGCTGCGGCCGTACGTCATGAAGGCGCCGGGTCCGGTGGGGGGATGGGACGGCGAGGACGACGGCGCGCCGGAGGGCTACGGCGAGGGGGCGCCGGAGGCCGGGAGAGGGGAAGCCGCCCCCCTGGGCCCCATCGGCGCCGCACCGGAAGGGCCCGCGGACACCGACCTCGGTCTCTTCGCCGACGACCCGGCCGCGCCGCGCGCCGCCCGGGATCCGTACGACGCGGACGACCCCCGCGGCCCGTACGACCCGCGCCGCCGCGGCGAGCGCCTCGCCGCCCGCCGGCGCCGGCGGATGACGCTGGTCCTCACGGTCGGCGGCGTCGTGGCCGCACTCAGCGTCGGACTGCTGGGCTCCGGGCTGTTCTCGGACGACGGGGAAGACGACCGCGCCGTACCGAAGCCGGACTCCATCACCGCCGTCCCCACCGGCGGCGGCACGAAGCCCGGCCCCGACGACGCGCACAGCGGCGCCCCCAGCGCTCCCGCGGACGGCGACGACCCGGCGGAGCCCAGCGCCACCGAAGACTCCGACCGCCCCGGCACCGCCTCGGGCGACCCGGACGCGGCACCGACCGAGCGCACCGAAGCCGGCCAGGTCACCGCCGCCCCGCCCGGCTCCGGCTCCGACCCCACCACGCCCGCCGACCCCGACCCCGGCGCCACCTCCGACGACCCGGACCCGCCCCCGCCGCCGCCCACGCTGCGGGAGGGCGATTCGGGCCGGGAGGTCGCCGAGATGCAGGAGAGGCTCGACGACGCGGGCTACGAGAACTTTCTGGACGCCGACGGCCAGTACGGGCGCTTCACGCGGCTGGCGGTCGAGCGCTTCCAGCGGGACAACGACATCGACGGCGACGAACGCGGCGTCTACGGCCCGGAGACGCGCCGCGCGCTGGAGTCCATGACGAAGGAACCCTGAACGTGGACGTATACGAGGCCGTGGACAGCCGCCGGGCCGTACGGGCGTTCAGCGACGAGCCCGTCCCCAAGGAGGTTCTCGAACGGGTGCTGTCCGCCGCCGGCCGCGCCCCGTCGAGCGGGAACCTCCAGCCGTGGCATCTGTACGTCGTCACCGGTGACCCGCTGGCCGGCCTGAAGGAGCGCGCGACGGCCAGGGCGCTGGCCGGGGACCCGGGCGACGAGCGGGAGTACCCGATGTACCCGGCCGAACTGGGCCCGCCGTACCGGGACCGGTTCACCGCCGCGGCGGCCCAGCGGTACGCGGCGCTGGGCATCGAGCGCGACGACCCCGGGAGGCCGCAGAAGATCGCCGCCCTCAACGCGGGGGCGTTCGGGGCCCCGGTCGTCCTGTTCTGCTATCTCGACCGCACGATGGGGCCGGGGCAGTGGGCGGACGCGGGGATGTATCTGCAGACGGTCATGCTGCTGCTGCGGGCGGAGGGGCTGCACAGTTGCCCCCAGGTGATGTGGACGATGTACCGCCGGACCGTCGCCGAGGCGGTCGGGGCCGGTGACGGGCTCGTGCTGCTGTGCGGCGTCGCGGTCGGCCACGCGAAGGCGGGCGTGCCGCCGCTGCGTACGGACCGGGCGGACCCGGCGGAGACGGTGACCTTCGTGGGAGCCTGACGGGCCGGGCGCAGGCGCGGGATGCGGACGGTCCTTCAGTCGGATGCCTGTTCGAAGTGGAACGCCTTGATGAAGCAGTCCCGGGGCTGTCCGAGGGCGAAGAACACGCACTCGGCGACCGAGTGGGCCGTCAGCATGTCCGCGGAGCCGCGCGGCGTGCTCTCCCACTCCGGGGACAGCGGATCGGGGTTGGCGAAGTCCGGCGGGTAGAGCGAGATGACCCGCACTCCCCGGGGCCGTAGCCGCGCGGAGAGGATGTCGGCGAAGCCGGCCTGTGCGCTCTTGGCGGCGTAGAAGGCGTCGTGTGCGTCGGAGCGCCGGTGGGCCGGGAGCCCGGCGGCGGAGATCATGTTGACGATGTCCGGCCTGTCGGACGCGAGCAGCAGCGGCAGCAGGCGCTTGACGACGAGGATCGTGCCGGTCGCCCCGGCGGACACGGTGTCGATCACGTCCTCGTCGGTGGCGGAGAGGAGATCCGGCCCGCCCAGCCAGCGGGCGCCGTTGTTGACCAGCACGTCCACCCGGTCGGTGCGCCGGGCCACGTCGGCGGCGAACTGCCGGATCGAGGCGGGGTCCGCCAGGTCGCAGGCGAGGGCGTGCACCTGTGCGTGGCCGAGGTCGCCGATCTCGTCCGCCACCCGCCGCGACGCCGCCAGGCTGCGGGAGGACACGAAGACCTCGGCACCCTCCCGGGCGAAACGGATGGCGAGAGTCCGGCCGAAGTCGCGGGACGCACCGGTGATGACGACGCGTTGCCGTTCGAAGCCCATGTGGTTGCCTGCCGCCCCTGGAGTGTCCGTGCTGCCTGCCGCCCTGCTGTGATCGGGTACGCCGACACCATCACAAGCCGGCCGGGCAGGGGAACGAGACCTTCGGCCTAGGCCGTCTCTTCCGGATCACCTTTCAGCGGTCTTGTCCGGCCTGGATACGGTGACGGCATGACGACAATCCTGCGGCACCCCCGACCTGGATTCATGTGGGATTGGTGGGCGGTGGACGCTCAGGGGTTCCTCGTGCAGTTCAGTGGCGGGCCGGCTCCTGAGCATCTGCTGGTGCATGTGGATCGTGTCGACGCCGCAGCTGCATGGGCCGAGGAGAACCGTCCCGCATGGTTCAACGATGTTCCCCCATCGCTTCACACCTTCAACTGCAACGGCGAGCTGCCGGTCTACACCCGCAGCAGCGTCCCGAACTCCCCGTTGCGGCTGTCCGACGCCCCGGCGGCCATCGCCGACGTTGCGGCCCTGGTTGAACTGCACAAGGCAGTGGGAGACTCCTGGACGATCTACCTTGACGAGGGCTGGGTCTAGGCAGCCGCTGGAGTTACCTGTCTGACCAGATGAAGATGGCGGCGATGTGGAGTCCGGCAAGGTAGCTGGTGGCGGTCTTGTCATAGCGGGTGGCCAGGCCGCGCCACTGCTTGAGCTTGTTGATGCACCGCTCGACGGTGTTGCGCTGCTTGTAGGTCTGGCGGTCCAGGGTGCGGGGCCTGCCGCCGGCACGGCCTCGGCGCTTGCGGTTGTCCTGCTGGTCGACGGGCTCGGGGATGACCGCCCGGATGCCGCGCCGACGGAGCTGGGTGCGGATCGCGCGGGACGAATACGCCCTATCGGCCAGGACCAGCTCCGGCGTTGTTCTGGGTCGGCCGACCCGTCGGGGCACCCGAAGGCGCGCCATAACGTTGGGGAATGCGGGTGCGTCACCCGCCTGACCAGGCGTAAGGACGAAGGTGAGCGGGCGGCAGCGACTGTCGGCTGCGAGGTGGATCTTGGTGGTCAGTCCGCCGCGGGACCGTCCGAGGGCGTGATCAACCGGCTCGCCGGCCGCAGCCCCTTTTGACGGGCCCCGGCGGCGTGCTGGTGGGCACGGACGATCGTGGAGTCGACCGCGACGGCCCAGTCGAGGTCGCCTCGGTGTCGGCCTGGGCGAGCAGGGCGGTGAAGACCTTCTCCCATGTGCCGTCGGCGGCCCATCTCCGCAGGCGGTTGTGGGCGCCCTTCCATGAGCCGAAGTGCTCGGGCAGGTCCATCCAGGTGTCCCGGTGCGGTACTTGAACGCGATTGCGTCGATCACCTGCCGGTGATCACGCCACCGCCCGCCCCGCTTCGGAGTCCTATCCGGTAGCAATGGCTCGATCCTCGCCCACTGGGCGTCAGTCAACGACACACCAGCCCAACGATCAGATGGTCGGAAGGCTACTGCTCAACTTCCTTGGCGCTGCTGACGCTCTCGACGTCGCCGCACGCGCCTGGCGTACTGCCCAGCCTGCGACCTCTGCGCGCGATCAATCGAAAGCACCTGGGGATCTGCCGCGCGCTCGTACAGCTCAACCTCGAAGGAGTCTGCGTCCACCTCGACCAGACGAGCCAGGGCATCCCGATCCTGCTCAGCCGTCGGACGTGCTCGGACCTCGTCCCTCCACACCCGACCGCTCGCCTCGGCTTCGTCCACCTCCCCAATATATGTGCGCGCGGCAGCGTGCGAAGTCCGCCCGCCCCAAGATCCGGAAGAGACGGCCTAGGTCCTCCGGCCCCCGCCGCCCCCGGCGGTGCGGAGGTGGATGCGCTCGCCGGACTTGCCGAAGAGGCTGAGGACGTCGACGGGGCCGCGGCCCGCGGCGCCGAACCAGTGCGGGATCCGGCAGTCGAACTCGGCGGCTTCGCCCGCGGTCATGACGAAGTCGCGGTCGGCGAGCCGTACGCGCAGCCGCCCGCGCAGCACGTAGAGCCATTCGTGCCCGGCGTGGGTCCGCAGATGGGGTTCCTTGTCGTGGGCCGGAATGGTCATCTTGTACGCGCGCGGTTCGCCCTGCTGCCGGGACAGCGGGATCAGCACCCGGCCGTCCCGGGTGGTGGGCCGCTGGGGCACCCGCGGGTCGACGATGCGGGGCGCGGCGACGATCTCGTCGAGCGGGATGCCGAGGGCCGCGGTGACCGGCAGGAGCAGTTCGAGGCTCGGCTTGCGCCGACCCGACTCCAGCCGGGACAGCGTGCTGGTCGAGATGCCGGTGGTGCGGGCGAGGGCGGCGAGGCTGACGCCCCTGGCCTCACGGGCGCGGCGCAGCCGCGGGGCGATCTGGTCGATGACGGCGCCGACGCTGGGCTGGTCGTCCATGGGGCGCAGTCAATCAACGCGTCCCGGAATCGGCAACGGAAGTTGTCGTTTCCGAACGGACGGACGGACGCTGCCCGCGGAGGTGGTCGACGTGCGGACGGCGCAGGACGACGGATTCACCGGGGCCGACGGTTCCGGAAAGGTGCACGGGGGCAGTGGGCCGGGGCCGGCGGCGACGGCCCGGAGCGGCCGGCCGGACCGGCTGCCCGCGGGGGTGTATCTCCTCGCCTTCAGCCTGTTCGCCATGGGGACCGCGGAGTTCCTGCTCGCCGGCGTGCTGCCGGCCGTGGCCGCCGATCTGGACGTCACGCTCTCCTCCGCCGGGTTCCTGATCACCGCGTTCGCCCTGGGCGTCGTGCTCGGCGGGCCGCCGTTCGCGGTGCTCAGCCTGCGCTGGCCGCGGCGTAGAGCGCTGGTGGCGACGCAGAGCGTCTTCGCCGTGAGCATCGCCGTCGGGCTGCTGGGCGGCTACGAGGTCCTGCTGCTGACGCGGGTGGTCTCCGGCGTCGCGTACGCGGGCTTCTTCGCCGTGGCGTCGGTGACCGCGATCAGCCTGGTCACCCCGGACCGCAACGCCCGCGCGTCGGCCGTCGTGGTCAGCGGGCTCAGCGTGGCGATGATCGCCGGTGGTCCGGCCGGGACGCTGCTCAGCCACTTCATCCAGTGGCAGGGCGGCTTCTGGGTCGTCATCGCCCTCACGCTGGCGGGGGCGGCCGGCTGCTTCGCCGGCGTTCCCGCCGCGGCCCGGCCGGGGGCGCCGGACGCGCGGCCGAGCGTGTCGCGGGAGCTGGCCACGATGCGTGACCCGTACCTGTGGCGCATCTACGCGATCACCGTGCTGACCACCGCGGCGTACATGATCACGTTCAACTACCTCGCGGCCATGCTCGCCGAGGTCACCGCCCTGCCCGAGGTCTGGATCCCCGCCGTCCTCGCCCTCTTCGGGATCGGCGCCTTCGCCGGCCTCTCGATCGGCGGACGCATCTCCGACCGGCGGCCCCACACCGCGCTGCTGGCCGGCGCGGCGGCGATCGTGCTGCTGTCGCTGGTGATGACCGTCGCGGTCCGGCACGCCTGGGCGGCGATCCCCACCGTGTGCGTCCTCGGCATCGCGGCATTCGTCCTCAACCCCGCTCTCTACGGGCGCGTCTTCGCGATCGCGGCGGACGCGCCGACGCTCGCCGGGGCCACCACGGTCTCGGCCTTCCAACTGGGCATCAGCGGCACGCCGGTCCTCGCGGCGGCCGTGCTGACCCGGGGCGCGGACCTCACCGCGGTCTGCCTGGTCGGCGCCGCACTCGCCGCGTGCGCGGTCCCGCTGATCCTCGCCGACCGCGCGCGTGCGGGGCGGGCGGAGGACGGCGCCGGCTGACGCCGCGGGGACCGCGCACGCACGGTGCCCCTACTCCGCCGGGAAGAGCCGCAGTTTCGCGGTGTTCCCGGTGAGGGTGAGGACGGCGACGGACAACTCGTTGACGGTGGAGGCGCCGCCCTGGTCGGGGCGCTGGCCCAGGAGGCTGGAGGTGAAGCCGGTCGCGTCGGTGGACGTCAGGTCCACGCCCTCGGCGCCGACGCCGGTCACCTGGAACGGGCCCGCCCGCAGGCTCGGGACCGCCGGGATCTCGGTGCCCTCCTCGACGACGACCGTGCAGCTTCCGTCCGTACACGCCTCCAACTCGGCCTGCGTCGACGGTTTCAGCGGCTTCGCGGAGGCCGGCGACGGCGGCGGGGTCGTGGGTGTCGGCGTGGGCGTCGGGGATGCGGGGGAGGGGGCGGCCGCACGCGAGGGTGACTCCGGCCCGGACGCCTTCGCGTCGTCCGCGTCGGAGCCGCAGCCGGTCAGCGCGGCGGTGAGGGCCAGGAGGGCGACCGTCCCCGCCGCGGCGCGTGCCGTGCGGCGGGTGGTCGATTCCGATGTGGTCATGGCGGCGTTCTACCGCCGCCCGCCCGGGTGGGGTCCCCGGGCGCCCGCGGCGCATCGGACCGTGCGGTTCGTGGCCGTTCCCCCGGGACGGGCAAGCCGCCGGGTCAAGGCGTGTTCTGCGCGGCGGACTTGACGTGCCGGGCTCCGGCGGCAGGGGCACCGGTCGTGGGAAAGGTGTGCGGAGAACGTCGAGGGCGGCGTGCCTGCTTCGTCCCCGGGGCGGGTGCGGTCAATCTGGGCGCACCAGCCGTACCCGAAGGAGCGCCGCCATGGCCACCGCAGAAGACCTCGACCGCGCCACCGACTCGCAGTGGGACTGGGTCGCCGAGCACACCCGTACGTACCTCGCCTCCGGCGGCACCGAGGGCCACGAGCGCGACGGCGTGTACACGCTCGTGCTCGCCACCACCGGGCGGCGGACCGGGACGCCCCGCCGTAACGCGCTGATCTACGGCACCGCGGGCGACGACTACGTGGTCGTCGCCTCCAAGGGCGGCGCCGACGAGGACCCGGCGTGGTTGCGGAACCTGGTGGCGGAGCCCAGCGTCGGAGTGCAGGTCGGCACCCGGCGGTTCACCGCGCGGGCGCGGGTCGCGTCCGCGGCCGAGCGCCCGGCGCTCTGGGAGCAGATGGCGGGCATCTTCCCGCTGTACGAGGAGTACGCGCGGAAGACCGCCCGCGAGATCCCGGTCGTTCTCCTCACCCCGCTGGACGGGCCCCGTTGACCTGAAGTCCGGTCGAGCTTCCAGGTTCGGGTGCGCCGATGCCGACGTACCCGGGAGGAACGGCCATGAGGACGCCGGTGCTGGGAAGGTCCGTCAGACGCGTGCGTATGCGGTGCCTGACTCGTTCCGCCGCAGCAGCCCCTCGTCCACCAGGGCGCGGCGCAGGCTCACCCAGTCGTCCAGCCATTCGCCGCAGAGGGCGTTGACCTTCGCCTCGGAGTACGTCACGCCGGGCTCGAACGAGTCCGTCACCACCGCCAGCACCCGGCCCCGTACCTCCGCGTCTCCCGGGATCGACGTCAGCCGGCCGCGGCGGAAGTACCCGCCCGCGCCGTCGCCCCCGCCCCGGCCGGTGAGCCGGGCCTCGGCCCGGACCGCGAGCCGGAAGGTGTCATCGCGCAGCGTGTACGTGCGGGTTGCGGCGTCGAAGGCGGCGATCCGGCCGTCGGTGAGCTTCTGGAGCGCCGCGGCGGCGGCCGGGGGGCGGAGCCCGGTGCGGGCGGCGACGTCGGTCACCGAGGTCGCGCCGAGGGCGAGGGCGGCGTAGACGGCGCGGCGGTCGGTCTGGGCGAGGAGGCCGACGAGGTCGCGGCAGGAGGGCGGGTGTTCCTCGGTGGGGGCGGTGTCCATGGGGCGTCCGTTCCGTCGTGGTGCCGGGGTCGTCCCGTACACGTATCGCGATCCCGGGCAGCTTCGAAAGGCGTTTTTCCCGGCCTCACCCGGCCTCACCCGGCCTCACCCGGCCTCCGGGCCGACCGGCGTCAGCACCCCGAGCCGGTCCTCGACCGCCTGCGCCGCCTCCAGGCACAGGTCCTCCCGGAACGCCCGCCCGGCGATCTGCACGCCCACGGGCAGGCCGTCCACGACACCCGTCGGTACGGCCACGGCCGGCACCCCCGCGAAGCTCGTCGCGCTGCACAGCCGCATCGCCGAGGCGACCCGGTCCCGGCCCGCCCGGTCGCGGGACTCCAGGCCCGGCTCGACGGGCGGCTCGGTGAACGACGGGCCCAGCAACAGCGGGTAGGCGTCGAGGAATTCGGCCCACGAGCGGCGAACGGACATCCACGTGCCCATCAGCGCCACCAGTTCGTCCGCGGTCGCGGGCGGGGTCTGTTCCATCGCCATCGCGAGGTAGCGGTCCCCGCCCTCGCCGAGCAGCGTCCGCACCGCCGGCCAGGCCGGGGCGAACTCGGTGACGGTCAGGCGCCCGTACGCCTCCAGCGTCTCGTCCAGCCGCGGTACGTCCGCCACCTCGCGCACCGCGTACCCCGCGTCGCGCAGTGCCTCGGCCGCGGTCTCGACGGCCCCGCGGATCGCGGGGTGGACGCCGCGGCCGCCCGGGTCCGCCACGACCGCGACCGGCAGCGGTCCGGGGAGCGCTTCGCCGTACGGCGGCACCGGTACGGCCCTGGGGTCGCGCGGGTCGGTTCCGGCCAGCGCCTCGTACGCCAGCCGCAGGTCGGCCACCGTGCGGGCCAGCGGTCCTTCCGTGACCAGCACCTGGGACGCCGGGCCGGGGTCGTCCGGGCCGAGCACGCGGTGGTCCGCCGGGATGCGGCCCGTGGACGGCTTCAGCCCGGCCACGCCGCAGAACTGGGCCGGGATGCGCACCGAGCCCCCGGAGTCGTTGCCGAGCCCCAGCGCCGCCATGCCCGTGGCCACGGCGACCGCGTCGCCGCCGCTGGAGCCGCCCGGGGTGCGGCCGGTGTCCCACGGGTTGACGGTGTCGCCGAAGAGCTCGCTGCGCGTGTGCATCCCCGCCAGGATCAGGGTGGGAACGTTGGCGTGTCCGATAGGGATGGCCCCGGCCGCGCGCAGCCGTGCCACCGCAGGCGCGTCGGCCGCCGCCACGAGATCGCGGAAGCGCTTCACGCCGAACGTGGTGGGCACCCCCTCGACGGGGGTGCTCTCCTTCACCGTGAACGGCACGCCCGCCAGCGGCCCCAGCGCCGCACCGGCGGACCGCAGGCGGTCCGTCCGTGCCGCGGCCTCGCGTGCGCTCTCCGCGAGGAGCTGGGTGACCGCGTTCACCCGCGGGTTGATCTCGGCGATGCGGTCGAGGTGGCTGTCGACCAGCTCGACGGCCGAGACATCTGCGGCGCGTACGGCCTCCGCCTGTGCTGCGGCCGTCATCTTCCACAGGTCGTCCGGCATGGCTCCTCCTCTTCCTCCCCACGTTCCGATGCGTCCGCATCGGAACGGTCACCGTACCCTGGATCCGATACGCGCGCATCGAATAAGGAGGCGGCCGGAAGCATGCCCAGACAGGTGGATCACGTGAGCCGGCGCCGCACTATCGCCGAGGCCGTCTGCCGCCTCGCCGGCGAACGCGGCCTGGAGGGTGTGACCCTGCGCGACGTCGCGGCCCGCGCCGAGGTGTCCATGGGCGCCGTGCAGCGGTGCTTCCGTACCAAGGAAGAGATGCTGGTGTTCGCGCTCGGGTACGTGAGCGAGCGGGTCGGTGAGCGCGTACGGGCCCGCCTGGTCCGGAGCCCGGCCCAGTCGGCGGGTACGGCGCTGGGGCACGCCGCCGCGGAGGTGTCCCTGCTCGGGGACGAGAACCGCGCCGAGGCCAGGGTCTGGCTCGCCTTCGTGGCGCAGGCGGCCGTGAGCGACGCGCTCGCCGGGACGCTGAGGGCGAACTACGCGGGCGTGCACGAGGTGTTCGTCCGCCTCCTCGCGGAAGCCGGCGAGGACGCCGGGCGGGACGTGCCCCTCGATCCGCAGCGCGAGGCCCGTGCGCTCCTCGCCCTCGCGGACGGCCTCACCGTGCACGTCCTCGTGGGTCATCTCACCCCGCACGAGGCGCACGACGTTCTCCACGCGCACCTGGCCGGCCTCTGGGGGTGAGCCGGGTCATACCGCTCTTGGCGTGGGGTGCGCCGTTTTGTATCGTGGGGGAACAAACACGGTTCTCCACCCCTGGGGGTTACGTATGGGCAGGCCCACGGACATAGGTGTCTTCAAGGCACTGCTCCTCGACATGGACGGTACGCTCCTCCACTCCGACGCCGTCGTCGAGCGCATCTGGCGCCGCTGGGCCACCGAGAACGGCAAGGACCCCGAGGAGATCCTGCGCCACGCCCACGGGCGGCAGGCGCACGCCACCATGGCGCACCTCTTCCCCGAGCGGCCCGTCGAGCAGAACCTCGCGGACAACGCGCGCATGCTCGCCTGGGAGACCGCCGACACCGACGGCATCGTGCCCGTGCCCGGTGCGCCGGAGTTCATGGCGGGTCTGGCCGGCCTGCCGCACGCGCTCGTCACGTCCGCCGACCGGGCGCTGTCGCAGGCGCGGATGGCGGCCGCCGGGCTGCCGGTGCCGGCGATCTCCATCACGGCGGAGTGCGTGAGTGCGAGCAAGCCGGACCCGGAGGGGTTCCTCAAGGGGGCCGCCGATCTGGGGTTCGCGCCGGCCGACTGCGTCGTCTTCGAGGACGCGGCGGCGGGTATCGCGGCGGCGCGGGCGGCCGGGATGCGGGTCGTGGGGGTCGGGCCGCGGGCGGCGACGGAGGGGACGGACCTGCACGTGGAGACGCTGGCGGGGGTGCGGGTCCGGCCGCTGGGCGGCGGCGCGCTGCGACTGACGCTCGCGTAGGCGGGGAGCGGCTGCTGGCGCGGACTGTTCGCTGATGCGTTCGGTGCCGGCCGGGTGCGGGCAAAGCGCCCCTTCTCCGGCATCCCACGGTGTACGGTCATCGGCCACGGCGAGCCGAGACTGGGGTGACGGATGGGGAGCCGGATTCGCTACTGGACCGAGCGGACCGCCCTGGCCGCGGTCGCCACGGCGGGCATTCTGGTGCCGGTCGCCGAACTCGTCGGGCTGATCGACGAGTTGTCTCCGGCCGCTCTGGCGAAGCTCACCCTCGTCATCCTGAGCACGGTCACGTTGTTCCTCCTGCTGGAGATCGACCGTCTCGGAGTGCTCGACAAGGTCTGGCAGCTGCTGCGCCCGCTCGATCTCGACGGCGAGGCGAGCAGGTTCCGCCAGGAGCGCTACGGCGGCATCGTGCGGGTGCACGACCACTTTCCCGAGGAGACGTTCACCGCCTTCCTGGAGGACGCCCGCCGCGAGGTGACGATCCTCCAGACCTGGGTGCCGAACCTGCACCGGTTCACGTGGGCGCTGAAGAAGGCCCTCGTCGACCGGCAGGTCCAGGTGAACGTCCTGCTGCTGCACCCGATGTCGCCCGTCGCGCAGCTGCGCGAGGAGGCGTTGCGGCGCGACCCCGCCCGCCGGGAGCGGGTGCGGGACAACGTCAACGAGTGCCTGTGCATCCTCGCGGAGTTGTCGCAGGAGCTTGAGGGGCGGGACCGGGCCAGGCTGCGGGTGCGGGTGTACAACTCCCTGCCGTCGATCGCCGTGTACAAGGCCGACGACCACTATCTCGTCAGCTCGTTTCTCCACGGCCAACTGGCCATCGACTCCTCCCAGACCGAGATCGACGGCGACGACACCACCATGGGCCGAGGGGTGCGGCGGGAGCTGGACGAGCTGTGGCGGATCGGGCGGGACGTGGACCTCGACGACTGGCGCGGATCGACCGACACCCTGTGACCCGCGGAAGGCGGCACGCCATGCATGAACTGGACGAGTTCGAGGACGCACTCATCGAGCGGTTCAGGGACCACCCCGTCCTTGCGCACGCCACGCTCCTCCCGGACGACGACTTCGCCGCGATCCTGCTCCAGCGCCGCTTCGTGTCGCTCGCGTTCACCCCGGCCTACGACCTGGCGATCGACCTGCTGCAGGACGAGGCGGGACGGCGGATCGCCCGGGTCATCCTGCGCGAGGAGTACCCCGACGGCAGCGGGCACGCGCCGTCGCACCGTGAGGACATGGTGGCGGACCTGCTCCGGCTCGGGGTGTCCAGGCGGGTCCTGGTGGGGACCGGGCCGACGGCGGCGACGAAGAAGATCATCGGTGACACCTTCGAGCTGATCGCCGACGCGGGCCGGCACGAGGACTCCGACCTGCGCCTGCTGACACTCCTGCGCTTCTGGGGCGAGGTGCTGGTGTCCGTCGAATACGGCCGTCTGTGGCCGCGCATGGAGCCGCTGCTGACGCACGAGGGCGAGAACCGGTCCCGCTTCTACCACCCCCACCACGTGCACGACGCGAAGACCCACCCGCTCTCGGCCGTGTCCCTGCTGTCCGGCTCCCACGCCGATCGCCTGGCGGCGCGGCTGGGCGAACTCCTCTCCCGCGAGACGTCGACCGAGGTCTTCAGGGCGGTCGAGGAGCGGGCCCTGCAGCTCAAACTGGGCTTCTACGACCAGTTCCGGCCGGCGGTGGAACGGGTCGGGGCCGGGCTCACCCGCTGATCGCCTCGTAGATGCTGAAGCCCGCCAGGACCAGCATCACTCCCGCCGCCACCTTGGTGATCAGCTTCAGCGGCACGTAGCGCATCAGTGTCCGTCCGCCCAGGATGCCGATGGCCGCCACCGCCCACAGCGCCAGCACCGCGCCGATGCCGACCGACAGCCAGTCGTCGTAGCGCGCGGCCAGGTTCGCGGTCATGATCTGCGTCAGGTCGCCGAACTCGGCGACCAGGATCAGCATGAAGCCCGCCCCCGCTACCTTCAGGAAGCTCTGGTCGGCGGGGGCCCTGACCTCTTCCTCGTCGTCGTCCTTCTTCAGCAGCAGGACCAGCGCGCCGGCCAGGAACAGCGCGCCGACGATCGCCTGCACCGGCCGCTGGGGGAGCTGGGCGAGCAGGCTGCCGGCGGCGATGGCGAGGCTGACGTGGACGACGAAGGCGGCGGCGACGCCGGCGAAGACGTAGGAGGCGCGGTAGCGGGTGCCGAGCATGAGGCCGGCGAGCGCGGTCTTGTCGGGGAGTTCGGCGAGGAAGACGACGCCGAAGACGATCGCGACGGTGCTGAGGCTGAGCAAGGTTCCTACTCTCGGTCGGGCGCCGTACCGAGAGCGTAAGCGCGGGGGCAGACCTCGGCACGGCAGCGTCAACGGACACTGCGGCCGAAGGTCTCGCCGGCGCGGACGCACCGCGGCCTCTCGGCCGTGCGGTTCCGCGCTCCGGGCGCCGGCCCAGCGGGCTGGGCAGTATGTCGACGACACCGGCTGAGGGCTACTCCCCTTCAGACGTCCCCGAGTGTAGGCGATGCACCCGGCCGCGGGCGACCAGCTCCAGCACCACCGCGACCGCCACCGCCTGCACCGCCACGAGCGCGACCAGCACGAAGAGCTGTACGGCGCCGGCCTCGACGGGCGACGCGCCGCCCAGCAGCATGCCGACGTAGGCGCCGGGGAGGGTGACCAGACCCACGGTGCGCGTCTGGTCGAGACCCGGGATCAGGGCGTCGGAGGCGGCCGGGCGGGCTATCTCCAGTCGGGCCTCGTGCTCCAGGAAACCCAGCGCGAGGGCCGCCTCCACCTCGCCGTGCCGGGCCGTCAGCTCGTCGAGGGCGCGGCGGCCGGCGAGTACGGTGCCGGTCAGCGCGCCGCCGATGAGGATGCCGCTGACGGGAACGAGGGCGATGTCGTCGACCGCGACGAGGCCGGTGAGCAGCAGCGTGGCGACGACCGGGGTGACGCCGGTGGCGAGGGGGACGGCGGCCCAGCGCCAGGTGCGGTTGTGGGTGATGCGGCGGCCCGCGGTCCAGGTGGCGACGGCGAACATCAGGCCCACGAACGCGAGAAGCAGGGGCACGGCGCGTACGACGTAGCCGATGACGAGCGAGACGACGGCGAGTGGGGCGGCGGCGCGCAGTCCCGCGGTGGCGATGGCGCGCGCGTGTGGTGAGCCCCCGAGGCGTATTCGGCTCTTCCCGCCCCCTCGTCTCCCGCCGCCGGCACCGCCTTTTCCGCTCTGCCGGTGTGCCTGTCCCTCGCCGAGCCGGGCCACCGCGGCGACGGTGACGGCGGCGGTCAACAGGGCGGTGAGCACGGCCGCGAGGGTGACGTCGACGGGCAACACCAGCCGAGCGTAGTCCGGTCGGGGGGTGGCGACGCCGGGGGCGTGGCGAGGGCGACCCCGGTACGCGGTCTTGCGGATGACATGGCCATGTCCTCAAGGTGTTACCTGGTGCCTGCAGAAACGACACTTCGCGGCGCCAAGATCCACGTGCACGTGCACAACACCCCCCATAGATCCGGGAGTTCGTATGTCCGGCATTTCTCAGCGGCCGCTCGCGCGGCTGAAGGTCTACGCGCGTCACCTCGCCGCGCCGCTCGCGGCGGCGGCGCTGCTGCTGACCGCGGCACCCAGCGCGCAGGCGGAACCGCCCGCCCCGCCCGGCCCCGGCACCGCCCTCGGCTACCTCGGGGAGATCACCACCGCGCCCGAGGGCTCCTCCGACGGCTACGACCGCGACCTCTTCCCGCACTGGAGCACCCAGTCCGGGGCCTGCAACACCCGCGAGGTCGTCCTCGAACGGGACGGCGAGAACGTCGAGCAGGACGCGAGTTGCGCCGCCGTCAGCGGTTCGTGGTACTCCCCGTACGACGGCGCGACCTGGACCCAGGCCTCCGACGTCGACATCGACCACATGGTGCCGCTCGCCGAGGCCTGGCGCTCCGGCGCCAGCGCGTGGAGCACCGACGAGCGCGAGCAGTTCGCCAACGACCTCGACGTCGCGCAACTGCTCGCGGTGACCGACAACGTCAACCAGTCCAAGAGCGACAAGGACCCGGCGGAGTGGATGCCGCCGTCGACCGGCTACCACTGCACCTACGCGAGCATGTGGGTGTGGGTCAAGCACACGTACGACCTGACCGCCGACGAGGCGGAGAAGGCGAAGCTGGAGTCCGTCCTCTCCGGCTGCTGACGGCCCGAGGGCCCGAAGGCCCGGCGGCCCGGCGGCACGCGGGCGCGGCGCGGAACCCCCGCGCCGCGCACCGCCGTCGGGCCGCCCCGGACCGCCCGTCGCCGCGTGCGCGGGCCGGCGGGTGTCGTACGGCCCGTGTTTGCGGCCGGAGATACGGGCTAACCGCCTTCTATGACTGTGTGGCTGATCATCATCGTGGTCGTGGCCGCCGTCGCAGCAGCGGCCGTGTTACTGATGCGCACCGGCGGCGGCATCGCCGCCCTCGGCCTGCCCGGCGGGCCGAGAGGGCTGCGGCGGCGCTTCGGGCCGGAGTACGACCGGACCGTCGAGCGGCATGACGGCGACCGCAGGGCCGCCGAGAAGGAACTGGCCCGGCGCGTCCGCAAGTACGGCAAGCTGCGGACCGTACGGCTCGATGCCGCGGCCCGTGAGCGGTACGACGCCGAGTGGAGCCTGATCCAGCAGCGCTTCGTCGACTCGCCCGCCCACGCCGCCGCCGAGGCCGACCGACTCGTCGCCCGGCTCGCCGGCGACCTCGGCTATCCCGCCGAGGAGTACGACGAGCGGGTCTCGGCCCTTTCCGTCCACCACCCGCGGCACATCGGCGACTACCGCCGGCTGCACCGGCTCGCCCAGCGCGAACCCGGCCGGACGGGCGCGGAGCCGCCCACGGAGGAGGCCCGCACCGCGTTGCTCCACACCCGGGAGCTGTACACCGAACTCGTCGGCCGGCCCGGCACCTCCGCCACCCTCCCGAAGGCGCCGGAGGCGCCCGGGACCCCGGAGACCGAGAAGACCGCGTCCTCGACCCGTGAGCGCGGCGGGGGGCGCCGGCTGGCCGACCGCGTGCACGTGCCGTGGGGGCCGCGCCGCGGCGACGGCCGGGACGGGGGCGCGTCGTGACCGGCACGCGGAAAGGCGACGAGGCGGTGGCCCGTCCGGCCGGCGGCTCCGGAGACCGGGAGGGTGAGAACACCGGGGCGGCAGCGGGAGGAGGCACGGGGCCGGGGAGCGGCACGGGCGGGGACACGCCCGACGGGCGCGGCGCGGCGGCGGAGCCCGGCCCTCCCGGAGCCGGGGAGCCGGCCCGTACCGAGTCCTCCGGCGTCCTCGCACCGGCGGACCCGGCGGCCGAGGCGAAGGGCAGCCCCGCGACCACCGATCCCGTGGCGACCGCGGAACCCGTGGCCGCGGACCCGGTGGCGATCGCGGACCCCGTGGCCCCCGCCCCCGCGACCCCCGCGGCTGCGGCGGCCGGGTCCGCGGCCGACGACGACCGCGAGACGGGCGGCCCGCTCATGGTGCCGTCCGAGCGGGACGAGTGGGGGGACCGGCTGCACCGGGCGACGGGTCGCTTCGTGGACGACCCGCCGGGCGCCGTCGACGACGCCTGCGTCGTCCTCGGCGATCTCGGGGAGCGCATCGCCGCGCTTCTCGCGGAGCGCCGCGACGCCTGCCGGGACCTGACCCGCAGCGCCCGCGCCGCCGAGGGCGCCGCGAACGCCGAGACCGAGCGTCTGCGCCTCGCGCTCCGCGACTCCCGTGACCTCGCGGAGCGGTTGCTGACGTCATAGAGCCCTGCCGCGGGCCCCTGCGCCCACCCGGTCGCCCACCTCCCTAGGGGCCCGCGGCAGTCACATCCCCGGGCCCGGCCTGCCGGACCGAGGCGGGACCTGTGCGGCCGGGCCCGGGACCCATGACCGTACGAACCGACCGCGGGGGGCAGGCACGGCGGGCAGGGCGGACCGCACGTATGACGGGCCGTTCCCGCCCTCCCGGCTGCCACGCCCGCCCGCCGCCCGCCGAGGCGGGTCCTCGGCGGTGCTCCCCGGGGCCGGGCCGTCACGCCTGGGCCGCAGTGCCCTCCGGGCCCGCCTGCTGGACGACCTCGAACGTCCAGACCTCCGAGTCCGTCGCCGCCGGCCGCCGCTGCTCCCCGTCGCCGCCCGCGTCCCCGCGGTGCGCGGCCTTCATCGAACCCTCCATCCAGGCCCGGAAGTCCTCCTCGCTGCGCCAGCGGGTGTAGACGAGATACCGGTCGGACCCCTCCAGCGGGCGCAGCAACTCGAACCACTCGAAGCCGTCCGCGCTCTCCACCAGGCCGGCGCGGGCGGCGAAGCGCTTCTCCAGCACCTCCCGCTGCTCGGCGGGGACGGTCAGGACATTGATCTTCACCACGCTGGGCACAGTCACCTCTCAGCCGACGGGGCGCGTCTCACAGCGTCGTACGCGCCGTCTTCTCCTGTCGTCAGCGTAGGCGGGGTGAGGCGGGCCGACGCGGGGGAGCCGCCCCGACGGCGTGCCTCCGGCAGGTGCATGTCGCCGGGCATCCGGGTGAGCATCCGGTATTTGTATGTTTTTCGGGTTATCACTCCAGCGAATCGGCGCGGGAGAGAGGTGACCCATGGGCAGGGCGAGGCGTGCGGCGGTCGGTGCGTGTGCGGCGGCGGTGCTGGTGCCGGTGGCGGCGGCCGGGTGCGCGGCGGGGCCGGGAGACGGCGGCGACAGGGCCGGCGACAAGAGCAGCGAGCGCACCGCCGCACGGACCGATGCCCGCAGCGCCGCGCAGAAGAGCCGGAGCGCACGCCTGATCGGCGACGGCTCCACCGCCTGGACCGGCGCGCAGCCCCGGCAGCCGCGGGTGCGCAAGCTCGCCGCCGGGGAGAAGCCGCCGCAGTTCGTCGTCTTCTCCTGGGACGGCGCCGGCGAGATCGGCGACGGCCTCTTCGCGCACTTCCGGGAGGTCGGGCGGAAGTACGACGCCGCCATGACGTACTTCCTCTCCGGCATCTACCTCCTGCCCGAGTCCAAGCGCTCCCAGTACCAGGCCCCCGGCCACGCCCCCGGCGCCTCCGACATCGGACTGCTCAGCGACGCGCACATCGAGGAGACCGTCGACCAGGTCCGCGAGGCCTGGCTCGACGGAAGTGAGATCGGCACCCACTTCAACGGCCACTTCTGCGGCCCCACCGGCGTCGCGAGCTGGTCGAAGGAGGAGTGGAAGAGCGAGATCGCGCAGGCCAAGCGGTTCGTGCGGCGGTGGAAGACGAACACCGGCCTGCGCGACGCCGCGCCGCTGCCCTTCGACTACGACAAGGAGCTGACCGGCGCCCGCACCCCCTGCCTCGAAGGAGGCGACAACCTCCGCGCCGCCGCCCGCGATCTGGGCTGGCGGTACGACACGAGCGGGGTGAACGAGCAGGTGTGGCCGGCGAAGAAGGACGGCCTGTGGGACCTGTCGATGCAGCTCGTGCCGTACCCCGGCAGCGACCGCGAAGAGCTGACCATGGACTACAACTTCAAGGTCAACCCGCTCACCACCCCCGCCAACGCCCAGTCGCAGATGCGCGACGGGCTGCTCGCCGGCTTCGAGCGCGCGTACACGGGCAACCGCGCGCCGCTGATCGTCGGCAACCACTTCGAGACCTGGCACGACGGCGCGTACATGCGCGCGGTCGAGGAGACCATCAAGGAGGTCTGCCCCCGGAAGGAGGTGCGGTGCGTGTCCTTCCGGCAGCTCGCCGACTGGCTCGACGCGCAGGACCCGCGGACGCTGCGGGCGCTGCGCGGCCTGGAGGTGGGGCAGGCGCCGGAGGGCGGCTGGGCCGCGCTGGGCGGGCGCGGCTCAGGTGTGCAGTGACAGGCCCTTGACCGTACGGTCCACGGCGTTGCGGGCGCCGTGGACCGCGAGGCCCGCAAGGTTCAGGTCACCGGCGGCGACGTCGCGGACGGCGGCGCGGTTGTCGTCGTCGTTGCCGGTGGCGAAGAGCTCGTCGGTGTAGACGGCGGTGGCCAGCCCGCGGGACAGGGCCCGGGTGTGGGTACGGGTCAGGCCCGCGGCGTCGGCGGCGAAGACGAGGACGGGCTCGCGGAACATCGGCAGGTAGGTGTTGCCGGAGGCGTCCTCGTACGGCTTGCCCATGATGTCGTCGGCGGCATGGGCGACGCCGCTGCACAGGAAGGCGGTGACGTTCAGCCGCTGCCAGGCGGCCAGGTCGTGCCGGACGACCACGGCGATCTTGGTCTCGAAGCGCATGCCGCCAGCGTCGCCCCCGCGGGCGGCGGCGGTCTTGAACGCTGGTGCGGCACCGCGGTGCGGCACCATGGAAGACGTGAGCGACTGGGTCTCGTACTGGCGGGACGCGCAGCGGCCGGTGGAGGCCATGCGCGCCCACTTCGAGGAGCACGTCTTCCACCGCCACAGCCACGACGCGTACTCCTTCGGCCTCACCGAGACCGGCGCCCAGCGCTTCGTCTGCCGCGGCGGCTCGCACACCTCCGCCGCGGGTCTGGTCATGGCGTTCAACCCCGACGACCCGCACGACGGCGAGTCGGCGACCGAGCTGGGGTTCACGTACCGGATGGTGCACATCGGCCCCGACGTCGTACGGGACGTCCTCGCCGACGCCGGCGCTCCCGAGGGCGCCGTCGCCCTTCCGCTCTTCGCCGACCCCGTGCACCGCGACCCGCCGCTGTGGCGCGCCCTGCTGCGGCTGCACGCGGCGCTCACCGAGGGCGCGGGCCCGCTGGTACGCGACGAACGGCTGACCGCCGCCGTGACGGCGATGGTCCACCGCGCCTCGACCGCCGCGCCGCGCGCCCGCACGCTGCGCCCCGGCGGCCCGCAGTCCGGCGCCGCCGGGCGGGCGCGGGCGGTGCTCCGGGAGCGGTTCGCCGAAGAGATCACCGCGACGGAGCTGGCAGCGGCGGCGGGCTGCAGCCGCTACGCGCTGTACCGGGCGTTCCGGACGGAATACGGCATGTCCCCCAGCGACCTCCAGCGCCTCCTCCGCCTCCGCGACGCCCGCCACCGGCTGACGGCGGGGGAGAGCGCCGCGCAGGCCGCGGCGGCGTCGGGCTTCGCGGACCAGAGCCACATGCACCGCTGGTTCGTCCGCACCTACGGCATCACGCCGGGCGTGTTCGCCCTCGCCGCCCGGCGGTGAGCCTGAGCGCGTCTACCAGGGCTGGGCCTGCGACCCGTCGGCCTCCAGACCGCGGCTGAGCCGTTGTGCCCGCTCGGCGTCCCCCGCCTCCCCGTACAGCTGCGCCAGGTCCGCCAGAGCCTTGACGTGCCCCGCGTCGAGGGCCTGCCGGTACAGGAGTTCCGCCTCCCCGGCCTCCCCTGCCGCCGCGCGCAGCCGCGCCAGGTTCCGCAGGGCCGAGGTGTCTCCGGCATCGGCGGCCCGCCGGTACAGGCGCTCTGCCCCGCCCGGGTTCCCGGCCTTCTCACGGAGCCGGGCGAGGTTGCTCAGGGCAGGGACGTCGCCGCCGTCGACGAGGCCGCGGTAGTGGCTCTCGCCCTCGGTCCGTTCCCAGTCCTCGTCCTCCATCAACTCCCCGCGCACATACCAGAGGTTGCTGTGGACCCGGGACTTCCCGTCGAAGTCGACCTCCAGAGCGAGCCGTTCCGCGCCCTCCGGATCCCTGACGTCGCGAAGCCGCACCAGGTGCCTCGCGACCGTGTAGCTTCCGGCCCTGGCCGCACGGTGGGCGAGCCGCTCCGCTCCGTCGAAGTCCCCGGCCCCCTCGCGCAGTTGTGCCAGGACCACCAGGGCCCAGATGTCTCCGGCGTCGGCGGCCTGCCAGGCGAGTCGCTCGGCGCCCTCCGGGTCCCCGGCCTCCTCGCGCAGCCGCGTCAGGTCCGTCATCGCCTCCGGGTGTCCGGCGGCGAGGGCCTGCCGGTAGAGGCGTTCCGCCTCGCCGGTGTCCCCGGCCTTCGTGCGCAGCCGGGCCAGGGCGCCCAGGGCGGAGGTGTCCCCGGCGTCTGCCACCTTCCGGTACAGGTCTGCCGCGATGCGGAAGCGGCCCCGCGTGGAGGCCGCCTCCGCCAGTGCGGAGAGGTCCGCCGTGTCGGTCACGTGGTCCCGTACGGCCGTCCAGAAGGATCCCGGCGGGACGTCGAGGCGGCGGGCGGTGCGGGCGTGGTGGTCGAGGTAGTCGTTCAGGCCGTGGACGTCCGGGAGAGCGCCCATCCCCTCCGGGCCGGCGACGGGTCCCAGAGCCGCCGCCACGCCTTTGATCCGCTCCCGCGCGTAGGCCAGGGCGCCGGCGAACCACGTGGCAGGGTCGGCGGCGGCGCGCTGCTCCGCGGTCAGGTAGCCGGAGGCGGCGGACTCCAGGAAGGGCGCGGGGAGACGGGAGGAGTGGCCGAGGCGGCGGGCGTCCATCGCCGCAGTGATGACGGCACGTCCGTACGGGCCCTGGGGCCCCGTGGGCCGCCAGTAGTGATCGACGAGTTGCGGGCCCGCCGCCAGGGTCTGGGTGACCTGCCCGTCCGTGCTGGTGGCGGCGGCCGCGGCCAGCGAGGGGTCGCGCCCGACGCGCGGGTCCGCGAGGGCCTCGGCGGTGAAGGACGCCGGGACGTCGACGGCCGCGGCCTGGGCGAGCAGGGCCCGGGCGTGGGGGTGCGCGTCCGCCGCCTGCGTTCCGGACGCGGGGGCGGCCGTGAGGCGCCGGTGGTACTCGGGCCACAGCGTGCCCAGCACCACGAGCGGTCCCGGTTCCTCCAGGCGGCGGTGGAGCGCGGCGGCGGCCTCCTCGCCCGCCGGCGAGTCGAGGTGGTTCTGGGCCTCGTTGAGCCACAGGACGGTCCGCGGCACGAGGGCACCCGCGTCGAGCAGTGCCGCGAGCCCGCCGGGGGTCTTGGGGAAGACCAGTTCCCAGTCCCGCAGGCACGCGCGGACGGCCTCGAAGGCGGTACGGGTCTTGCCGGCCGACGACGGCCCCCGCACGAGTACGAGCACCGGGTGCGCACGGTCGGCCGCCCGGCGCAGGCGGTCGCGCAGCCGGCGGTCGTGGTCGCGTTCGACGTACTCCGGGAGCACGAACCCGCCGGTGTCCTCGGGTGTCCCGGTCCCGTGGATGGCAGGGTGGACGCCGAGTTGCCGCGCGCTCCACTCGTCGACCGGTCGCCGCCGGTCCAGGCGCGCGGTCACCCGCGTCCCGGGGAAGTGCTGGTGGAGGTTCTCGACGGTGCCGGCGGCGATCGCGCCGTGCGTGGCATGGATCGAGCGGGCGGGGGCCGCGGTGGCGCCGGGAGCGTTCAGCCCTGGGGCGCTCCCGGCGGGGGAGGGTCCGGTACGCCCACGTTGACGCTGCCCATGTGCCAGGCGGCCGCGGAACCGCCGTCGGCCCGGATCTCCACGCCCGCGCCGACGGCCACCCCGCCGTCGCCCGCGGACGCGCCCGCGGCGCGGGCGTGCGGGGCGACCAGCCCGCGCAACCGGTCGGCGGCGACGGCGCGCTCGGTCCCGTCCAGGCTCTCCAGCAGGATCTCGATGCGAGTCCGCCAGGCCGCCTCCAGGCCGATGCGGGCCCGCTCCACCGCGTCGGCGTCCGCCGCCACGAGTTCGCCCGCGGTCTGGTCCAGGCGTGCCAACTCCGCCTGCTCGCGCCCCTCGTCGCCGCGGCCGAACCAGCGCGCAACCGCCCGCCGCAGAGCGGTCCAGCCGTCCGTCCCCGCGGCCTGGACCACCGCCGTTCCGCCCGCCGCCGCCAGTGCGGCCAGTGCCGGATCCAGCATCCCCGCCCCTTTCGCCGGGTCGCGGGACCCGGGGCACTCAAGGTACCCGCCCGCCGGGGGCGGCCGGGCCGCTTCCGCCGAGGCCACGGCGGCCGGGCGTCAGATGTCGCGGAACGTCTCGATGCGGGCGCCCACCGAGTTGAGGCGGTCGGCCAGGGATTCGTAACCCCGGTTGATGACATAGACGTTGCGGAGCACCGACGTGCCCTCCGCCGCCATCATGCCGAGCAGCACCACCACCGCGGGGCGCAGCGCCGGCGGGCACATCATCTCCGTCTCGCGCCAGCGCGTCGGGCCCTCGACCAGGACGCGGTGCGGGTCGAGGAGTTTGACGGCGGCGCCGAGGCGGGTCAGTTCGGTGAGGTAGATGGCGCGGTTGTCGTAGACCCAGTCGTGGATGAGGGTCGAGCCCTGCGCGGAAGCGGCGATGGCGGCGAAGAAGGGGACGTTGTCGATGTTGACGCCGGGGAAGGGCATCGGGTGGATCTTGTCGATCGGCGCCTGGAGCTTCGACGGGCGCACGGTCAGATCCACCAGCCGCGTGCGGCCGTTGTCGGCGGCGTACTCCGGGGTGCGGTCGAGGTCGAGGCCCATCTCCTCCAGCACCGCCAGCTCGATCTCCAGGAACTCCACCGGCGCCCGCCGCACCGTCAGCTCCGACGACGTGACGACCGCCGCCGCCAGCAGGCTCATCGCCTCCACCGGGTCCTCGGACGGGGAGAAGTCGACGTCCCGGTCGATGTACGGCACGCCGTGCACGCGCAGCGTGGTCGAGCCCACACCGTCCACGCGCACGCCCAGGTGCTCCAGGAAGAAGCACAGGTCCTGGACCATGTAGTTGGAGCTGGCGTTGCGGATCTCGGTCACGCCGTCGTGCCGGGCGGCGGCCAGCAGCGCGTTCTCGGTCACGGTGTCGCCGCGCTCGGTCAGCACGATGGCCCGGTCGGGCGCGACGTCCGGGACGACCTCGCAGTGGTAGACGCCCTCGGTCGCCGTCACGTCCAGGCCGAAGCGGCGCAGCACGGCCATGTGCGGCTGTACGGTCCTGGTGCCGAGGTCGCAGCCGCCCGCGTACGGGAGTTTGAAGCGCTCCGTGCGGTGCAGCAGCGGGCCGAGGAACATGATCACGCTGCGGGTGCGGCGCGCCGCCTCGTGGTCCATGGAATCCAGGTCCAGCTCGGCCGGCGGTACGACCTCCAGGTCGGCGCCGTCGTTGATCCAGCGGGTCCGCACCCCGATGCTGTTCAGCACCTCCAGGATGCGGAAGACCTCCTCGATCCGCGCCACCCGGCGCAGCACCGAGCGCCCGGAGTTCAGCAGGGTGGCGCACAGCAGCGCGACGCAGGCGTTCTTGCTGGTCTTGACGTCGATCGCGCCGGACAGCCGGCGGCCGCCGCTGACCCGCAGATGCATCGGGCCCGCGGTGCCCAGGGCGACGATCTCGCTGTCCAGTGCCTCGCCGATACGGGCGATCATCTCCAGGCTGATGTTCTGATGACCGCGCTCGATGCGGTTGACGGCGCTGTGACCGGTGCCCAGCGCCGCGGCGAGCTGACTCTGCGACCATCCGCGGTGCTGTCGGGCGTCACGGATGAGCCTGCCGATGCGCACGAGGTAGTCGTCTGCCATGACTTGGACGCTATCTCGCATATGAGATGCCCGCATTCAGGGGGTTCGCGTCTCGAATGCCACCGGCGTGCCGAATGCGGCCTTTCGGGTGGCGCGGCGCAGCGCCGCCAGCACGGCCCTGCCGAGAGTCAGCGTGCACACCGCCGTCACCACCGCGCGCGGAAGATCCCAGCCCAGCGATGTGGCCAGGCAGTACGCGACGAAACGGGCGAGGTTCTCGGGCAGCGGATCACCCGGGACGAACGACACGCCCGTAGACATACCGCTCAGATACGGCCACCCCTGGAGGTTCATGACCGTGCCGTAGAGAACCGAAGCCATTGCTCCATACGAGGCAAGCAGCCACACCTCCCCCCGGCCCCGCAGCCGCTCCGCCCCCGGCAGCAGCCCGGCGCCCATGGCCACCCAGCCCATGGCCAGCATCTGGAACGGCATCCAGGGCCCGACCCCGCCCGTGAGCAGGGCGGACGCGAACATCGTCACGGCCCCGAGGACGAACCCGAAGCCCGGGCCCAGGACCCGGCCGGAGAGCACCATGAGGAAGAACATCGGTTCGATCCCCGCCGTCCCGGCCCCGAGGGGCCGCAGTGCGGCGCCCACCGCGGCGAGCACGCCGAGCATCGCGACCGCCTTGGCGTCGAGCCCGGAGTCGGCGATGGTCGCGCCGACCACGGCGACGAGGAGGGGGAGGAGGGCGGCGAAGAGCCAGGGGGCGTCGCCGGAGTGGGCGAGGCCGGAGTCGGGGCCCGCGAGCAGCGGCCAGCCGAAGGCGGCGACGCCGATGGCGGAGACGAGGAGCAGGGCGGCGGCGGAGACGGGGCCGAGGCGGACCACGCGCAGGCGCGCGGTGCGGGCGGGGGCGCCGGCGCCGGACGTGTCGGGGGCGGCGCGCGTGCCGGGCGTGCCGGGGGTGTCCGGGTCGGGCGGCTTGCGGTCGCGGTCCGGGGCGTCCCGGTGCGTACCGTCGCCGGGTGTCCCCGGGGCGGCTCCGGGCTCCTCCGCGGTCATGCCGCCGCCTCCAGGGCGTGCCGGACCTGGGTGACCGTCAGCCACGTCGTCCCCGTCGCCGTATCGCCGCCCGCCGGGCTCAGGATCTTCGCCACCTGCGGTGCGAAGGACGGCGAGGCGACGACGACCTCCGCCGTCGGCCCGTCGGCGACCACCTCGCCGTCCGCCAGGATCACCACCCGGTGCGCCAGTTCGGCGGCCAGCTCCACGTCGTGCGTCGCCAGCACGATCGCGTGGCCCGCCGCGGCCAGCCCGCGCAGCACCCCGACGAGCCGGGCCTTCGCGGCGTAGTCCAGGCCGCGGGTCGGCTCGTCGAGCAGCAGCAGCCGGGGGCGCGCGGTGAGGATCACGGCGAGGGCCAGCGCGAGCCGCTGGCCCTCGGACAGGTCGCGCGGGTGGGCCTCGTCCGGCACGCCGGGCAGCAGTTCGGCGACCAGGGCCCGGCAGGTGCCGACCGCGGCGTGCGCGTCGTTGTCGGCGGCGGCGCACTCCGCGGCGACGGTGTCCGCGTACAGCAGATCCCGCGGATCCTGCGGTACGAGCCCCGCGTGCCGCAGGAGTTCGGCGGGGCGGGTGCGGTGCGGGGCGAGGTCCCCGAGCCGTACGGAACCGGCGGCCGGCCGGTGCATGCCGACGAAACCGGCCAGCAGCGTGGACTTGCCCGCGCCGTTGCGCCCCATGACGGCGACGGTCTCACCCGCGGCGACGGACAGCGACACCCCGCGCAGCACCTCCGCCCGCCCGCGGCGCACGGTGAACCGCTCGGCGACGGCGGCCGGTTCACCGTGGGCCCCGGGCTTCCCGCCCGGTCCGCCCGTGCCGCCGTCCGGCCTCAGGCCCGTCAGCCGCTCCCGCAGCGGCGCCGCGCGGCGGCGCGCGTCCCGTACCGTCAGCGGCAGCGGAGACCAGCCCGCCAGCCGCCCCAGCGCGACCACCGGGGGGCGTACCGGCGAGACCGCCATCATCTCCGCAGGCGCGCCCGCCTCCGGCGCCGCGCCCGGGGCCGGCAGGACGATGACCTGGTCCGCGTACTGCACCACCCGCTCCAGCCGGTGTTCGGCCAGCAGCACCGTCGTCCCCAGGTCGTGCACCAGCCGCTGGAGCACCGCCAGCACCTCCTCCGCCGCCGCCGGATCCAGCGCCGACGTCGGCTCGTCCAGGACCAGCACGCGCGGGTGCGGCGTCAGCACCGAGCCGATCGCGACCCGCTGCTGCTGGCCGCCGGAGAGCGAGGCGATCGGGCGGTCGCGCAGCTCGGTGAGGCCCAGCAGGTCGAGCGTCTCCTCCACCCGGCGCCGCATCGTGTCGCGCGGCAGGCCCAGGGACTCCATGCCGTAGGCGAGTTCGTCCTCGACCGTGTCCGTGACGAAGTGCGCCAGCGGGTCCTGGCCCACCGTGCCGACGACGTCGGCCAGTTCGCGCGGCGGGTGCGTACGGGTGTCGCGGCCGTCGACGGTGACGCGGCCGCGCAGGGTGCCGCCGGTGAAGTGCGGTACGAGCCCGCAGACGGCGTTCAGCAGGGTCGACTTGCCGACTCCCGAGGGGCCGACGAGCAGGGCGAGTTCGCCCTCCGGGACGGTGAGGTCCACGCCCCGGATCGCGGGCTTCGCGGCGCCGTCGTAGACGACGGACACGTCCTCGAAACGGATCACTGGGCGGTCTCCTCGGTGGTTCTCGGGGCTCGTTGTTCCCGCGGCCCCGGCGGTACGGGCGCGACGAGCGCCGGCAGCAGGCCGAGCAGGCAGCTCGCGGCCGGCCACAGCGGCAGTTCGGGCGCGGTCAGCGGTACGACGGTGGGGTGCAGGGCGTCGGGCGCATAGGAGTTGGCGTAGATCATCAGGCCGCCGACGGCCGCGCCCGAGGCGGCGACCAGCCAGGCGCGCGGCCCGAAGCGGTCGGGCCGGTAGCGGCTGCGCACCGCGCGGCGCCCGCCGAGCCACAGCCCGCCGGCCGCGGCGGCGGCGCCGAGTGCCAGCACGGGCAGGCCGTAGCCGGCACCGGAGGCGGCGAGCAGCCCGTAGGTGCCGGCGCAGACGCCGAGGAGTCCGCCGAGGGTGAGCGCGGCGGTGGTGACCCGGACGGCGCGGGGCAGCCGGGCCGTCCGGCCGTAGCCGCGGGCGTCCATCGCGGCGGCCAGCGCCACCGAACGCTCCAACGCGCCCTCCAGCACCGGCAGTCCGACCTGGAGGAGGGCCCGTGGCCCGCGGTCGTCACGGCCGCGCAGCCGGCGGGCGCGGCGCAGCCGCGCGACGTCGGCGACGAAGTGCGGGGCGAAGGTCATCGCGACGACGACGGCGACGCCGAGTTCGTACAGCGCGGCGGGCAGGGACTTCAGCAGGCGCGCGGGGTTGGCCAGGGCGTTGGCGGCGCCGACGCAGATGAGGAGGGCGGCGAGCTTCATCCCGTCGTAGAAGGCGAACGTCAGTTGCTCCGTGGTCACCCGGCCGCCGAGGCGGACGCCCTGCGCCCACTCGGGGAGGGGGACTTCGGGGAGGGTGAAGAGGGTGCTGGTGCCCGGGATGGGCGAGCCGAGGAAGGCGGCGAAGACGAGCCGGACGGCGATGACGAGGAGGCCGAGCTTGAGGAAGAGGGCGTAGGAGCGGGCCCAGGGTGCGTCGGTGCGGCGGGCGGCGACGACGTAGCCGGCGACGGCGACCAGGAGGGCGAGGAGAAGGGGGTTGGTGGTGCGGGAGGCGGCGGTGGCGAGCCCGAGGGCCCAGAGCCACCAGGCCCCGGCGTGCAGGGCGTTGGCGCGGTCGGCGAGGGGCGGTCGCAGGACACCGCCGCCGCGCGCGGTCCGCCCGGGCGCGGGCGCACGCGGCCCCTCGGCGACGCGCGGGGAGCCGGGGCGGTGGGGGGCCTCGGGGGTCATGTGCGGCGGCGGCGCAACTGCCAGATCGTGAGGCCGGCGAGGACCGCGACCATGGCGAGGCCGCCGACCGTCCCCGTGGACGGGCCGGAGTCGCCGTCGCCGGCCTCGTCGGCGGGGACGGCGGAGTCCGTGGTCTCGGCGCGCGGCTCGCCGGCCCGGTCGCCGCCGTCGTCGGACGCCGGCTCGGCGCAGCCGCTGCGCGGGTAGCCGTCGATGGCGCAGAGCAGGCCGTTGGAGTCGTAGCGCAGCGGCTCCGCGACGGCGGCGAGGGCGTCGCCGAGGGTGGCGTCCTCCGCGACCGACGCGCATTCCGTACGGGCCGGGGGTGGGGTCCGGCCGCCCGGGGCGTGCGCGGCGGTGCCGAAGTCGAGGACGAGGGCGACGCGCTTCCTGCCGTCGTCGGGTGCGGTGTCGCCGCAGACGGCGTCGAAGCCGGCGGCCCCGCGCGGGCGCGGCCCGCCGCCGGACTCCTCACTGACGCCGAACCGCACGCCGTGCACGTCCCCGTCCGCGGGCCGCTCGATGCCGGGGCCCTTGGTGGCGTAGACCCAGGAGTCCCCGTCCCGGTCCCAGAAGGACCAGTACCGGTACCCCTCCGAGGCCTGCGCCCCGGAAGCGCCCGCCCCGAGCACCAGCAGCACACCCCCGGCCGCGGCAACGAGCCCCCGCCGTGCCGCCTGCCGTATCGGCCGCCGCTCCCGGCGCGGTTGCCCGCCGCCGGTCACGCGCGCTTCTTTCTGCGGGCGCTTGCCAGCAGGCCGATGCCCGCGCCCGCGGCCAGGCCCACGGCCAGCAGGGACCAGACCGCCATGCCCGGTCCTTCGTCGTCCGACGACTCCTCCGCCGCGGCCGGGTCCGCCGCCGGCTTCTCCGCCGTCGGCTGCGGGCCCGTGGCGTTGAGGCTCGCCACCAGGTCCGTGCCGCCGGCGAAGGCACCCGGGTCGGCGTCGACCGCGTCCGCGGCGAGGATGAGGGTGGCCAGGGCCGCCGGGTTCTCCTTCGACCAGGCCAGGGTGCTCTTGTCGCGCTCCAGCCAGCCGTACGGCTCGCGCGCCGCGCTGGCGTGGCCGCCCGCGGCCAGCGCCAGGGCGGCGACGGCGGTGGCGTTGTGGTCGGGGCCCTCGCCGGTCATCATCGGCAGGTGCCCGTCGCCGGCGGCGAGTTTCTGCGCCAGGTACGCCGCGCCCGCGTCCGCCGCCTTAGCCGGGGTGGGGTCCTGCGTGCAGGTGCCCGCCTCGACCGGCTTGTCCTTGCCGCCCCCGGCGTCCCCCTGTGCCAGGCCGACGCCCAGGCCGTGGCCCGTGCCCGCGAGGACGGCCGACGCGGTCGCGTAGTCGTTGGGGAACAGCGCGCCGTCGTCCTCCGGCTGGTACGCGTACGCGCCCCGCTCCGCCTTCTTCGCGTCGCAGCCGAGCTGCAGCGTCGCCAGCGCGTCGTACGGGCTGCCGCCGCCGGCCGTCGTCTTCTCCGGCTTCTCGCCGACCGCGGCGAGCGCGCCGACGACGACCGCGGTGGAGTTGGCGTCCGTCGGGCCGCCGGGGTTGAAGCCCCAGCCGCCGTCCTCGTTCTGGACCTTCTTCAGCCAGGCCACGCCCTTGCCGACCGCCTTGCGTTCGCCGCCCGCCGCGCTCAGCGCCTGCACCGCGGCGGCCGTGGCGTTGGTGTCCTCGGTCGCCTCGTCGCAGGGCTCGGCGACATCCGCGCGGTATGCGGCGAAGCCGCCGTCCGCGCACTGCTGGCCGGTGAGGAAGCCGACCGCGGCCGGAGCCGGGCGCAACTGCTGCGTGCGCTGGGCGAGGATGGCCAGCGACTGCCGCCAGACGCCGTCGAACTCGGGGTCCGCGGTGCCGTACAGCCCCTCGGGCAGCTTCTTCTGTGCGGGTACGGCCTGCGGTGCCGCCTGCGGCGCGGTGGCGGCCGAGGCCGCCGTCGCCGAGCCGGCGACGGTCAGGGGCAGCAGCACGGCGGCGGCGAGTGCGGCGCGCGTGCTGCGGGCGGCGGCGTTCCGGCCTATCGGAGCCATGGCGGAGCGGGGGCCTTTCGGACGGGGCGGCGGGCACAGCCGGCCGCGGCCGCCCGTCCGCGCTCCGCGCGGGCCGGGGGTGCCGGGCTCAGCTCCGCGTACCGCGACGGACGGGCCCCGGGCCGGCGTCGGTACCGGGCGGGGCCCCATGAGCCTGCCGCGTCCCGCGGGTGCTCCGGCTCGTACGGCCATGGCGGCCGCACTCACGGTTGCGGGTCAGCGCCGGATTCGCACCGGCTTCCCCTGCGGGACGCGGTTGAAGTTGTCGCCGCTCACCTTACCGCCCCGTACCCGCGGAGGTCAGTGCCGGTCCCGGCCAGGGGGCGCGCCTGACGAGGGAGGTTGCGGTACGGGGTCCGTACGGACCGGGGGCTCCGGGTCGCGGAAGGGCCGGGGCCCGCGGCCCGTACCGCTCAGCAGCAGCCCGGGTCCAGCCCCCGCGGCAGCCCCGCGCCGCCGAAGACCGCGCCCGTCGCCTCCTCGCCGCCGACCGCCGCCAGCGCGAGCAGCAGCGCCCCCGCCGTCCACGACGTGCGCTCCGCGGGCCAGATGGCGTCGTCCTCGAAGACGTAACCCGTCCAGTACATGCCGTCCTCCGCCCGCAGGTGCTTCAGCCAGCGCAGCACCTCCAGCGCCCGGTCGCCGTCGCCCGCCGCCCACAGCGCGAGCACCAGCTCCGCGCTCTCGCCACCGGTCACCCACGGCCGGTCGCTGACGCAGCGCACGCCGAGCCCGGGGACGACGAAGCGGTCCCACTCGCGCGCGATGCGCGCGACGGCCGCCGGACCGGTGACCGCGCCGCCGAGCACGGGGTAGTACCAGTCCATCGAGAAGCGGTCCTTGTCGAGGAACAGCTCCGGGTGCTGCCGGATCGCGTGCGCGAGCCGGCCGAGCGCCAGCTCCCAGCCGGGCTGCGGCTCGCCGAGCCGTTCTGCGGCGGCCAGCGCGCAGCGCAGCGCGTGGTGCACGGAGGAGGAGCCGGTCAGCAGGGCGTCGGTGAGGACTTCGCCGTCGGCCGGCTCCCGTTTCCAGCCCACCTGGCCGCCCGGCTGCTGGAGCCCCAGCACGAACTCCGTCGCCCCCTGCACCACCGGCCACATCCGGCGCAGGAACGCCTCGTCGCCGGTGGCCAGGTAGTGGTGCCAGACGCCGACCGCGGGGTACGCGCAGAAGTTCGTCTCCCGGGCCCGGTCGGTCGGGCGGGCCGCGTCCCCGTCCGCGTACGCCGCGTACCAGGAGCCGTCCGCCAACTGATGCCGGCGCAGCCACTCGTACGCCGCCTCCGCCCGCGCGTGCTCGCCCGCGGCGTCCAGGGCCATCGCCGCCTCGGTGTGGTCCCACGGGTCGAGGTGGTGTCCGCGGAACCACGGGATCGCCCCGTCGTCCCGCTGCACCGCGGCGATCCCGGCGACGGTCTGCGCCACCTCGGCGGCGTCCAGCACGCCGGGCAGGACGAGGTGTTCGGTGCGTTCGGAGCCGGTCACCGGCCGCCCTCGTGGGGCTTGGTCGCGTAGACGACGACGCTCTTGCCCATGACGGGGTTCAGCAGCCGCTCGGCGAGGCGCGTCGCCAGCGGCTTCTTCATGATGTCCCAGACCAGCAGCTTGTGGTACGCGCGGACGGCGGGCGACGTGTCGTTGTCGACGCCGACGGCGCACTTGATCCACCAGTACGGCGCGTGCAGCGCGTGCGCGTGGTGGAGGCCGTACGGCTTGAGGCCCGACTCGCGGATCCTGCCGACCAGTTCGTCCGCCTTGTAGATGCGGATGTGGCCGCCCTCGACCTCGTGGTACGCGTCCGAGAGCGCCCAGCAGACCTTCTCCGGGCCGTAGCGCGGGACCGTGACCGCGATCCGGCCGCCGGGGCGCAGCACGCGCACCATCTCGGCGAGCACGCCCTTGTCGTCGTGGATGTGCTCCATCACCTCGGAGACGATGACGACGTCGAAGCTGTCGTCGGGGAACGGCAGCGCGAGGGCGTCGCCTTCGACGGCCGTGGCCGTGGCGCCCGCCGGGGCCTCGCCCGCCTCCTTCATCGCCGCGAACCAGCGGGCGACTTCGCGGATCTCGTCGCCGTCGCGGTCGAGGGCGACGACGCGGGCGCCGCGCCGGTAGCACTCGAAGGCGTGCCGCCCCGCGCCGCAGCCGAGGTCGAGCACGCGGTCACCGGGCGCGAGCGGGAAGCGGGTGAAGTCGACGGTCAGCAAATCTCCTCCGGAGGGGTCGGCAGGGAGCGTACGGGGGCGGAGAGGGGCGGGGGAGAGGAGTGCGCGAGGGCGCGGCCGGCCGGGGCGTCGTTGCCACGGGGCCGGAGAGTAACCGAGTCGGCGGGGCGGGCCGGCGCTGCCGCGCGGCCGGCCGCGGTCCGCGGCGCACCGTCCGGTCGTCGTCGGTGGCGGCCGGAGGCGCTCGCGCCGGGCGCGTGGCCGCGGCCGGGCGGCCGGCGCCGGCCGCGTCCCGGTGCGTGGCGGTCGCGGTCCACCGGTCCGCGGGGCATCAGCGGTCACCGCCCGCTGCGTGCATTCTTGCCGTTGCCGGGCCGCCCTTCGGCCGGGGGCGGGCGTCCGCCGCGGGGTGCGCCGCGATCGTCTCGCGGTAGCGGTCGGCGGTCTGCTTCGCCGCCTGGGCCCAGGTGAAGCGGGCCAGCACCCGCGCGCGGCCCGCCGCCCCCAGCCGCGCCCGCAGGGGGGCGTCGGAGAGCAGCCGGGTGACGGCGGTGGCCAGGGCGCCGGCGTCTCCCGGGGGGACCGCCAGGCTGGTCTCGCCGTCCGGGCCCGCCACCTCCGGGATCGCGCCGCCCGTCGTGGCGACCAGGGGCGTGCCCGTCGCCATCGCCTCGGCGGCCGGCAGGGAGAAGCCCTCGTACAGCGAAGGCACGCACGCGACCTGCGCGCTGCGCAGCAGGCCGACCAGCTCCTCGTCGCTGATGCCGGTGACGAACCTGATCGCCCCGCCCAGCCCGAAGCGCTCGACGGCCTGCGCGACCGGACCGTCCTCCGCGCGCTTGCCTACCACGACCACGTGCGCGTCCGGCTGTTCCGTACGGATCTTCGCCAGCGCCTCGACGAGGTGCACCAGGCCCTTCAGCGGCACGTCCGCGCTCGCCGTCGTGACGATCCGGCCCGGCACCCGGGGCACCGCAGGGTCGGGCGTGAACAGCTCGGTGTCCGCGCCGATCGGCACCACGTGGACCCGCTCGGGGCGCACCCCGAGCTGGGCGGTGATCTGCGTACGCGACGAGCCGGAGACCGTCAGCACCGCCGGCAGCCGGCGGGCGACGCGGCGCTGCATGCGCGTGAACCCGTACCACCGGCGCACCGAGTAGCGCCGCCGCCAGTCGGGCGCGGCGGTCAGTTCGAGGTCCCGGTCGACGGTGATCGGGTGGTGCACGGTGGTCACGAGCGGGGCGCCGAGGGCGCGGGTGCCGCCGAGGAGGCCGTAGCCGAGGGTCTGGTTGTCGTGGACGACGTCGAAGTCGCCGCGCCGGGCGGCCAGATGGCGGCGGGCGCGGAGGCTGAAGGTCAGCGGCTCGGGGAAGCCGCCGGTCCACATCGTGCCGACTTCGAGCAGGTCGATCCAGTCGCGGTACTCCCCGCGCGCGGGGGTGCGGAAGGGGTCGGGCTGCCGGTAGAGGTCGAGGCTGGGCAGCTCCGTCAGGGTGACGCCGGGGTCGAGCACGGGGTAGGGCTGGGCGCCGATCACCTCGACCCGGTGGCCGAGGCGGGCCAGCTCGCGGGAGAGGTGGCGGACGTAGACGCCCTGTCCGCCGCAGTAGGGGTTGCCCTTGTAGCTGAGCAGGGCGATGCGCAGTGGCACCTCGGCGGTCACGTACGGCCCCCTTCTCACTGCAGTTTCGCCGGAGCGTAACCGCTCGCGCTAATCTAGAACAAGTTTCAGGCAGACGTTCGGCGGCTTCGAATCTACCGGTTGGTAGCGGGACCTGCGCGCCGGTCTGCCGTCGGGGGAAGCACGGCACAGATCGGGACACATGACGACAACATCGAGGGCGGGCCGGGCGCGGCTCACCGAGCGGCAGGAGGCGCGCCGCCGCCGCATCCTCAAGGCCACCGCGGAGCTGGCCGGCCGCGGCGGCTTCGACGCGGTGCAGATGCGCGAGGTCGCGGAGCAGGCGGGCGTCGCCCTCGGCACGCTGTACCGGTACTTCCCGTCCAAGGTCCACCTGCTCGTCGCCACCCTCCAGGACCAGTTGCGGCAGTTGCACGAGACGCTGCGCAAGCGCCCCCCGACCGCCGCCGAGCCCGGCGCCCGGGTGGCGCAGACGCTGATGCGCGCCTTCCGCGCGCTCCAGCGCGAGCCGCAGCTCGCGGACGCGATGGTGCGTGCCCTGATCTTCGCCGACCGGTCGGTGAGCCCGGAGGTCGAGGTGGCCTCCCGGCTGACGTCGGCGATCATCCTGGACGCGATGGGCGCCGAGGGCCGCCCGACGCCGGACCAGTCGTCGGTGGCGCGGGTGATCGAGCACACGTGGCACGCGGCGCTCATCACGTGGCTGTCGGGGCGCGCGTCGAGCGCGCAGGTGCGGACCGACATCGAGACGGTCTGCCGGCTGGTCGACGCGCCGGGGGACGGCGCGCGGAAGCGCGGCTAGCGCTCGCGGAAGCGCAGGTGGCCGCGCGCAGGGCCGGCCGGGTGCGCGCCCGTAGAGTGCGCTGGCATGAGACTCCCGTACGACCGCTACTGCACCGAAGTCGTCGCGCAGACCGGCCTGCTGCGCCGCACCGTCCGCGGCGCCGACCTCGCCACCCGCGTGCCCACCTGCCCCGACTGGGACCTGGGCGAACTCGCCGTGCACGTCGGCGGCGCGCACCGCTGGGCGGCCGCACTCGTCCGTACCCGCGCCACCGAAGAACTCGCCGAGGAGACGGTGCCCGGCTTCACCGGACCCGAGCCGCGCACCGCCGCCGCGCTCGACGACTGGCTGGCCGAGGGCGCGGACCTGCTCGCCGCGGAGCTGCGCGCGGCGGGGGCGGACGCGGGGGTGTGGAGCTGGGCGGAGGAGCAGCGGGCCGCGTTCTGGGCGCGGCGGATGGCGCACGAGACGGTGGTGCACCGGGCGGACGCGGACGGGGCGGCGGGGGTGGAGTTCAGCGTCGAGGCGGAGGTGGCGGCCGACGCGATCGACGAGTGGCTGGAGATCCTGGAGTTCGCGCAGCGCGGCGGCGACCCCGACCTGGAACCGCTGCGCGCCCCGGAACTCGTGGGCTCGGGCATCCACTTGCACGCCACCGACACGCCCCCGGAGGCGGGCGCGGAGTGGCTGATCGAGCTGGGTCCCGAGGGGTTCGGCTGGCGCCGGGAGCACGCGAAGGCGGCGGTGGCGCTGCGCGGGCCGCTGGCGGACGTGCTGCGGGTCTTCTACCGGCGGCTGCCGCCGGACAGCGACCGGGTGGAACTGCTGGGCGAGGCGGCGGTGCTGGAGAGCTGGCTCGCGGCGACGGCCTGGGGGTGAGCGCGCATACGACGGCCCCCGCCCGAAGCATGAAGCATCGGGCGGGGGCCGTCGGGGATGCGCCTGGCGCGGGCGTCAGGCGCCGCGCTGGATACCCGTGGTGTCCTGCAGCACGCCGCGGCGGCCGTCCTGGGTCTGCGCGACCAGCGCGGCACCGCGCTGGTCCACCGCCAGGTACCAGATGCCCGGGGTCAGCTCGGCGATCTGCGCCGACGAGCCGTCCTCCGCGAACAGCGGCCGGGCCGCCGGCACCGCGAACCAGAACGGCGCGAACGAGCCGCCGGCCGCCGGCTGCGGCGCGGCCTGCGCCTGCTGCGGGCGGGCGCCGGCCGGGGCACCGCCCTGCGGGCCGCCAGGCTGCGGGCCACCGGCGCCGGGGCCGCCGCCGAACGGCGGCTGCTGGCCGCCGCCGAAGGGGGCGCCGCCCTGCGGGCCACCGGGCTGCGGGCCACCGGGGCCGGGCTGACCGCCGCCGGGGTAGCCGTAACCGGGCTGCGGCTGGCCGCCGCCGTACGGGGCAGCGGGCGCCGGGGCGCCGGGGCTGCCCAGCAGGTTCGCCTTGAACGCCGGGAGGACGTGGCCGAGGACCGCGCCCGCGGTCAGCGCGAGGTTGGCGATGAGCGCGAGGATCAGGCCGATGCCCATGCCGAACACGTCTTCACCGGTGGCGTCGTTGGCCATGTTCCGCGCGCCGCCGAAGAGGGTGAACAGCGAGCTGAAGAGGGCGGCGGCCGCCAGCGCGGTGCCCCACTGGTTCAGGGTGAGCCCGCCGAGCTGCTTGTCGTCGCCGCGCATCCGGCCGAGGACGATGAGCCCGGCGGCGATGATGCCGGTCAGGAAGACCGCGGGCAGCAGCGGGAACTGGTCGGAGTCCCAGCCGTTGGGCACCTCCAGGCTCCCGCAGTCGGCGCCCGTGGGGCAGTCCACCGAGATGCTGTCGAGGAACGAGGCGATAATCAGCAGCAGCGCTGCTCCGATCACTACGCCGTCGCCCCGAGTGAGTGAGCGGATGTTCACGAAATGTCCCTTACGTATTGGTCGTTGTCGCTGTTGCTGGTGCAGATCCCGACACTGCGGAGCGCGAAATGCCGCCCCATCGTACGGGTCCGCGGATCGGCCACATCGGGCCCCCTGGCCACGAGTCCCCCTTGTTCCCCCGGTGTGCATTTCCCGGACTGTCGACGGCTTGCGCCTACCCTGCCAGGAAAGCCCCGATGCCGTTCGTGATTCCGTGCGCCGCCCGCTGCCGCCATACGGCGTCCGTCAGCCGGTCGGCGTCCTTAGCGTCCCGCATGTTGCCGCATTCGATGAAGACTTTGGGCACAGTCGAGAGGTTCAGTCCGCCCAGATCGGTGCGTACCGTGAAGCCTGTGCCGTCGCCCACATAGTTGGAGGGCTTACTTCCGGTTTCCTCCGCGAAGTGTGACTTCAACTCTTTGCCCAGCTTTCGCGAGGGCTTCACGATGGCGGTGGTGTCCGCCTTTCCCTCGTGCACCTCGCCCGGCAGGATCACGTGGAACCCGCGGGATCCCGGCCCGCCGCCGTCGGCGTGGATGGAGACGACCGCGTCGGCACCGGCCTTGTTGCCGGTCTCGGCGCGCTCGTCGATACACGGCCCGAACTCCCGCTCGCCGTCCTGCGTGAGCCGCACCTCCGCGCCCTGTGCGCGCAGCAGGGTGCGGGCGCGCCGGGCCACGTCCAGGGTGAAGTCGGCCTCGGCATAACCGCCGTTGGTGGCGGTGCCGGTGGTGTCGCACTCCTTGCGTACGGTGCCTATGTCGACCTGGCGGTTGATTTCGGCAGCGTGGTCGCGGTTGTTCGGGTTGTGCCCGGGGTCCAGCACGATCACCTTTCCGGCCAGCGGCTTCTCGCCCACCTCCGGGTCCTTCGCATCCTTCGCATTCTCCGAGTCGTTCGAATCCTCGGGATCCTCGGCGGTGGGCCGGGTCGGGGAGGAGGACGCCGATGGGGCCCCGCCGGGTTCCCGCCCGTTCGCCGCGGAACCGTCGCCTCCCACCGACTGCCACACGAGTACGCCGGCGAAGGCCAGCGGTGCCACGGGTGCAAGCAGAAGATAGGCGCGGAGAGGCCGCCGGTTCTGGCTGGACATCCGTGCGACCGTAGCAGAAGTATCCGACGCTCAAATTCCGGTGCCGGTACGGCGCAGGACCTTAAGGCTCCGGTGCGCGGCGGTCTCCGTGAACGCCCCGGAGTCCAGCGCGCGCCGGTAGATACGGTACGGTGCCTGCCCGCCGTCCGCCGGATCGGCGAACACGTCGTGCACGGCCAGCAGGCCGCCCGGTGCGACGTGCGGGGCCCAGCCCTCGTAGTCGGCGGTGGCGTGCCCGTCGGTGTGGCCGCCGTCGACGAAGACCAGCCCCAGCGGGCGGTTCCACAGCGCGGCGATCTGCGGCGACCGGCCGACGACGGCGACGACGTGGTCTTCGAGGCCGGCCGCGTGCAGCGTGCGGCGGAACGCCGGCAGGGTGTCCATCAGGCCCGTCGCGGCGTCGACGAGCGCGGGGTCGTGGTACTCCCAGCCGGGCTGCTGCTCCTCGCTGCCGCGGTGGTGGTCGACGGTGACGGCGACGACCCCGGGGCGGGCGGCCGATCGGGCGGCGGCGGCGAGCAGGATCGTGGAGCGGCCGCAGTACGTGCCGACCTCCAGCAGGGGGAGCCCGAGGCCGGCGGCCTCGGCGGCGGCGGCGTGCAGGGCGAGGCCCTCGTCGCGGGGCATGAAGCCCTGAGCGGCCTCGAAGGCGGCGAGGACGGCGGGGGAGGGCGGGGGCAGCTCCATCGGCGGTGCCTTTCGTCGGTCGGTGGGCGTCGTGTGCCGCGCGGCGCCACCGGTGCCGCGTAACCGCCCGATCCTGCCCCATCGGCCTACGACCGGGGTCGCATGGTCCGTACACCGATATGCCCGTGCGCGGTGTCGGAGGCTGGTGGGACCATGACGGGATGCACCAGTCACCACCCGGTACCCGGCCGTCCGCGGCGGCCGAGCGCCGTGCCGCCGCGCCCCTGTGGGTCATCGTGCTCACGGCGTGCGCGGGTCAGTTCCTCGTCGTGCTCGACGTCTCCGTCGTCAATGTCGCGCTGCCGTCCATGCGCGCGGACCTGGGGATGAGCGCGTCGGGCCTGCAGTGGGTGGTGAACCTGTACACGCTGGCCTTCGCCGGCCTCATGCTGCTCGGCGGCCGGGCCGGGGACATCTTCGGCCGCAAGCGCGTCTTCCTCGTCGGCCTCGCGGTGTTCACCGCCGCCAGCCTCGCCGGGGGCCTGGCGCAGGAGCCGTGGCAGCTGCTCGCGGCGCGGGCCGCGCAGGGCGTCGGCGCCGCGGTGCTGGCGCCCTCGACGCTGACGCTGCTCACCTCCTCCGTGCCCGAGGGCCCGGCGCGGGTGCGCGCGATCGGGACCTGGACGGCGGTCGGCGCGGGCGGCGGCGCGGCCGGTTCGCTCGTCGGCGGGGTGCTGACGGACGCGTTGTCGTGGCGCTGGGTGCTGCTGATCAACGTGCCGATCGGCGCCGTGGTCCTCACCTGTGCGGCCCTGTGGCTGGCGGAGAGCCGCGGCGGGCCGCGCCGGCGGCTCGACATCCCGGGCGCGCTCCTGGTCACCGCCGGGATCGGCGCCGTGTCGTACGGGATCGTGCAGACCGAGAGCCACGGGTGGACGGCGGCCGCGGCGCTGCTGCCGCTCGCCGGCGGGCTGGTGCTGGTCGGGGCGTTCCTGGCGGTGGAGGCCAGGACGCGGGCGCCGCTGATGCCGCTGGGGCTCTTTAGGCTGCGCTCGGTGTCGGCCGCCAACACGGCGATGTTCGTGACCGGCGCGGCGATGTTCTCGTCCTGGTACTTCCTCTCGCTCTACATGCAGAACGTCCTCGGCTACACGCCCATCGAGGCCGGCCTCGCCTTCGTGCCGCACTCGCTGACGATCGTGGCGGCCTCGAAGCTGGCGCCGCGGGTGCTGGCCCGTACGGGCGCGAAGGCGCTCGCGATCGCGGGTGTGCTGATGGCGGCCGGCGGTTATCTGTGGCAGAGCACGGCGGACGCGGGCGGCACGTACGTCGCGGACATCGCCGGGCCCGGGATCCTGATGATGGCCGGGGTGGGCTTCATGGCCACGCCGCTGGCCCACCTGGCGACCTCGGGCGCGCCCGCGGGCGACGCGGGCGTGGTGTCGGGGGTGATGAACACGTCCCGGACGATGGGCGGTTCGCTGGGCCTGGCGGTGCTGTCGACGGTGGCCGCCACCCGCATCGGCGGCGAGTCCGGGCCCGAGGTGCTGGCCTCGGGGTACTCGCTGGCCTTCCAGACGGGGGTCGGGATCCTGCTGGGCTGCGCGGCGCTGATGCTCATAGCCCTGCCCCGCCCGGCCGCCGTGCCGGGGCCGGCGAAGGCGTGATCCGGGCGGGGCGAGGGGAGTGCGCGCGGCGCTGCCGGGCGGGGCGCCGGGTGGTGCTTCCGGCGGGGCTTCCCGCCGGTGAGGCGGGGCGTGGGGGCGTCGGGTGCGCCGCCGGGGGTCAACGGGGTGCGGTCAGCCCGTCCGCGCCCGCGCCGCGGCTGAGGACGACGTCGCTGATGCGCTCGCGCAGGCGCTGGTAGTGCTCCGGGGCCTCGCCGTCCGCCAGTTCGGCGTCGAGGTCGACGACCCGGGCCGGGCCCGCGCGGTCGTGGTCCGTCAACTGCGGCAGGTACTCCGCCTTCGTCACCCGCCAGCGCGCGCTGTCCGGCGCCGGCGGAGAGAAGGTGAAGCGGGCGATGGTGCCCTGGTTGCCGCGGGGGTCGCGGGCGCCCGCGTTGTTGATCATGCGGCCGGCGATCTGGTCGCCCATGCCGTAGACCACCCAGGTGCCGTTGACCTTCTCGTACGCCTGCGGCACGTGCGCGTGCGTGCCGAGGATCAGGTCGACGTCCGGCGCCCCGGCCGAGCGCGAGGCGGTCAGCTCGCGGGCGAGCCGCTGCTGTGTGGCGTCCGGCGCGTCCTGCCACTCCGTGCCCCAGTGCAGGCTGACCACGACGATGTCGGCGCCCGCCCGGCGGGCCCGGCGCGCGTCCGAGACGATCCGCTCGGGGTCGGTGATGTTGACCGCCCACGGCTGGTCCCGCGGCGGCTCGATGCCGTTCGTGCCGTAGGTGTACGCGAGTTGCGCCACCGTCGCCCCGCCCGCCTCCAGCAGCGCGGGCCGGCGCGCCTCGGCGGGGGTCCGGGCGGAGCCGGCGTGGGCCACGCCGGCGGCGTCGAGGGCGTCGAGGGTGCGGCGGACGCCGGGGAAGCCGTCGTCGAGGGTGTGGTTGGAGGCGGTGGAGCAGGAGTCGTAGCCGGTGTCCCTGGCGGCGACGGCGAGTTGCGGCGGGGAGACGAAGGCGGGGTAGCCGCGGAACGGGCCGCCGGCCGGTCCGTAGACGGTCTCCATGTGGCAGATCGCCAGGTCGGCGGCGGAGATGACGGGCTTCACACCGGCGAGCATGGGGCGGAAGTCGTGACCCTTGCCGCCGGCGTCCCGGTTCGCCTGCTGGATGACCGAGTCGTGCGGGAGGATGTCGCCGGTGGCGACGAGGGTGAAGGGCGCCCGCGCCTCCTTGCCGGGGGTCTTGCCCTCGTCGGAGGTGGTGGCGACCGGCCCGTGGGCGCAGGCGGTGGCGCCGGCGAGCAGGGCGGCGGTGAGCGCCAGCGCCGCAGAGGTAGTACTAGTCGTTTTATATCCGCGCATGTGTCGAATGCACAGGAGCGGGAGGGGGCATACAAGAAGCCTGGCCGGGGCTGTCCCCTGAACGGCGGCCCGGGATCGCGCGTATGCATCGTCGACGAGCCGTGGTCGAATGCTGACGGAGTGTCAGTAAAGGGGCGTTACGGTCTTCCCAACCGCGGAGGACTGCGTTATACATATATCCGGCGGCGAGAACGTGTTCTTGTTGCACGTTGTGGCCGCGCCCCGAGAGCGACCCCGGCGTGCCGACTGGTGCGGACGGCACGCCGGGGTCTTCTCGTGCTCTCGGCCGATAGAACCACGTCACGCACGCACCCCCGTCCCCACGGTCGTGCCGGGCCCGCGGCCCCTTGGCCCCTCCCTGATGCCTCGGGCCGCGGGCGTGCCCCCGGCCGGCGAAGGAGCCAGCGCCACCATGCCCATCGACGCCGTCCGGGCCCTCGCCGCCGCACCCCGCGTGACCCGGCTCTCCTGGACCCGCAAGGACGTCCTCCTCTACCACCTGGGCATCGGCGCAGGACGGCCCGCCACCGACGCCGCCGAGCTGCGCTACGTCCTGGAGGACCGGCTGCGCGTGCTGCCCAGCTTCGTCACCGTCGCCGGTGACGGGGGCGTGGCCGGCGAGGGCGCGGGGCTCGACGCCCCCGGCGTCGACGTCGACCTCACCGCCGTACTCCACGGCGCGCAGCGCATCGGACTGCACCGCCCGCTGCCGTCCGCCGGCGAGGCGACCCGCACCTCGCGCATCGCCGCCGTGTACGACAAGGGCAAGGCCGCCGTGCTGGTGCTGCGCACCGAGGCGGCCGACGCGGACGGCCCGCTGTGGACGTCCGACACCCAGCTCTACGTACGCGGCGAGGGCGGCTTCGGCGGCGAGCGCGGACCGTCACCGCGCCTGCCCGCCCCCGGGGGTCCGCCGGCGCACGTCGTCGACCGCGGCATCCGGGAGGACCAGGCGCTGCTCTACCGGCTGTCCGGCGACTGGAATCCGCTGCACGCCGACCCGGAGTTCGCCGCGCTCGCCGGGTTCGACCGGCCGATCCTGCACGGTCTGTGCTCGTACGGGATGGCGCTGAAGGCGGCGGTGGACACGGTGCTGGACGGCGACACCGGGCGGGTGCGGTCCTACGCGACGCGGTTCGCGGGGGTGGTGTATCCGGGCGAGACGCTGCGGATCCGGCTGTGGCCGGAGCCGGGGGAGTCCGCGGTGGGCGGGCGGATCCGGCTGACCGCGAGCGCCGTGGAGCGGGACGACGCGCCGGTGCTGGCCGACACGGTGGTCGAGCACGACTGAGCCCCCCGCCCCGGCGGTGCGCAGCCGGAGCGGGGGGCGGCTTTCAGAGCGGGGCCTGCCGGAGGGGGATGGGGCGCGTGGCGGTGTCCTCCTCGGGGGCCGGCCCGGCGGCGCCGTCCGGTACGGAGTCGGGGGCCGGGTCGCAGAGGGGCGGCGCGTTCAGCAGCTCGGCCGCGGCCGGGTCGGGGACGGCCAGCCGGGCCAGACCGCAGGGGTGGGCCGGTGTGGCGTACGGCAGCCGCAGCTCGCCCCACTGGGTCCACAGTCCGCTGCCGGTGATCCATCCCGGCAGCGGCGGCAGGGGGACCAGCCGCCGCGATGCCGGCCGCCACACCCCGAGCCGGCAGCCGCCGGGACCGTCGAGCCGCAGCGCCACCCCGCACTGCTCCGGCGTCAGCACCTGCCCCGGCTGCACCGCGAACGGCGTCACCGCCGTGTCCCGCGGGCACAGCGCGTCCGGGAACCGCACCGGCCGCCCGCTGCCCAGCACCCCCCACCCCAGCCGGTCGCGCCCCGGGGCGTCGGAGCACAGGAGCAGCAGCCCGCTGTCGGGGTCGGCGAGCAGCAGGCGGTCGTTGCTCTCCGCGGTGAGCTGCAGCAGCGGGCTGACCTCCACCCCGTCGTGCAGCCCGACCGTCACGGCCTTCGTCCGCCCGTCCAGTTCCTGGTCGACGGCCAGCGCCCGGCCCGTACGGTCCAGCCAGCCGCGGCCCGCGCACCGGCCCGGGAGTTCGCCGACCCGCTCCGGGTGCGCCGTGCCGGCGCCCGCGAACCCGCCTCCGTACACCCGCCATACGGCGGTCGTCTCGCCGCCGGGTTCCGGTGGCGCCAGGGCGTACACCTCGACGCACTCCGGCGCGGGCGGTACGAGCGCGAGCCGGGGCGCGGTCACCGAGCCGAGCGTCTGCTCGGTGGTGTCGGGCCCGGAGGGGTGCAGGAGGGAGAACGTGTGGTCGGTGCCGCCGACGAGCCGGCGGACCAGAACGCGGCCGTCGGCCAGCGGCAGGACCGTGGTCCCGGGCTCCTCCGGCTGCGCGCAGGGGAGGGGGACGGTGTACGGCTCGGGGCCGTGCAGGGTCCACCGTTCGGGGAACCAGTTGCCGTCCGCGTCGGTGGCGAGGCAAGCGCCGTACGTGCCGTCGGCGGTGAGGGTGAATCCGGCCCGGCCGACGGCGCGGCCGGGGGCGGCGGCCGGGGGAGGGGCGGTGGGCGGTGCGGCGCGGCGTGCGGGGGGCACGGCAGGCGTCGTCGCGGCGACCGCGACCGCCACCATTGCGGCAGCCGCGTTTCCCGCCCCGGCCGCCGCGGCGATCCCGGCTTCCGCGGCGGTCAACGCCCCGGGCTCCGACGCCGGTCCGGTGCCGCCCGGCCGTCCCGTGGCGGCCGGCGCTCCACCTGCGGCCGGCGCTCCGCCTGCGGCCGGCGCTCCGCCGGTAGCCGGCGGCCCCGGATCCGCCGGTGCTCCGGCGCCCGCCGCCCCCGCCGCCGTACCCGCGTCCGCCGCCTCCGGACCCGCTACCGCATCCGGCGCCGGCGTCGCGTCCGCCGCCGCGGTCGTCGGGGCGGGCGCCGCCGTCGTCACCGTCGTGCCCGTCGTCCCTGAAGGAATCGATTCTGCAATGGACCTCATCCGGTTCCCTCACCTCCGCACGCGAAGGTAGTTTTCGCACGTCATGGCAATCGGCGCGGCGCGGGTCATTCCACACATACGGGTGGCGGATCCGCCGTTCCGCTTCGCCGGGCCGTCCCCTGTGCTTGCCGGTGGGCGCGGCATCCGGGCCGGGTCGGCGGAGGTAGCCTTGCCCCGTGCCCGCACTTGCCGACGTCGTCGCCGCGCTCGAAGCCCTCTGGCCCGCCGGCCGCGCCGAGCCGTGGGACGCGGTCGGCACGGTGTGCGGCGACCCGGACGCCCGCGTGGAGCGCGTGCTGTTCGCCGTCGATCCGGTGCGCGAGGTCGTCGACGAAGCCGTCGAGTGGAGCGCCGATCTGCTCGTCACCCACCACCCGCTCTACCTGCGCGGTACGTCGACCGTCTCGGCCGGCACGTTCAAGGGCCGCGTCGTGCACACCCTCATCAAGAACGACGTCGCGCTGCACGTCGCCCACACCAACGCCGACCGCGCCGACCCCGGTGTCTCCGACGCCCTCGCCGGCGCCCTCGGCCTGCGCGTCACCGGCCCGCTCGTGCCCGACGCCGACGACCCCGCGGGCCGCCGCGGCCTCGGCCGGCTCGGCGAGCTGGACGCCCCGGTGCCGCTGCGGGAGTTCGCCGAGCGCGCCGCCGCGTCCCTGCCCCGGACCGCCACCGGACTGCGCGTCGCCGGCGACCCGGAGGGCGAGGTCCGTACGGCCGCCGTCTGCGGCGGCTCCGGCGACGGGCTCTTCGACGCCGTGCGCGCCGCCGGCGTCGACGTCTACGTCACCGCCGACCTGCGTCACCACCCCGTCTCCGAGGCGCAGCAGCACGCCGCGCTCGCCGCCGGCGGCCGCCCGTACCTGATCGACGCGGGCCACTGGGCCACGGAGTGGCCCTGGTGCGAGCAGGCCGCCGCCCAGCTGGACGCGATCTCGGACCGGAACGCATGGGGTCTGCGCACGCGGGTGTCGCGTATCGTGACCGACCCCTGGACCACGCACTCGCCCGCACCGGCCGCACCGGCCGCACCTTCCGCGGGCACGGCGGGATCCCCCGCCCCCCGCGCCAGCCTTGCCCCTACGAGCCCGGAGCAGCCAGCTTGAACGCCGCGCCCGCCGACCAGATCCGCCTGCTGGACGTCCAGGCCCTCGACGTCCGCCTCACCCAGCTCCAGCACCGCCGCCGCACCCTCCCGGAACACGAGGAGGTCGCCGGCCTGGAGTCCGACCTCGCGCAGCACCGCGACCTGCTCGTCGCCGCGCAGACCGAGGAGAGCGACACCGAACGCGAGCAGGCCAAGGCCGAGAAGGACGTCGACCAGGTGCGCCAGCGCGCCGCGCGCGACCGGCAGCGGCTGGACTCCGGCGCGGTGACCTCGCCCAAGGACCTGGAGAGCCTCCAGCGCGAGATCGCCTCGCTGGCCCGGCGGCAGAGCGACCTGGAGGACGTGGTCCTGGAGGTCATGGAGCGCCGCGAGACCGTGCAGGAGCGGGTGGCGGAGCTGACCGGGCGGGTCGAGTCGGTTCAGGCCAAGATCACGGACGCCGCGGCCCGGCGCGACGCGGCGCTGAGCGAGATCGACGCCGAGGCCGGCACGGTCACCAAGGAACGCGCGGTCGCCGCCGGCGAGATCCCCGCGGACCTGCTGAAGCTGTACGACAAACTGCGCGAGCAGCAGGGCGGCGTCGGCGCGGCCCGGCTGTACCAGCGGCGCTGCGAGGGCTGCCGGCTGGAGTTGAACATCACGGAGATCAACGAGGTACGGGCCGCGGCCCCCGACACCGTCGTCCGGTGCGAGAACTGCCGCCGGATCCTGGTCCGTACACCCGAATCCGGCCTCTGATGCCCGGCCCGGCCCGGCGCGTGTTCACCGTCGAGGCGGACGGTGGCTCGCGGGGGAACCCCGGGCCCGCGGGGTACGGCGCCGTGGTGCGCGACGCGGACGGCGCGGTGCTGGCCGAGGACGCGGCGCATGTGGGGGTGGCGAGCAACAACGTCGCGGAGTACCGGGGGCTGATCGCCGGGCTGCGGGCGGCGCGGGCGATCGACCCGGACGCGGAGGTCCGGGTGCGGATGGACTCCAAGCTCGTCGTCGAGCAGATGTCGGGGCGCTGGAAGACCAAGCACCCCGGGATGCGCGAACTGGCCGCCGAGGCACGGGAGATCTTCCCGCCGGGGCGGGTGTCGTACGAGTGGATTCCGCGGGAGCAGAACAAGCACGCGGACCGGCTCGCGAACGAGGCGATGGACGCGGGCAGGCGCGGGGAGCGGTGGAGCGCGGAGGCGTCGCGGGCCGGGCTGGACGCGGCGGCCGGCGGATCCGGGGCGGGCTCCGACGCAGGGGCCGAGGGCGCCGTACGGGCCGAAGGCGCCGTACCGGCGGAGGGCGCCGGCAAGTCCGCGACCCCCGCGGTGGGCTGGGGCCCCGGCCTCGGGGTGCCCACCACGTTCCTCCTGCTCCGCCACGGCGAGACGGACCTCACCCCCCAGAAACGCTTCTCCGGCACGGGCGGCGGCGACCCCGCGCTCTCGGCCACCGGCCGCGGCCAGGCCGCGGCCGCTGCCGGGCTCCTCGCCGCCCGCGGCACCGTTCAGGCCGTGGTCAGCTCCCCCTTGCGCCGCTGCCGCGAGACCGCGGAGGCGGCGGCCGGGCGGCTCGGGCTGGACATCCGGGTCGAGGACGGGCTGCGCGAGGCGGACTTCGGCGCCTGGGAGGGGCTGACGTTCGCGGAGGTGCGGGAGCGCCACCCCGACGATCTCGCCGCCTGGCTGCGCTCCACGAAGGCGGCGCCGAGCGGTGGCGGGGAGTCCTTCGCCGAGGTCAGCCGCCGCGTCGCGGTCGCGCGCGACAGGCTCCTCGCGCGGTACGCAGGACGCACGGTGCTGCTCGTGACGCACGTGACGCCGATCAAGACGCTGGTCCGGCTGGCGCTGGGGGCGCCGCCGGAGGCGCTGTACCGGATGGAGCTGTCGCCGGCGGCGGTGTCGGAGGTCGCGTACTACGCGGACGGGCTCGCGAGCGTACGGCTGCTGAACGACACCTCGCACCTGCGCTGACACTCAGCGCGCCACCCCGCGCCCCGCGCCCCGCCCCATGCCGGGTCCGCCTCTCCTCCGCGGGCTCCGACCCGATGCCGGATCGTTGTTGCCGCGACCCATGGGTACGCCGGCTTCGGCTGCTGATGCAGTCCTTCGTCCTTGACCTTGACGCCGGGGTCAGGGTTGAGCGTCCCGGCCAGGGAAGAGACGAACACCCTTCACGGCCGGGCCGTGATCATCACCGGGGGAGGCACCGGGATCGGTCGCGCGACCGCCCAGTTGTTCGCCACCGCGGGTGCCGAGGTCCTCATCGTCGGCCGGACTGCCGAACGCCTGGCGGAGACCGCCACACAGCACGCCCGCATCCGGACGTGCGTGGCCGACATCGCGGAGGTCCCGTCTGCCCCGAGAGCGCGCGGGTCATCGCCCCCAGACTCACCGACGTGGACGGGAAGATCGCCGTGCTTGAGGTCGTGCGCGAACATCTCATTGACGCACTTCACCAAGACCGCTGAGACACCCCCGGTCCGGCGGACCCAGGCGGTCACAGCCGCCCGAGCGCCGCGGCCTCCGCTGCCAGCTTCTCCACCGTCGCCCAGTCCTTTGCCGCCAGCGCCGTCTTCGGCAGCATCCATGTGCCGCCCACGCAGCCGACGTTCGGCAGCGCCAGATACCGCGGCGCCGACTCCGCCGTGATGCCGCCCGTCGGGCAGAACCGGGCGCGGGGCAGCGGGGAGGCCAGGGACTTCAGGTACGCGATGCCGCCCGACGCCTCCGCCGGGAAGAACTTCATCTCCGTCACCCCCCGCTCCAGCAGGCCCATCGCCTCCGACACCGTCGACACCCCGGGCAGATACGCCAGACCCGAGGCCGCCATCGCGGACAGCAGCCCGTCCGTCGTGCCGGGGCTGACGAGGAACCGGGCGCCCGCGGCGGCGGAGGCCTCCACCGCCTCGGCGTTCAGCACCGTGCCGGCGCCGACCACCGCGTCCGGGACCTCGGCGGCGATCGCCCGGATCGCGTCGAGCGCCGCCGGCGTGCGCAGGGTCACCTCGACCGCCGGCAGCCCTCCGGCCACCAGGGCACGCGCCAACGGCACGGCGTCGGCGGCGTCGTCGAGGACGACGACCGGGACGACGGGCGCGAGTCCGAGGACGGAGAAGGGGGCGGACGCGGAGGCGGAGTCAGTGGTCACGCCGTCATCGTGCCTCCGCGACCACGCGGTTGCAACGAACGTTGCGTAGCGTGCAACGCGGGTGCGCCGCCCGGTGTCCGCCGGTCCCTGTCTGTCAGAGGGGCGGCCTACCCTGGGGCGGGCGTGCGGGAAAGCGGGAATCGGGGAAGCGGGAGGCGGGAAAGCGGGAAGCGGGGAAGCCGAAAGGACGTGACGGCCTACAGCTCCGTCACCACCACGTCCAGCTCCCACGGCTGCCCCGCCCGCTGCGGCGGTTCCCCCTCCACCCGGTACCCCAGATCGCGCAGCGCCGTCAGCAGTGCCGCCGGGGTGCGGGGCTTCGCGCCTGAGGTCAGAAGGTCGCGGAGCAGCCGGCCCTTGGTCGCCTTGTTGAAGTGGCTGACCACCGAGCGCTTCTCCACCCCGTCGACCACCGTCGCGTGCAGCACCCGCACCGCCGCCGTGCGCGCGGCCAGTTCGCCGCGGGGCCGCCAGGCCGTCGCGTACGCCGACGAGCGCAGGTCGAGGATGAGCCCGCGCCCCGCCGCCGCCGGCAGGGCGGCGTCCAGCGGGCCGCGCCAGTACGCGCCGAGCGCGCCCGCGGCCGGGAGGCGTACCCCCATGGAGCAGCGGTACGCCGGGATGCGGTCGCCGATGCGGACGGCGCCCCACAGGCCGGAGAACACCAGCAGCGACGCCGACGCGCGCCGCTTCGCCGCGGCGTCGAGCGTGGCGAGGCCGAGCGCGTCGTAGAGGACGCCGGTGTAGATCTGCCCCGCGGGGCGGGTCGGTGCGGTCCGCAGCCGGGCGTTGCGCGCCACCTCGCCGCGCAGGCCGTCGGTGAGGCCCAGCACGTCGGCGGCCTTCTCCTCGTCGGCGGCGCAGAGTCCCACCAGCTCGTCGAGGACGGCTTCGCGGGCGGCGGTGAGGCCGGGCAGGGAGAGCGAGTCGAGCTTCAGTGCGGCTCCGCGCCTGCCCTCGGCCTTGCCCTCCGACGGTGGCAGCAGTACGAGCACGAATCCTCCCGCGATGACGTTTCCGGTTCCCCCTCCGCCCTCCGGCAGCCTACCCGCGCGGCGCGGGCGGCCCGGACAAGGCGCCGTGCGCGGACCATTGACAAACCCGCGGGCTGCCTCAAAACTCTGACTGCTGATCAGCAAGACATCGACTCTGTTACGCAAACTTACGTCGATTTCTTGCAAGAAGACGGCATGCACTCTGTCAGCCCCCACAGAACAGAGGACACCATGAAGTGGAAGCACCTCAGACGGCGCGTGGCCGTCGGGATACCGACGCTCGGCCTGGTCGCGATCGGGGTCCTGCCCCTCTCAGGACCCGCCCTGGCCGGCGTCGCCCCCGAGGGCGGCGGCGCCGGCTCCGCCGGCACGGTCGCCGCCGGCAACGCGGCCGCGGCCGGGGCGGAGCTGCCCTACGTCGCGTACGAGGCCGAGGCCGGCACGTACGACGGCACCCTGCTGGAGGCCGACGCGAAGCGCACCTTCGGGCACACGAACTTCGCGTCCGAGTCCTCGGGCCGCCAGTCCGTACGGCTGGAGAACACCGGTCAGCACGTCGAGTTCACCTCGACCTCCCCGACCAACTCCATCGTCGTCCGCAACTCCATCCCCGACGCCCCGGGCGGCGGCGGCGCGGAGGCGACCATCAGCCTGTACGCGAACGGCGAGTTCGTGCAGAAGCTGGACCTGTCGTCCCAGCACAGCTGGCTGTACGGCAACACCGACGACCCCGAGGGCCTGACCAACAACCCGCAGACCGACGCCCGCCGGCTCTTCGACGAGTCCCACGCCCTGCTGGCGGAGAGCTACCCGGCCGGCACCACCTTCCGCCTCCAGCGTGACGCCGACGACAGCGCCGCGTTCTACGTCATCGACCTGATCGACCTGGAGCAGGTCGCACCGCCGAAGGAAAAGCCGGCCGCGTGCACGTCGATCACCGAGTACGGCGCCGTGCCCGACGACGGCACCGACGACACCGAGGCGCTGCAGGCGGCCGTCACCGCCGACCAGAACGGCGAGATCGAGTGCGTCTGGGTCCCGCCGGGCCAGTGGCGGCAGGAGCAGAAGATCCTCACCGAGGACCTCGCCGGCGGCCAGTACAACCAGGTCGGCATCAGCAACGTCGACATCCGCGGCGCCGGCATGTGGCACTCGCAGTTCTCCACCCTGACCCCGCCGCACGAGGCCGGCGGCATCAACCACCCGCACGAGGGCAACTTCGGCTTCGACATCGACAAGAACACCAAGATCTCCGACCTCGCCGTCTTCGGCTCCGGCACCATCCGCGGCGGCGACGGCGGCCACGAGGGCGGCGTCGGCCTGAACGGCCGGTTCGGCGTCGGCACGGAGATCACGAACGTGTGGATCGAGCACGCCAACGTCGGCGTCTGGGTCGGCCGCGACTACTCCAACAGGCCGGAGTTGTGGGGCCCGGCCGACGGGCTGAAGTTCAGCGGCATGCGGATCCGCAACACGTACGCGGACGGCATCAACTTCACCAACGGCACCCGCAACTCCGAGGTCGTCAACTCGTCCTTCCGCACCACGGGCGACGACTCGCTCGCGGTCTGGGCCAGCAAGTACGTGAAGGACCCGGCCACCGACATCGGCCACGACAACGCCTTCCGCAACAACACCATCCAGTTGCCCTGGCGCGCGAACGGCGTCGCGATCTACGGCGGTTACGGCAACACCGTCGAGAACAACCTGATCTCCGACACGGCGAACTACCCGGGCATCATGCTCGCCACCGACCACGACCCGGTGCCGTTCTCCGGCGAGACGGTGCTCTCGGGCAACTCGCTGTACCGCTGCGGCGGCGCGTTCTGGGGCGAGGCGCAGGAGTTCGGCGCGATCACGCTCTTCCCCGCGGGCCAGCCGATCCCGGGCGTGACGATCAAGGACACGGACATCCACGACTCGACGTACGACGGGATCCAGTTCAAGACGGGCGGCGGCGAGATGCCGAACGTGAACATCTCGAACGTGTCGATCGAGAAGTCCAACAACGGCGCCGGCATCCTCGCCATGGGCGGCGCCCGCGGCAGCGCGAACCTCACGAACGTCAGCATCAGCGGCTCGGCGGACGGCGACGTGGTCGTCGAGCCGGGGTCGCAGTTCGTCGTCAACGGCTGGCCGGGGGCGGAGAACGGCACCCCGGCCCGTAGCAGGAAGGACTGAGGGCCGGCAGAACGGGGGCGGGGCCGGCCGGGACGCTGTCGTCC